>JAPOOU010000034.1 GCA_026713245.1 Chloroflexota bacterium
AAATTGCCGGGGCGGCCGGCGGTCAGTGTCGACGGTCAGTGTCTACGCGACCTACGCGACCTATCAGGTCGCCCGCCAGAGCGCAAAAAAATGTAGGGGCGGCCGGCGGTCAAAGTCGACGGTCAGTGTCGAAGGGTTGTGTCTACGCGCCCTGCGCGCCCTACGCGATCGAAGGTCTATGTCTACGTGACCCTTGGCTCGCCCGCAATCGCCACAGCATTTCCCGCTTTCCTGCCGACAGCCTGCCGCTGTCAAACAGGCATGTCCGATCCGGGCAGGGGGTACCCCCCCCCATATATACATACTGTATCTATACTGTTACTCAAAAAGGGGGCAAAATCAGGGCATTTTCCCAGCATTTGAGGGCAAATTGCGCGCCAAGCTTCTAGTACCGGACAAGCCTTATAGGAGCGGGTGAGCCGGGCGGATCGTTGCGAGATGCCATGGCTCGTTGAGTTCTTCTAACACTGTTGTATAATCGGATTGAAGCTAGACTCGTGGGAGTAGCCGCATGAAGAACTACACAACGGAATCCGCAAAAGCAAACTTTGAAGAAATGCTGGAACATGCTCTACAGGGACTCACGGTCATTATTACGGGCAGTGACAATCAAGATTACGAACTGGTACTCAAGCCATTGCCTTCCAACAAACCGCGCAAACCGGGCAGCTTGAAGGGCAAGATAAAGATTGCCGAAGAATTCGACGCGCCAATGCCAGAGTTTACGCCATACGTTGAATGAACTATCTGCTGGATACACCTTCCCGTCAGAGGTTCCATCTACGCGGCAAAGTGAGCGAAACCTGAGGAGTGATGAAAAATGAAAACATTCACCGTAGAAGAGGCGCAAACCAATCTAGCGCAACTGCTAAAATCTGCCGAGCAGGGCGAGACAGTTTACATCGAGGGACATGACAGTAACATATTTGAACTTGTACTAATCGCGCTTGCCTCGGAGGGGGCGCCAAAAGCGGGCATTATGCGCGGCAAAGTAAAGATAGCTCCGGATTTTAACGATCCGCTTCCCGAGTTCCAAGCTTCCACGAAATGAATCTGTTGCTCGATACATGTACATTCTTGTGGTATGTAACAGGTGACAATTCCTTGAGCGCTACAGCAGGCGTTCTCATCTCCGATCCAAATAACACTTCTTATGTGAGTATCGCGACAATATGGGAAATGGCAATCAAATCCAGAACTGGTAAGCTAGAGATTCCCTCTCCGTTCGCACAGTTTATAGACACAGCGCTGCTGAGCAACAGTTTCAGAATTCGCAACATCAGCATATCCCATCTCAAGCGGGTCGCCGACCTGCCCCTCATTCACCGAGACCCATTCGATCGGTTGCTCATCGCGCAATCGCAGGTTGAAGGTTTGCCTGTCATCACCAACGACGCCGCTTTCAATCGCTACCAAGTTCAGCGCATCTGGTAGCTACATCCATTTCAAATGAGCCTCTTCGTCGTCTTCATAGTAGCTGCGGTGCTATTGGGAGCGGGCGCGATGCTCTCCCCCGCCTGGCGCAGCGCACAGCCGCGCGTCGCGCTGGCGGCGACGCTCTGCCTGGCGCTGATCGTGGGCGGCGCCGTATTCTATGCCGAAGCATTCGCCTGGGATACGCTGGCGGTCGATTACCTGCTATTCGCCCTGCTTTCGGGCGTGGTGCTGGGTGGCACATTGTCGACAGCGCAGGCGCGCGCTGAAGCCCGAGGCGAGCAACTGTCGGACCGCGATCAAGGCTGGCCCGGTCCACAAGACCTGGCCTTTTTTGCGCTGGTGGCCATTGCCATCATCATACCCCTGGTTCATCTGCCGGCGGCTTTGGGCACACAGGGCCAAATCATCGGCTTCCACAGCTTGACAACATTGCATGGAGAATCGTTTCGCTCGCTGGCGCCCTTCGATCCGCATAGCCAGGTGATTGTCTCACCCGGCTTTCACGCGCTTTCCGCCTATCTCAGCGGACAATTGAGCCGGCCGATACCTCTGATTCAGTTGAGCCTGGCGGCTATATCCGTATATCTTTTGGTTTGGCTGGCTTATGACTTTGGGTCGGAGTTGCGCGACAAGCGTCTGGGACGGGCGCTGGCAATCGCGACTCTGATGTCTGGCAGTATTCACCTCAGCTACCTTGACGGGCATTTTGCCGAACTGCTGGCGCTGCTCTTCTTGAAAGCCTTTCTGGTTTATGCGCTCCGCTTTCTGCGCGAATTCAACCTGGCCGATCTGATTGCCGGCGGCTTGATGATTGGCGCTGTATTCTATACCAGCCTTAGCATCAGCATCATCGCCATGCTAGGCTTTGCACTGCTTTGCCTGCTGAGCTGGGCGCGATTCAGCGCGGATTTCACGCGCCAGTCGCGCTGGGGATATACAATCGGGTTACCGCTCGTGGCGCTGCTCGGTATCTCGCCCTGGCTGTATAACAGCCTGCCGCTCATCTTCCCCATTTCAGCCTCGACCTACCCGGCCGACCTGAACCTGTTGGCAGATATCGTCATCGGGAACGGCATCGTCATCATTCCGCTGGCGGTCTGGGGCATCACAATCGCCTTGCGCGATCCGGGACCTCTTCGGCAAGTATCGCTGCTGATGCTGCTCTGGCTCGCGCTGATTCTCGAGTTTTCCCTGGTCGGATTCATCGGGAAGCTACTGCCGCCGATTGGCGCGCTCGTCAACGCGCCGAACATGGCGCGGCACGGCACAATCTTGCCCTTCAGTTGGTTCGGCGGCCTGGCTTTGCTGCGCCTGTGGGAAACAAACCTGCCCCAAAAACTCAAGCGTCGCTTGCGCCAATTGGCATATCCGCTGATCGCCACGACCGCGCTGCTGCTTCTTGCGCTTGGCATCGCCTTCGAGCCGATCGTGACATCCCTGCGACCGCTCTTGAACTTGCCGGAGCAGACCTTGACGCACGACGATTACGCGGCCATGCTCTGGATACGCGACAACGCGCCAGCCGACGCGACATTGCTGTCAGCCGATGGCGAGGGCTGGCTGCCAGTCGTCGCCGAGCGGCGCGCGGTCGATTTTCGCGCGGTGGCCTACTTTGAGTGGGACAAACTCAATGGGCTTGTTGAGGAACAAGAAGTGGACTATGTATTCCAGCCTTCTGCCGGGGTCGATCTTCCCGATTTGCCCTTGAAGCTGGCTTTCGAACAGGGCGCGGCGCGGGTTTACGAGCGGGTTAGTAGCTAGGAGTCGATATCAGACTATTCCGGTGGCTTAGAGGATTGCGGTTTGGACGATTGCGCCATTCTAACCGAACTGCGATTTCTACGTAAATCGTACAAGAAAAACCTTGCCGCCCCAATTCCCTCTACAACAAACGCAGCGATACCAA
>JAPOOU010000023.1 GCA_026713245.1 Chloroflexota bacterium
AATCTGGTCGAGGGCGGCAAGACTGTCATCTTCATCACGCACAAGCTCAAGGAAGTGATCGAAATATCCGACCGCGTCACGGTCATGCGCGACGCCCGGGTGATCGGCACGGCCAATACCGCCGAGACGGATGAGCGCGAATTGGCGCGCATGATGGTCGGGCGCGAGGTCTTCATGCAGGTCGATCGTCCGGAGGTGGCGCGCGGCATGCCCGTGCTGGATGTGATCCACTTGACCTATGCCGACGACAGCGGTCATCAACTGCTCAAACACGTCAGCTTCAGCGTCTATGAGAACGAGATCCTCGGCATCGCCGGCGTAGAAGGCAACGGACAGACAGAACTCACCGAGGTGCTGACCGGCTTGCGTCCGCCCACCACCGGCGAAGCCTATATCAACAACGAACAGATCCTGGGCCATGGCCCTCGTTCCGTTCGCGAGCATCAAGTGGCGCATATCCCGGAAGATCGCCTGACCAACGGCGTCGCCCTGACCTCTTCTATTGAAGACAACTTGATTATTGATCGTTATTATCGTGAACCATTTACCCGGCGCGGTTTGCTGGATATCAATTCCATCGTCGAGAACGGCGTCGACTTGATCCGCGAGTTCAACATCATTGCGCCGGACGGCGCCATCCCGGTCAACGCGCTTTCCGGCGGCAATATGCAGAAAGTTGTTGTCGCCCGCGAATTGTCCTCGACGCCCAAGCTTTTGATCGCCGCCCAGCCCACCCGCGGCGTCGATATCGGCGCGATCGAGTTCATCCATCAGGAATTGGTCGATCAACGCACCGGCGGGCTTGCCATTCTGCTGATTTCGGCCGACCTGCAAGAAGTGATGAAGCTATCCGACCGCATCATGGTGATGTACGAAGGCGAGATCGTCGGCATATTCCCCAATGACGAGAGCCTGACCGAGGAGCGCATCGGCTATTATATGCTCGGCGCCGAACGGCAGGACGCGGCCGAAATGGAGCGATACGCATGACATCATTGAGGACCAATCTCCTGCTGATCGTCGGCGGACTGGCCGGCATACTGGTCACGCTTTTCATCACCAACACCATGTTCGACGGTTCGATGGAAAAGATGACCGGCACCCCAACCTGGCAGAATATCCTGCTGGTCAATGTGCTGGTGGGCGCTTGCATCTTGCTCTTTGTTGTGGAACTGCGCAGGCAGGCCATACGCGTCTTGCTTACAGTCATTGTGGCGCTCATATTGGGATTCATCGTCACGTTCGTCTTTAACCTCGACGCCGCTGATCGCTTCGTAAGTGGCGAGTTCCGCGCGCAGGTGGTTTCTGATGCCGAGCCGGCCGAAATCGACGATGTCGATCTGGAATACAACAAGCGCCGGGGCGGGCATTTCAATAAACCTAACGTGGTCGCGCCCGTCAGCGAGATCGCCTGGACATTTGCCGGGAGCGAAGGGGATGTCGTCTCGCTGCTCGCGTATGCCAAAAATCGCCGATCCGAGGTCGATGTGCTGGTCGAATTGCGCAACGACTCCGGCGCTGTTCTGGCATCTGCCACATCCGCCACCATGACCCAGGTGGACGAAAGTTTTGACGATCTCGTCAGCATGAAAGACGCTGTCATCGAAGGCTATGTGCTGCCCGGCGACGGCGTCTACACGCTTTATTCGCGACCCGAGGAGATCGAGACGGGCACGGTGCTCTCCGAAGCGATGAGCCAGTCTCAACTGGCTTTCGAAGCGCTGCTGCTGGGCCCGATCGAGCGTGTCAATCGCTGGGGCGTCTGGATACAAGACTCCATCACGCTGATCTTGCTGGGCCTGTCATTCGCGATCGTCTTTCGCGCGCAGCAGTTCAGCCTGGGCGCCGAAGGACAGCTCTATTTCGGCGCTCTGGTATCCGGCATTATCGCCCTCAACTCGCCGCATATCCCGGGCATCCTCTTGATTCCTATCATCATCCTGGCGTCGGGCACGGCGGGCTTCATATACGGACTGATCCCCGGCGCGCTGAAAGCCTATCTCGGCGCCAATGAATTGGTCTCGACGCTGATGCTCAACGTTATCGCGACCCGCTTTTTCGAGATGGTGCTCAACTTTCAACTCAAGCCGCCTAACGCCGGTTATGTCGCATCAAGCAAATTCACCGACAACGCGATATTGCCGGTCATCGTGGAAAAGACGCAGGTCACCATCGGCGTCTTTGTAGTGGTCATCGTCATTTTCATCTCCTGGCTCTTGATCCGGCGCACGCCGCTTGGTTACGAGATTCGCATAATCGGCTCCAACCTCAAATTCGCCGATTACGGCGGCGTCAACTCGCGGCGAACGATCATGCTGGTGATGGCCATCAGCGGTATCGTTGCCGGTTTGGCGGGGATGCACCTGGCCACCGGCATCCATCGACAATTGATCTTGAACATATCGTTCGCGCTGGCTTTTGAAGGGGTGGTGGTCGCCTTGCTGGCGCGCTTGAACGTACTGGTGGTGCCATTCACCGGCTTGTTGTACGCCTACTTGCGGGCGGGCGCGCAATTTATGGAGCGCGACGCCAATGTCAGCTTCGAAGTGGTGCGCATGATCCAGGCCATCATCATCTTGCTGATCACCGCCGAAGCGCTGGTCACGTTCTTCCAACAACGACAGAAGCGCGCCGATATCGACGAAAGCGGACACGCCGTGGCAGCCGTGGAGGGTAGCGATGTTTGAGAACGTCATTGACGGCATTTTCAGCGCTGTATTTCTCGCCGCCATCCTGCGCGTGACCACGCCGATCCTGCTGCCGTCGCTGGGCGCGCTGATTTCCGAAAAAGCCGGCGTGCTCAACATTGGTCTGGAAGGCATGATGCTGTCCTCCGCCTTCACCGGCGTGGTGGTCAGCGCTTATGCGCAAGACTGGTTCGGCGCCGAAACGGGCTTGACGATCGGACCCTGGCTGGGACTGTTGCTGGGCGTATGTGTATCGCTGCTGCTGTCCTTTGTGCTCGCGCTTTTCCATCTGGATCTCAAAGGCGATTTATTCCTGTCCGGCATCGCGCTGAATATCTTCGGCTCGTCCGCCACGGTCGCCATCATGTTCGAGTTGACCGGGGACCGCGGCAATACCAGCACCCTGGCCAGCTTGCAGATGCCCTTCATTCAACTCCCGGAATTCATCAACCAGATACCCATCATCGGCGGCTTCATCTTCGGCGTGTTTGACAATCAGAGCGTTATGACCTGGGTGGCCTTCGTCGCCGTCTTCTTCGTGACATTCTTTCTTTATCGCATGCCCTTTGGCATGCACTTGCGCGCGGTCGGCGAAAATCCCGAGGCGGCGGCATCGGTCGGCATCAACGTCAAGCGCATTCGTTACTCGGCGCTGTTGATCAGCGGTTTCTTCGCCGGCTTGGGCGGCATCCACATGAGCATGGGCTACTTGCAGCTCTTCCAGCGCGATATGACGGCGGGTCGCGGTTTTATCGCCCTGGTCACGCCGTCGCTGGGCGGCGGCACTCCCATCGGCACGATGATCGCCTCGTCCATTTTCGGCTTTTTCGACGCCCTAGGCATCCGTATCGGCTCGCTGGAGATCCCGTCGCAGTTGCCGCAATCGATTCCCTATTTCGCGACAGTGCTGGCCCTAGTGATCTATGCGCTGCAACGGCGCATTTCACAACGCGTCAGCGAGATGCGCACCGCTTCCGGGGACGCATTTGACGCCGAATTCTGGCGCTCAATCCAGCGTATAAGCATCTTGCATATGCTGCTGATGATGGTGGCGGTTATCGGGGTTGTGACCGGCGTCAGCATCCTGGCGGC
>JAPOOU010000022.1 GCA_026713245.1 Chloroflexota bacterium
ACAAGCTAGGTAGGGGCGACATATCATGTCGCCGGAAATCACATGTCGAAGCGGCAGCGGGCGACCGGCGGTCTGTGTCTACGCGACCAATCTGGTCGCCCGCTTTCCGGCTAAAGATCAATGTCCGATCTGGGGGGGTACCCCCCCCATATACATACTGTATCTATACTGTTACCCAAAAAGGGGGCAAAAAGAGGGCATCTTCCCAGCATTTGAGGACAGTTCGCGCTGCATTGCTCGTTGCCGGTGTTCCGCACGGATTTCGCGAACCGTGAACATTTGGCCGCCCTTTCTTAGAACAAATGTGCTATACTACGGCAACTGTAACCTTAGCAGAGAGGGATGGCCATGGCATGGACAACGCCCAAGACCTGGACGAGCGAACCGCTCACGTCGGTTGACCTGAATACCTATGTTCGGGACAACCAGAATCATCTCAAGGACCGCATTGACAGCAGCGCCAGTCGCGTCGTGAGCGGCACTAGAAACTACAGCACAACCGCGACGGAATGGGTCGATGTTGATGCCCGGGAGCTGTCATTGACCCTGCAATCGCACGGCGCAGATCTGCTGCTGGGTTTCGCAGGGGCCATACATCATAGCCGGGACAGCAGAGCTACATACTTTAACATCGCCGTCGATGACAGCAACTACTTTTCCGACGAGGGCATTACGCAGTTCCACAACGCCCTGCAGCATGAAGTATTTCGTTTCAAGCCGCTGAGCTTTGTCGTTTTGATTCCCGGATTGTCGCCGGGCAGCCATGTCTTCAAATTGCGCTGGAAGACTAGTCGGGACAATTCCGCGACAATCGACATCGTGACGACGCACCCGCAGTTTTGGGCAAAGGAGATCTGAGCGATGGATATCACCAGCGAAGGGACGTTTGACGCCGTCTTGCTCGACCATATCGCGCGGCAGGTTATGGGCAGGGCGACCAGCGGTATTTCGGTCGGCGGCGGCTTATCTCGCATCCACCTGCTCAATTACAGCGCAGCCAACCAGCGTCGCGCCAGCGATATCCTGAACCATTTCAACACTCTGCGGTTGCTTGAAACCAGGACCAGCATGAGGGAAGGGGAAGCGGATCCGGTCATTCGCTGCCGCGATCAAGCCATCGCCAACGACAACGAAGTCGGCTATTTGGTCCTGCTAGACGGCGAAGTGTTCGCGCAGGGACTTGAAAACGTCGTTTCCGGGGTGTTGTCCTTGACTTTGAGTCGCCCGGCAGCCGGCTCTTACCACGTCTTTGCGTATCGGCTTCGCGGCAATCATGCCAGCGCTTGCGTTCAGATAGTCGTTCAAGAGGCCTGACAGCAGCAGCCATCACTGGACAATAGGCGCGGCAAGATCCAACAAACCCGGCAGCGCTTGAAGGAACGCGTCGCGCGATTGAAAGGGGCCCACAGCCGAAGCCCGTCCCAGCGAGCAACGTCAATGAAATGCGTCTCGATCAATCTACACCATATCGAATTGTGGCGGCTCGGCCGCTAGAGCGAAGTGGAGCAAAAGCTTTGCGCTACGAACAATTTTTCCTGCAGTTGATTTTGGCAGTGGTGCTGGTGTACTGGTTGTCGCAGCGCAGTCTTCCTCTGTAGCAGATTGCCGAATTGATCCAGCGACTTGGCGAAGCCGGCATACGCGCCAGAACCAGAGCAGTACCAGGTTAGTTACGCAGAGAATCGTAATACTCAGCGAATTAACTCCCCTCCGCAAAGCTTTGGGGAGGGGCCGGGGGAGAGCTTAGAATAGCGGTGTTCTGAATTTTCCTTGGTTACTTGAGACTGTTAGGATCGACGTCATGAAGGTAGAAGTCTCTTGCCTTCGCGACGAACTGCGTCGCGAGGGAACTGAAACGGGATACGCTTGAGTACGCGGCTATCCGGAATCACTGCGCGAGCTTGAGTGAAGCCCCGTGTTTTTCAGTCATCTTGGTCGCTCGCGTAGGGATCATTTCCGAGCGCGGTGTTCTTGCGTATCGCCTGTTGCCAAGGCTTTCGCGCTTTGCCTCGGTAGCCCAATTCCTGCATCCGATCTGCTTCCAGACGCTCAAGCTCCTCCGACAATTTAGCGAAGTCGGCCGCGGGAATTGGTCTGTCGCCCCGGGATGCCTCACGATAGACATAACCCACGCCGCGGCACCAGTCGCAGTCTTCGACTTCGCCGCCGATTCCATCCTCGAACCAACCGTAACCCTCACAGGACGCGCAGCGCACGATACTCATTTCAATTGCGTCCTCCCTGGAATTGGGCCGGGCATCAAACTGCGCCTTGCCGCCTTTGCGCCAGTCCTTGCCACAGCAGGGATATACCGGAAAAGAGTGCTATAATGCAAACCTGAAATGACCACCACAACTCGTAATCCCATCGCGCGACTCCTGACACTGTTGCTGCCGGCAGCGACCATATTGTTTGTCATCGTTATTCAAGCGCATCACTTCCGCGATCGCCCCTATCGCCAGGACGAAGCCTGGATTGTGCAATATGCGCTGGAAAATATCGACCGCGTAGGGTTCTTGAATCACGTCCTGCAGATATTCTATCGTTTTTCGCCGGAATACGTCTTGCAGGATATCTGGGTACATCTTTTCGGTCATGTCGAAATTATCGTTCGCTATTTTTCCAGCCTGATTACGGTCATCGCGCTTGCATGTTATTATCGGCTGGCGGCGGATCTCTTTGACCGACGGTCGGCTTGGGTAGCGCTGCTTGTTCTGGGCACTTATAGTGTCTTTACATATTATAGTCACGAGGCGCGTCCCTATGCGGCGCTGGCGCTGGGTACGGTTGGTTTCCAGTGGGCGCTGCTGCGCTTTATCCGCCGACCCGATCGCCGAATTGCCGTACTCGCTCTGCTACTGGGCGTTGTGCCTTTCTATGTGCATCCATTTGTCATATATGTCTTTGCCGCGCAAGTGCTTTGCATACTGGTTTTCGTCCGCTGGAACCGCGACCTGTATCGACGCGGCGCGGTCCTTTTCGTCCTGCTGGCGCTCCTCATCGCCGTGCGAGCGTGGATCAACTTTTACGGCCGATCAGGTGTCATTGAATACAATATAACAACATCCTGGGAAGGCTTGCTCGAGTGGATTGATCATTTTCGCTTCAATCCGGAGGCGCTCGGTTATTTCCTGCTCGCAGTTGGCGTCTTTGGCATCCTGAACAAACTGGCGCGCCCACGCCCGGTCGCGAATGATTCCAGAATGCGCTTTGCCTGGGCGTGGCGGGAAGGCTGGCTGCTGCTCTCTTTGGCCACCATGCTGGTCTTGACGTTCTTCGTCAATAATTATGTTCCGAGCTTAACGCCGAGAAACTTGTTAATCACCGCGCCATACCTGGCGTTGATCGTGACAGTTGGCCTGCGCAGGCTGCCCCTGCAGGCGCAACTGATTGCCTTGATATTCTTTTGTGCGCCTTTTGTCACGCAGTTTCGCTCGCATAATGGCAACGCCGGCTATTGGGAACTCGCGGAGTACATCGATCAACACTACGACCGCGGCGCGGATCGACTGCTGATAATCACCGAGCAAGCCTGGGAGTGGATCGCTATCGATTATTTTCTGAAGCAACGCACCGGCATCGAATTCGCTGATGACGACATCTTCTACGTGAGTTGGGAACGCGCCGACAAAGACGATTTTGGTCCCGGCGCCATTGACGAACAGGTCTTTGTGACCGGCTTGGCCAAGGGAGACTGGCGACGCCTGCAACCTTGGCTGGGCGACGCCGAGAAGCTATGGATCATCCGCACCCGGGACTTTATCGGCGGGCGCAACATGATTGACGCCATCGAAGGGGAATACACGCTCTATGGGATCATCGACTTCCCGGGCCAGACATACTACACAGCTATTGAAGTGCTGGAATACCGGCGCCATCCCGCTGACACGCGAACGCGCTGGCGCTATGGCGCGGACTTCAACCTGCTGGACTGGCGGCTCAACGACGATCATCACGTGGGGGCCTGCCAAACTATTACGGTTGACAGTTGGTGGTCGCTCAACAACGAGATCGAGCAACTGTACAGTTCCACGCTGGTGATCGTCGATCAACACGGACAGGGAGCTGCCAACAGCGACAGCGTACCGGGCGGCGTTTATTTGACCTCAATTTGGCGGCCGGGCCGTCCCTACTTCGATGAACGTCAGTTGATGATTCCCTGCGACCTGCCGGCCGGAGAATATCCGCTCTTGCTGGGGATGTACGAGCTGCCACCGGACGAAAACACAGCTCTGCAGAACCTTGAAATCTATACCGCCGACGGCGAGCCCACCGGGCGCTATCTGGAGTTTCTGACGACGATCACAGTCAGTCGCTAGATGGCGCCCGCGGCATCAGTTTATTGACGGCATACCAGGCGACCAGACCGGTAGCAATTGTTATCCACATGATTGTCCACCAGATGATCTCCAATCCCGCTCCCAGCCATACGATCACGACGGTTAGCACAGCAGCGGGCAAGAAAATCATCCGAGTCATGCTGATTGCCATCGGTAGCAATGGGCGCTTGATGCCGCGCAGGGCCGCGAAGCCGATGAATCCGAAGGGTTTGGACCAGGCGGCGAGTACGCTTATGCGCAGGTATGCCATGCCGGTCGAGATGATCGCTGAATCGTCGGTGAAGATGTCGATGAGTTGATGCGCGAAGACGAAGACGATGATGCCGCCGGCGATCATCAGAACCATGCCGTAACGCAGAGCCGTGTTGAAGACTTGCCACATGCGGTCGTAGCGGCGCGCGCCATTGTTTTGGGCGATGAGCGCCAGCGTCGCAACATCAAGGCCGACTAGGGGAAGCCAAAACAACTGGTCAATCCGACTGGCAATGCCAAATGCGGCTACCGCTTCTGTGCCAAAGCGGCTGACGAAGTATGTCACGACAAAAGTACCGACCGAAACTGTGCTCAGGTCAAGCGCCGGTGGCAATCCCTGCTTC
The DNA here is from genome assembly GCA_026713245.1 of Chloroflexota bacterium. GTDB lineage: Bacteria > Chloroflexota > Anaerolineae > Aggregatilineales > Phototrophicaceae > UBA6055. Next base: position 4,937 of record JAPOOU010000022.1, read on the forward strand.
ATGATCGACAAAAAACGCGGCGGATTGGGCAGGAGCATGCGCGGACGAAAATGCCGAAACAGGTCCGACCGCCAGGCGGTGAAACCCAGGTAAACGGCGCCGAAGGCCTGAATCATCGCGGTTGCCAAACCGACGCCGGCGATACCCAAAGCCGGTACACCGTAACCTCCGTATATAAACCAGGGATTCAGGGCGATATTGAGCAGGAATCCCAAGATCAGGAAGTTGCGAAAGGGACGCGTATCGCCTTGCGCGGCGAGCGCGGCGTGAAACATGAAAACAAGATTGAAAAACGTGGCGCCGAGAAATATCGGCGTTATATAGCTCATATTGTAAGCGACGGCATCGCCGGATGCGCCCAGAATCTCAAATAGCCGCGGCGAAAGCGCTAATCCTGCGCCGGCTGTTATCATGCTCAGCAGAACGGTCAAGGACAGACCCTGAGCGGCGACAAGGACAGCGTCATCTCGTTTTCCGGCCCCCAGCGCATTGCCGATCAAAGCCGAGGTCCCGGCGCCAAATCCACTCGCCATGCCGATGATGATGAAATATATGGGAAAGGACAGCGCCAGCGCCGCCAGCGCCTCTTTTGAAATCACCCCGGCATAAAAGGTATCTACGATCTGAAATAGATTGTTGAAGAGAACGCCAATACCAACCGGGACGCCAATCTTGCGGATCAGGTTGGGAATGTCTTCAAGGATGAGCGGATTGCTGTCAGTCACCTTGCCAGTGTATCGAATTCGCCTCAAATATAGAATAACGTGACCGAATTGCTAGTGACTCAGATGAAATCACCTAAGAGGCGTAGAAGCAGTCCCAATAGAGTAATGAGAAGCGACCACTTTTGTAGCGAAAATCCTGAATCTTACGCAAATTCCGCCAGGCATAGCTCCCCCGCTCCCCTTGTGGAAGAGGGGGCCGGGGGTGAGAGATAAGAAAAGCGCCACTCCGGGGACGTTGCCGCCGCTTGCGCGCCCTGCGGCTGTCACCGTGTAGCGCGATCGGATTTGTCGTTGCTGTCCAAGACCAGCTCGAATAGACGCCGATAGCCATCAAGGTATTTTTCTGGGGAAAAGAATTGCCGGGCAAAGTCGCGCGCATGGCGGCCCAGTCGCTCGATGTCTGCGGCGTAAATCTTCTCCAGCGCAAGTGTCAACTTGTCGACATTTCCGCTCTCAACCAGGAGGCCGTTTTCACCATCCTGGATCAGATCCGGTATGCCGCCGACGCGACTGCCGATGACCGGCGTCCCGGTAAGCATCGCCTCTACGACTACACGTCCTAATCCTTCCGAAAGAGAGGGCAAGACCAGGGCGCGCGCGCTTCCGAAATATGCGGCCAGTTCTTTTTGGGAGACCGCGCCATGGAAACGGACGCGACTGGCGATCCCAAGATCCACCGCCTGCTTTTTCAGTTCGCTGGCATAATCTGCATTCTCAGGATGTCCCAGCAGATGGAGTTGCGCCAGCGGATGATCAAGCCGGGCAAAGGATTCCAGGAGTATATGTACGCCTTTACGAGGAATCAGGACGCCTGCGTAAACCAGGTCAGTCGCCTCGGCCAGCGGAATCCTGCGCCCGGCCGCGCGAAAAATGTCGGTGTCGCTCCAGGTCATAAAGCGAACTCGCGGCAAGTCGGGCGCGAAGTGGCTGGCGCGTTCGCTCGTCGATGTCGATATCACGCGCAGGGCGTCTCCGCGGCTAAAGGCATATCGGGCCAGGCCCAACATCAGCGCGCGGTAAGCGCTCATGAATGGAATTTTGCGCTGCATAAACAGGTCTTCTTCAAAATTATTGTGGTTCTCTATGATGAGCTTCGGGCGCTTGCCAAACAATGGGCTGATGCCTTTAACAAAGGCTGCGATCGCGCCTTCAAACGGACTTTGCGCCACCAGGATTCGACAATCGTGGCGAATGACGAGCGCTAGCAGAAGCAAAGGCGCAAAAGCAAAAAACGTCAAATAGCGCAATAACGATGTGGGCGGTTGTGGGAGCAGATAAAAGCCGGCTTGTTCGTGAAAAGCCACAGGACGCAGCGACGCCGAGAAACCTATCACACGAATATCGTAGTCGCGCAGTCGCGTCATCAAAGTCCATTTTCGCGCAATCGTGGGGTCGAGCGGATGGCTGTATCTCGCGCTGCTGATCCAGCAGACGGCGGTTCGTTTCAGCACAAATGCGTTTCCTTAAGCAACTGGCATGATTGCGCCACTACCAGCAAGCGCGACAGATGCCTGGCTCGGGCGCTTGCCCGGTCGTGGGCGGAATCGGGGGCGGATTCGCTCATTTGCGTTTGTCGGCATCCGTAAATATGACAAAATCGTCCTCCGTTTCTACATCGTCGCCATTCAAACGAAGCACGGTTTCGAGAAACATCGACACGATGCCCATGACCATGCCGCCGAGGATGGCTGTCCAAATGCCGCCCTGAATCACCAGGCGGTCACCCGCCAGCGCATCGGTGATCAACAGCATAACGCCGTTGATGACCAGGATAAACAAGCCCAGCGACAGTAACACCGCAGGACAGGTCAGCACGATCAGAATCGGCTTGAGCATGGAATTAACCACACCGAAGATCAGGCCGACAATCAACAAAGTGCTGATGTCATTGTTTGCGACCTGAATATTGGGAATCAATATGGCTGTCACCGCGATAGCTACCGCATTGATCAACACGCGAATTGCAAACTCTCTCATGGCTAGTCTCCATCAACAAGCGCTTGGCGCGAAAATTGCGAGCAAGACCCGGGCATATCGCGCTCACACAGGATAACGAATCGTGGCCTTGCACGAGCAAGGAGCTTTGCTGGAAAGGAGCGGGGCAGAGATAACCCCGTCTCTACCTTACATACGCATCAATGTCAGGCGATGTCGCAAATCAACTACGGCTGCGCCGCGATAGCAAGTATAGCAGCAGCAGCAACAGCAGCCCCGCAGCTACCGCCAGGATCGCGATTACTGCATCGCGCCTATCCGGTTCGTCGGCGCTGGGCGCTTCGATTTCAGTAATTGTCACGGGCGTCAATGTCGGTTGGGCGGTGGGTTCGACGACCACTTCCTGGGCAGGCGCGTCGGTAACCGTCGGTCGAATCGACGCCGCTTCTTCGGTGGGCTCTTCGGATTCTTCGGCTTCCTCGGTCGCGACCTGATCCGCTTCCTCAGTCGCGCGCCGATCCAGCGTTCCCTGAATTTTGGCGGTCAAGCTTGCTTCGGCCTCAGCCGTTTCCGTGACGTCGATAGTCGGCGTTGGCGTAGCCGTGGGCGTCGGCGTGTCGGTATCCGTCGGCTCCGGCGTATCCGTGTCAGTCGGCTCTGGCGTATCAGTAACTGTCGGCTCCGGCGTGTCGGTATCTGTCGGCTCCGGCGTATCGGTGTCAGTCGGCTCCGGCGTATCGGTGTCAGTTGGCTCCGGCGTATCGGTGTCAGTTGGCACAGGCGTATCGGTATCTGTCGGCTCCGGCGTGTCGGTGTCAGTTGGCTCCGGCGTATCGGTGTCAGTCGGCACAGGCGTGTCGGTGTCAGTCGGAACAGGCGTGTTGGTGTCAGTCGGCACAGGCGTGTCGGTGTCAGTCGGCACAGGCGTGTCGGTGTCAGTCGGCTCCGGCGTGTCGGTGTCCGTTGGCACGGGCGTATCGGTGTCAGTCGGCACGGGCGTGTCAGTCTCGGTTGGCACAGGCGTGTTGGTATCAGTCGGCTCCGGCGTGTCGGTGTCCGTTGGCACAGGCGTGTCGGTGTCAGTCGGCTCCGGCGTGTCGGTGTCAGTCGGCACAGGCGTGTTGGTGTCCGTTGGCACGGGCGTATCTGTGTCAGTCGGCTCCGGCGTGTCGGTGTCAGTCGGCACAGGCGTGTTGGTGTCCGTTGGCACGGG
>JAPOOU010000143.1 GCA_026713245.1 Chloroflexota bacterium
ATGGTCGCGGTTTCGGGCGGGAGGGCGAGCCACCGCCGACACTGACTGTCAAACGCCCCTACATCGCCCCCTGTTTGGCAGGCCTGAGGTTAAATCTCGGTGTTCTCGGTGGTTAATTGCCAAAATATTGAAATGCACCCGTAGGTCCGTGGCCGCTCGCCATCTTGACAGGCCGTTAGCGGCTGGCTATCCTTGAAAGTAACGGTGGCAGCCATTTTCGACGGATCGAGGGTGAGGAGGTTCTGCTGGGAAGTGTCTCGATGCTGTAGATCCCGCCAAATTACTTTTGAGAAATGGAGAATTTCGTCATGAAACTTTTAGCAAGAGTTGTGCTAGTAGCCTGTCTCATCCTGACGTTGGCGGCGCCGGCGCTGTCACAGGATGACGTAGTCCTTCGCATCATGCACTGGTCGCCCAGCATGAGCAGTGAGTCCGAGTGGTGGAATGCCGTCCTCGACGGATTCCTTGAAATGCGCCCCGGTGTCACTATTGAGAACAATTTTGTGCCCTTCCCGCAGTACTTGCCTACACTGGAGTCGATGATCGCTGGTGAGGAGTTGCCCGATGTCTTCTTCGGCCACGTGAAAGCGGCAGAACTGGGTCGTGGCAGTCTCTCCGTGAATTACAGCGAGGTCATGGACGAGGAATTCTTGAGTCAGTTCTATGAGGGCCCGACACGCCAATTCACCTTTGATGGTCAAGTCTATGCCATCCCCTGGACGGCGCAGATGTTCGGCATCTTTGTCAATCCGGCCATCATGGACGAATTGGGGCTGGAACCGGCCGAGACTTGGGATGACCTGATTGCGATGGCGCCGACAATTAACGATGCGGGTTATATACCGGTGGCTTGGGGCAACTCCGCAATGAATGTCTGCCCCGATTTTGTGCTGCCTATCATCACTCAGTTCGGCGGCGATGTTTGGGCGCTCGATGATCTGAGTGATCCCGATGTTTCCTGGGACTCCGAGCCGGTGGTACAGGCGCTGGCGCTGTTGCAGGACCTCGCGATGAATAACGTCTTCATGCCGGGCATAAATGGCGTGAGCGAGGCGCAAGGCGCGCAGATATTCTATCAGGGGCGCTCGGCCATGTTTTACGGCGGGTCCTGGTACCCGGGCATCATCATTAATGAGGCGCCCGAGGAACTGGCGGCAAACTATTACGTGGCCAAGAATCCCGCCCTTACCGCCGATGATATTCACTGGTCGGGCAATGGCAGCGGTGAAGGCTGGGTGACGAAAGCGAATAGCGACAACACCGAACTGGCGTTGGAGCTAGTCAATTACCTCATGAGCCCAGAAATCTATTCGCAGCACATCACAGAAACGCAGAACATGCCGTCAATGGAGGCGGGGCTCGAATTTGTCGAGAACGAAATCGTGAGGGAAATGACCAGTTGGCTGACAACTGACGGCGCAAATCATATTCTCTTTGGGCAAGGCAGTTGGGACGGCATCTCGGGCGTCTGCGCCAGCATTCTCGATGGTTCAATCACGCCGGAAGATGGCGCGGCCGAGATCCAAGCCAATGTTTTGGCGGCGCGCGCGCGCTAGTCGCTATCAGTTCAGCAAACGAAGAAAACACGTTGACGCGTTTTGGAGCGGGGTGACGGCAGCTTGCCAGCGCCTCGCTCGCCGCGTTATTTCCGTCCCCCCAACATAGCGCGTCTTCGCGTCAAATGATGAGACCTTATGGCGGTTTCCACTGTCAATCCCAAGAGTGAACATCTTTGGATGACGCAACTGCGAAAGTTTTTGCTCCCCGCCGCGTTTCTTTTCCCTGCCGGCTTCTTCCTGGCTGCGTTCATCGCTGTGCCGATGATACAGGCGATACTGCTGGGCTTTCAGCGCTGGAATGGCATAGAACCGGCAACCTGGGTAGGTTTTCGCAACTATGAGAATCTGCTTCAGGACAAGGTGTTTTGGCAATCGATGGGCAATGTCGTGTACTACACCGTCGCCACGACCGTCTTCCAGACGACCATTCCACTTCTCATCGCCAACATACTGAATTCAGGCTTGCGCGGCAGCACCGCCTTTCGCTTCTTGTATTTCCTGCCGGTGATCATCTCCTTGACGATAACCGGCCTGCTCTGGCGCATGATCTATGAGCCCAATTTTGGCGTCTTGAACGAGATGCTGCGCGGCCTCGGGCTGCGCGATTGGACGCAACTTTGGCTGGCGGACAAGAATCTGGTGATTCCTTGCATCATCGCGGTGTCGATCTGGCAGTCGCTGGGATTCTTCATGATGATATTTTTCGCCGCAATGCAGGGCATCCCGCAAGACTTGTATGAGTCCGCCTCGATTGATGGCGCCAACGTCTGGCATCGTTTTCGCTTCATTACCATCCCAATGTTGAGGAGTACAATGACCGTGGTCATCGTGCTGAATACGATCGGCGGCATCCGCGCCTTTGATCAAATATGGGTGATGACCACAGGGGGCCCCAATCACGCCAGTGAAACGCTCGGGACGTATTTGTACCGCACCGCCTTCGGCGCTCTCGGCAGTTCTAACCCGCACCTTGGTTATGCGACCGCCATCGCCATAGTTATTCTTGTATTCAGTCTGATATTCAGCGTTATCCAGATTCGAGTCGGTCAAGTGAATGAAGTGGAACTATGATTGCTACCGACCAATACCGCGTAATTCAGAGTATCCGACAGCTCGCGACGTATGCCTTCTTGATTGTGCTATCGATCGTGATGGCTTTCCCAATGCTCTGGATGGTCTTGACATCGGTGAAACAGCAGCGCGAGGTATTCACCTCCTTCTTGCCGCGGCAGCTGGATTTCTCCAACTTTGAACGCGTTTGGCATGCCATGGATCTGCCCAATCATTTGGGAAACTCGCTTTATGTGGCAGGCATCAACGTTGCCATCGTGTTGATAACAGCCACTCTGGCTGGCTATGCTTTCGCCCGCTTCCAATTCCCCGGGCGAGACTGGATATTTTACATTTTCCTGGCGGCGATGATGATTCCCGGACAGGCGATCTTGATCCCCATGTTCCAGTACCTGAAATCGCTTGACCTGTTGAATACGCATGTCGGCTTGGCCCTGTCGATGACAGGGGGCGCCATTTCCTTCGCGACATTCTTGATGCGAGCTTTCTTCCGAACCCTGCCCTTTGAATTGGGTGACGCCGGCAAGATCGACGGTTGCACCGAGTGGGGCGTCTTTTGGTATGTATACTTGCCCCTGGCGCGCCCTGGCATCGCGACCGTATTGATATTTCAATTCATGGGCGTGTGGAACGAGTTCATGTTCTCCACGACCTTCCTGATTTCGCCCAAACTCAAAACGATTCAGCCGGCGCTCTATCAAGTCATCGGGCGCTATTCAGTCGACTACACCGCGCTCAGCGCCGGCTTGCTGCTGGCGATCCTGCCAATTTTGGTCGTCTTTCTGCTGCTGCAAAAGCAATTCATCAAAGGACTGACCGCGGGCGCCTTCAAAGGTTAGGGTGATACAGAACCCACAATGCGCCGGATGGTATTTAGGCGGCGCTGCAAGAGTCGAGGGCCCTTGGCGCTTGCCAAGAATCCGCGGAAACTGCGAGGTTGAAGACCATGCTCAAAGACGTTCAGATCGGCAATGATACACAACCCCATGCGCCAATCGGCCTGGGCTGCTCATTTTACGGAGTTGCTCGCTATGACGAGAGCGAGGTGGCAGAACTTCTCGACGCCATGGCGGCGTCTCTGGACGGTGGCATCACACATTTTGACACCGCTCATGACTATGGCAACGGCGAATCCGAGCGTCTGATTGGTCGCTTTCTCGCGGAAGATGTGAGCCGGCGCGATCACATCCTATTGGCGTCGAAAGCCAATTTGAGGGACATGTCCGCTGTGGCCATGCAGCGTGCAATTGATGTCAGCCGACAGCGACTCGGCACCGATGTCATTGACATTTACTATGTACACTGGCCCATCAGCGATGCGGATATGCGGCCTTGGGCGGAAGCGCTGGAATCTGCGCGTCGGCAAGGGCAAATCCGAGCGATAGGCGTGAGCAACTTCTCCATCGCGCAGATTGAGCAAGTGGCTGAAGTCGCGCAGATTGATGCGCTGCAGCTCGGATATAACCTGCTCTGGCGCTTCCCCGAAGTGGACTTAATCCCATTCTGTCACGAGCGCGGCATCTCTGTCATCGCCTACAGCGCTTTGGCGTCCGGCATCCTGGGGGGCAAGTACCAACGGAGGCTCAGCTTTGCACCGCACGATCAGCGCTGGGGCATTCTATATTTTCGTGATGCCATTTGGGGCGCGCTTCATCCGCTGATTGAACAATTCAATGATGTTGCCGCGCGTGCCGGTATCCCGCTCAGTCAGCTGGCGCTGCGTTGGATTCTGCATCAGCCCGGCGTCACGGCTGCCTTGGTCAGCGCAAAGGACAGGCGTCAAGCACTGGCGAATTGCTCGGCGCTGGAGGCTGAGATCGACGTGTCAATCCTGGAGGAGCTTGGCGCGATCAGCGATGACGCGATGAAGCATATTCCGGCTGAGGGGAATCCATTTGGATACCTGTCCTGATATATTCGCTGATACCTGCCTAGAGGAGAAACTCACATGAGCGAAATAACTAACAGTGATAAGACCATCGCCCAAGTCTGCATCATTGTGGCGGATGTTGAGAAGAGCGCGGATATCTGGAGGAAGGTCTTCAATTGGGGGATATCCGACGAAGTTGAAGTGACCCACCGCCATGACCATACCAAGGCCACCTACTACGGGGAGCCGACAGACGCGCGGGCGAAGATCGTACATTGCGGCATTGGCGATATACATTTCGAGATGTTGCAGCCCCTGGAACCGCCTAGCTCTTGGCAAGACTTTCTCGATCAGCGCGGCGATGGGATACATCACGTCGCCTTCTTCGTTCCGGATACGGAAGCGGCGCTGAAGCCCTATCTTGCCGAGGGTTATCAAGTTGTGCACCAGGGACTGTTCACAGGACAGGGCGGAATGTACACCTATTTGGATACGGACAGGGACATGGGCATCATCATCGAGCTGCTGGAAGCATTTGGCGATACACGTCTGCCGCCGGCGCCTGCCTTTGATCGCGCGACCGGCATTGGAACCGATGTTATCTGTCAGGTAGGCGTCATCGTGAATGATGTGCTCGCGACCTCCGCGCGCATCTCTGCTGTGCTGGGACAAGCGCAGCCACCAATAATCCAGACACCGGGCTACGACTTGGCGAAAACGATGTACAGAGGCGCGCCTTCGGAAGCGACAGCCAAACTCGCCTTCTTTGATTTTGGCCAGGTGCAAATCGAGTTGATCGAGCCGGATGAACAGCCGAGCGTTTGGCGTGATTATCTCGAAGCGAAAGGTGAAGGGCCGCAGCACATAGCCTTTCAAGTCGATAATACACGCGCAGTTACCGACTATCTGGCCGGACACGGCATAGATGTGATCCAGGAAGGGCTGTACGCCGATGGCAGCGGCGTATACACCTATTTCGACAGCGACAACTTGCTGGGCACCACGATAGAACTATTGGAGAGTTTCAGTTGAGCCGCGTTCGCCCTTGACCACGGTATTTGACACCTGGCAATAGAATGTGCTAGAATTCTCGGCAATTCGAGTTAGTTAATCGGTTAACTTGGCATTGTTATTGAAATTGGCTTTTGCGATTTCACGATTGGGAACGAGCGGGATAAGGAGGTGCGCAGGCGAATCTCCGAATTTGCAGTCGAGCTAAAGGTGTCGCTATTTTGAGGAGCTAAACATGAATGAAAAAGAGAGAAAAGCGGGAAACGAGCAGCAATTAAGCAGGCGCGATGTGCTGAAGATGCTGGGCGGCAGCGCGGCTGGCATGAGCATGGCCAAGATCGCCGGGCTGGGCGGATCGGCCGCGGCATTGCTGGGTGGCATGCCAGCCGGCGCGCAGAGCAAAGTCGAAATCTGGACCGGTTTTGGCCAGGGACGTATGGCGGACGCCATGACGGGCGCCATCGAGCAATTTGCGGCCGAGAACCCGGATTTAGCGCCGGAGCATATCATTGTGCCCTGGGGCGAGATTACCGATCGCGTGATCGCCGCTACCTCCGCCGGCTCGCCGCCAGATGTGCATCGCGGTTGGTCCGGGACTGTTGGCAATGCCGCTATCGGCGCGCTGACCAACTTGCAGCCCTATGTC
>JAPOOU010000026.1 GCA_026713245.1 Chloroflexota bacterium
AGTACGTTACAGCAATTAGCACGGGCGATATTGGCGCAATTTCATGGTCCCCCGACAGCGAATGGATTGCCTTTTCCACCTACCCACGGGGCGGAGAGGATAGTCGGATATTCAAGATAAAACGGGATGGCACAGCATTACATCAGTTGACGAGAATTGATTGCGGTATAACCGAAATAAGCTGGTCGCCCAAGTAAATACCCCAGAATCTCACGTCCTCAACAAATGAGCATGACTTCGTCATGCGCCGTGGCGTCCTCGCTTCGTCTTGAAGGTCTTTTCGAGCATTATTATGACGATCTGAAAGCCTGCTTGAAGAACTTCGCGTCCTAGGGCTGGGACGGCAAGGCGGATCGGCAGGCGGGGGAATCATCAAGGGATATCGAGAAAGCAATTGGCTAAGCGACGCATATATGGTCCTTGTCGACGGTATAATCAAACATCCTGACGGTGCGACGCTCGATTTTGACCCCAACAGTCCAGTGATAAAAAGGGATTAGCCGGGCGCGGCAGCACCGGGAAGAGTTCGCCGTGGAGGTGGTGAGATGATTAGGAACGCAATCGTCGCGTTAGTATTCCTAATCGTTATCAACATGATTAGCGCCCAAGACTTGTTGTGTCAACATGACTGTTTTGCGGTCGAGGCATTTTCTGCCGCCAACGTTCATCGCATTCGCAGTTTAGGCGTAGGTCCCCCGGGCGTGCATGATTTGGCTTGGCAGCAAGCGGGCCCCATGCTCTTTACGGTGACTGATGTCTTCAAGCACTGTGCAAGTCCTAGTGGAAGTGAGCTTTTGGTTTGGAAAATCGTTGAAGATCCCACTAGAGGCAGTGGAGCAGGTACTGGCTGTAGTGGGTTAGCTGCAGGCGCGTTCACTCATTTGGCGCTTACGTCAGATAAGCTCATCGCCGGGACGGATGCCGGCAGCCTGTCTTTTTGGGAGTTAAAGGGCATCTGGGATCGACTGGGGGAAGCATTTCTTTATGAGATCCCGGTGAATGACGGGGTGATCAGCGCGCTCTTGCCGCACCCTTCTCAGGAGTGGTTGTTGGTGGTCCTGGATTCCTCGCGGCTGTTCCGATTTGATTTGGAGTCGCTTAGAGCATCCGAAATTGACCTTGGGACGGGTGAAAAGCGAGCATTCCAGGCTTGGGCTTTTTCGGATGACGGCCTATTGCTGGCCGCCGCCGGGAGCGGGTCGATTCAGATTTGGGATACGCATGCCTGGGAAGCCTGGCGGCCTCGGCCGCTGTCTGGGGAGTCGGTAGCCGGTCTCATGTTCACCGATGACGATTCTCAGTTGATCGTCTTGGCGGAGACCTTAATACATCGCTGGTCGCTTACGGAGAAAGATCTGAGTTTTGTGCGGGTGTTGCTTCCTCATCCCAGCAAGCGCCCATGTCTTATCAAAGCGGGCGATATCAGCCCTGATGGGAGCTTGCTGATGACGATCGGCAATTGCCTCCAAACCCGAGCTTGGGATTTGGACGCGGATGAAGAATTGTTTCTCCCGCAACTGCATTATTCGGGTCATCGTGTAGGTCAGGTAGCTCAGTTCAGCCCAGATGGTCGTTATCTTGCCATAGGAGATCGTTATTTCTGGGGCCTATTCATAGTCAACGAATGGTATCTTGGGCTTAGAGTCTCGTGGAGAAGTTAACGGGACAACAGACAGGACGGCGATTACAATGACCATTTCATTTGCCCGGATTCTGCAATCGCGGATCCAGTAAGAGACAACGCTCGCCAGGGTGAAGCAATTGACTTTTGTCTTGCTAACCTACGAATCACTATCAATCCGCATCAAGACGCGATAGCTTGACGGGCGGCTTTCCGCTACACTAGGCAGCGTTCGTTCACGGCAAAAGCAGAAGTGGAAAACATGGCATTACCCGAACGCGAATCACCGGTTGGCAAGCGCGTATCGCTCTTTGTCACCTGCATTGTCGATATGATCTATCCCGGGACGGGCATGTCCGCCGTCGATATCCTGGAGCATATCGGCGTGGACGTGGATTTCCCCGTGGCGCAGACCTGCTGCGGACAGCCCGCCTTCAACTCCGGCTATCGCGACGAGGCTCGCACGGTCGCGGTCCATTTCTTCAATGCCTTCAATGACGCCGAGGTCATCGTCACGCCCTCCGGCTCTTGCGCTACCATGATACGGCACGAATTTCCGCACTTGTTCACGCCTGACGATGGCGAACTCTATGCGCAGGCGCGGCGCATGGCGGCGATAACCTGGGAATTCAGCGAATTCCTGGTTGAGGGCCTGGGCATCGTCGATCTACAGTTGAAACTACCCGAGAAAGAGACATTCGCCATGCACGATGCTTGCCACGGCTTGCGCGGTTTGGGCTTGGGAGGGGCGTCGCGGGCATTGATCGCGCATCTGGGCAATGCCGAACTGGTCGAGCTCAACGAATGCGAAGTTTGCTGTGGATTCGGCGGCTTGTTCAGCGTCAAGATGGCGGATATCAGCAACGCGATGTTGAAGAACAAAGTCGACAATATCAATGACTCTGCGGCGGACACGATTGTCACCGGCGATGTCAGTTGCTTGACCCAGATGAATGGCGGCTTGTCACGCAACAAGTCCCGCAAGCGGGTGCTTCATCTGGCGGACGTTTTGGCCAAGGGGCTTGGCGGAGGACGCGCATGACGATGGCAGTCGAGTCCAACAACTTCATCGCCCTGGCCGATGTCGCCTTGCAGAATGACGACTTGCAGCATGCGGTTGGCGAAGGCCCTCGCGCCGCCTATTACAAGCGCTTGGATACCATGTTCGCGCACAGCGACGAACACGGCGAATTCATGCGGCAGCAGGCGGCCGAAGCCAAACGGCGGGCGCTGCGGGACTTGCCGGATCTGCTGGAAAAAGCTGAGCGCAATCTCAAACAGAATGGTATCGCGGTAGAGTGGGCGGTCGATGCCGCGGCGGCCAATCAGTTGGTGCTGGACATCGCGCGTCGCCACGGCGTACAAACTGTAACCAAGAGCAAGAGCATGCTCAGCGAAGAACTGGGCACCAACCATGCGATGGAAGCGGCCGGACTGCGCGTGGTTGAAACCGACCTGGGCGAATATATCATCCAGCTCGCGGGCGAAACGCCCAGCCATATCGTCGGCCCGGTCATGCACAAAACCAAGGCCGAAATCCGCGATGTCTTCGTGGATGAATTGGGCATGGAGCCGACTGACGATGCCGAGGAAATGGTGGCTTTCGCCCGCCGGATGCTGCGCGAAGATTTTCTGGGCGCCGACATGGGTATTTCCGGCGGCAACTTTCTGATCGCGGAAACGGGATCCATCGGCTTGGTGATGAACGAGGGCAACGGCCGCATGTGCACCTCGCTGCCGCGCGTGCATGTCGCGCTTGTCGGTATCGAAAAGCTGGTGGACACGGTCGAGGATTACGCGACCCTGACGCAAGTGCTGCCGAGCAGCTCCACCGGACAGAAGCTGACGGTATATACCAATATCATCAACGGGCCGCGGCGGGATGACGAGGACGACGGACCGGAGCATGTCTATGTCATCCTGGTGGACAATGGCCGCAGTGATATCTACGCCACGAAATATGCCGAGGCGCTATCGTGCATTCGCTGCGGCGCCTGCCAAAACGCCTGCCCGGTCTACCGCACCATGGGCGGTCACGCTTACGGCTGGGTCTATGGCGGTCCCATCGGCGCGGTTTTGACGCCGCTATTCGTCGGTTTGGAAAATGCGACGCCCTTGCCGCACGCCAGCAGTCTTTGCGGCAGTTGCAAGCAAGTATGCCCGGTCGATATCGACCTGCCGCGCATGCTGCTCGATCTGCGCTGGGACCTGGTGCAAGCGGGCGAGAGCGACGGCCGCTGGGATATGGCGATGAAGATGTGGGCCATCGGCATGACGTCGCCGACGCGCTTCAGTATGGGCGGCGTGGCGGCGCGTGTCGGCCAGCATATCATGGGCGAGTATATGCCCGGCGTCTTGGGCAACTGGACGAAGCACCGCGACTTTCCCGAGTTCGCCAGCAAGCCCTTTCGTCAGCTATGGAAGGAACGCAAACGTGGACGCGCGTGAACGGATTCTGGGCAAACTGCGGGCGACGCAGAAGCCCTTCGCCGATGTGGCGCCGATTGAAGACCGCCGGCCTATGATCCCGATGGAAGATCTGTCTTCGGCTGAGCAATTGCGAAGATTCATAGCCGAGGCGGAAGCGCTGGGCTGCTTCGTGTATCAGGTGGGTCCCAACGAAGCGCTTGAACAGATCATGGAGGTGCTCGACGGCGACAAGAATGTCTTGAGTTGGGATGAAGCGGAGTTGCCCATGGACGGCTTGCCGGGCATGTTGAAATCGCTGGGCGTGGCGATTGGTCGACATGACGACGGCGATGCCCGCGTGGGCATCACCGGCGTCACGGCGGCGCTGGCGGCCACCGGCAGCTTGATCCTCGAAAGCGGGGCCGGGCGCTATCGCGGCACGTCGCTTTTGCCGGATGTGCATATCGCCTTGATGCGCGCCGAGCAGGTCCTGCCCGACCTGGAAAGCTGGGAAGAGGCGCAGCGGCGGGAGGGTTACCCGGCGTTCACGCAGGCCAGCAATACCACGATCGTCTCCGGTCCCAGCAAGACGGCTGATATCGCGCATCAGTTGGTCAAAGGGGCGCATGGTCCCCGTGAAGTGCATGTGATGATATTGGCTTAGTTCGGATATACTGATGAAGGGATGGTGCTTGCTACCTCCTTAAACTGGCGCTAAGCAGAGAAAGAGAACCGACGCCATGATGATCGATATTCCACAGGAACTTGTGGAGCAACTGCAAGATGCCGCCAAGCGGCGTGGCATGACTGTCGAAACACTGCTCGGCGAGTTGCTAAGCGAACACGCGCCCGCCACCGTGATGTTCATGTCCGGCCACAGTTCAGCGATGTCGGCAGCCGAGGGCGAAGGACCGCCGAGCGAGGTACAAGACGAATACAAATTCAAATACCCGCCGGGAACGCTAGCCAGGTTTGCGGAAGTGGCGCGACAGGCCGGTTTGGCTTCTAAAGAGCCAGTTGATACGTCCGCTCGTAGCCGGGAGATTCTCAACGCCGAATTCGCTGATTACATCGACCGCCGGATCCGTAGATGACCGTCATCGCGGATACAAGCTATCTTTTTGCCATCTATAATTCAAAGGACATCAATCACCAGGTTGCCGCGGATTTTGCATTTCAGACGATAACAGATGAAATGCTGGTACCCGATGTGGTTCTCCCAGAGCTGGCCTATATTTTTGTGCGCGATTTGGGTTACGCCGGATTGCAGTCGTTGCTGGGGAGTTTCAGGAAAAGCGAGGTTGAGCTTATTCCTCTCGAAAAGAGCGATCTGGACAGGATATACGAAATCACAGAAATGTATGCCAGCGCGGAATTCGACATCGTGGATTGCTGTATCATGGCGCTGGCGGAACGATTACAGATCAGGCGAATAGCAACCTTTGATCGACGCGACTTCAGTATCTTCCGTCCCCGACATTGTGATTTTCTCGAGTTGTTGCCTCAGTAACAAAGGTAATTCTGATTGGTGTTCGTGGAATAACCAAGCGCGGATCCGCTAGCGCCCCTCCGCAATCCCGACCTCAGCCATCAAGCCGCGCAGGGCATTGACCGCCATTTCCATGCCATCCGCGCCGCTGAACCCGCTGGAATGCCGCGCTTCCAGCAGATGCGGCTCCAGCGAGAGCACGCCGTCGTAACCGCTGGCTTGCAAGTTCTCCAGCAACTCTTTCACTTGGCCGTCACCCTGGCCCGCGACTGTCACGGTTGAGCGATCCCCGTGCCCGGCCGAGGAGTCGTCGGGCAGAAGCGCGTCCTTGATATGGATATAACCGATGCTGGGATGCAGCGCGCTCCACCAGGCGTCGACGTGCTCGGATGCGCCGCATTGCACGAAATTTGCCGGGTCCCAAATAAAGCGGAAGTGCGGCGAATCAATCGCTTTCATGAGTTGCAGGCAGTTTTCCGGCAGATCGCCGACCACGCCTTTTTCGTTTTCCAGCAGCAATTGCAGGTCCAGCGACGTCGCAATATCCGTCAGCTTGCCGAGCCGATCAATGGCGCATTGCATGGCCGCTTCGTCGACGCCGGCATTGGGATAGAAAGAAAAGATGCGGATGTTGCGGGCGCCTAGCTGATCGGCGACCGCGCCGATGCGCCGCAGGCGCTCGCACTCGATCTCGATCGGGTCGTCAATGGGCGACTTGCCAATCGGGCTGCCCATGCAACTGACCGCAATTTCGTAGCGGGCGCAGAGGTCTTTGATACGCGAGACATGATCGTCGGTGAATTGCGAACAATTCACGCCCCAGGCCGCGCGAATATCAATCAAGGGGATTTTCAGGCGCTGCATCACCCGCAGTTGCTCTTCAAAATCGACAGCGATTTCGTCGCCAAATGCGCTGATTTTCATCATAGTCAAGTCGTCACTTTCGGAAGCTCTTGATCTGTCGGCGCAATTGTAACAGCCGCTCGGCGGCGGCGAAAAGATCTATCGCGCTCACAAACGATATCAGGCTTTCTGCTGTGTCGTGTATCGCGCTTTGTCAAACGGCGGATGGTCAGCGCCCTAGAGTGCCGATGCCCCAAGACGGGGCCAAAGCGCGATCCGGCTTTATGGTTCGTAATAGGGTCCCAGCGCATTCAGCAGATCGGGCAGCTGGGGCGCATCCTGGAACAAGAGTCCATCGTCCCCGGCTGGATCCGGAAATGCGGGCGGATCATATTCGCGCCAGGCGCCGTTTTCTATGGCCCGTTCGTAACCGTCGTCCGCGAAGCGCCCGATGAGCTTCTGCCGCAAATCTTGCAGTACGTCATCATAGCGCGGATTGCCCGCCCAATTCTTGGTCTCTTGCGGATCGAGGCGCAGATCAAAGAGCCACTCCTTGCGGTCTGCCGCCGAGAAGATGTATTTCGAGTCACGACTCGCGATCATGTACAGGCCGGTGGGACCTTCGCTGAATTGACTGTAGACATATTCGCGCTGGCCGTCACCCGACGCGACGGTGAAAAGATCCCTTGCCTCCGGCGATGGCGCTGGGCTATCGGCGCCGGCGGCGGCGGCGAATGTCGGGAAGATGTCGAGCAGGCTGACGGGCTGATCGATTTGCCGACCGCGATCCTCGATGCCGGGCCCATGCAGAATTAAGGGGACTTTCGCCGACGGGTTCAACATGCTGCGCTTGCCGACGCTGCCGTAGTCGCCCAGCAATTCTCCGTGGTCGGCGGTATAGACGATGATGGTATCGTTGATGTCGTCGCCCAAGGCATTCAGAATCCGCCCCAGATTGAAGTCGATGAAAGAAATGCAGGCGTAATACATCGCTTTGATGGTGCGAAAGAGCATCTCGTCGTAGCCCTTGTCGCGGTACTTGTAACGATTCTGGTGGTGATTCCAGTAGCTCAGCAAGTCTTGAAATCCTTCGGGGCGATGTGGCGGCAGCATGTCAGCCGCGCGGTAGAGTCTGTTCCAGGGGACCGGCGACTCGAAGGGCGGATGCGGCTTGATGAAGCTTGTCCAGAGGAAAAACGGCTGTTCAGGATCGCGATTGGCCAGGAAATCGATGGCGCGGTCCGCCACCCAACTGCTGTGATGATGTTCGGCCGGCAGCTGCGATGGCTGCGGGACATAATACATTTCGCTGCGCAGCCCCTGTGGTTCCAAGACGTGACCATAGCCATTCGCTGCCAGGTAATCATGAAAGTCGTTGCGGCCGCGCGGACGCCTGGCCCCTTCTTCGGAAATGTCGCGGCTGTCAAAGCCCCACATCGCGTCAACCTGCGGATTAAAGTGCATCTTGCCGATGCCATGCGTGCGATAGCCGCATCCCTGCAGGACCTGCATGACGCTAGGCAGGCGCAGTGGCGATTCATTGTTGGACGCACAGCCGTTCAGGTGCGGCGGGAGGCCGGTGATCGTCGCGCTGCGCGCGGCGACGCAAACCGGCGACGGACTGTAGCAGTTTTTGAAGGCGATGCCATTATGAACCAGCGAATCAAGAACAGGCGTGCGTATCGCCCGGTTGCCCAGGGCGCGGATCGTATCGCTGCGCTGCTGGTCGGTCATGACGAAGAGGATATTCGGTTTTCCACTCATGTTTTCGCTCTTCTGTTCTCTTTTATGTTTGTGCGATGCGCCAGTTTTCTGGCTGTTTCGCGGATGGCGATCATAGTGCGACCATTGTCGCGGATTCTAGCGCATGCGATCCGCGACAAGCAACGCGCCCACGGGAGGAACAGGGCAGTCGCTTCAAAATGGCGTCGCGAGAAGGATGTAAAACAGAACTGAACATTTACGACAGAGGACAGGGATGTAGAACCAACATAGTAATGCAACCTTCGCTAGAGCAACGATCTGTAAGGCTTGATTGGTATTGGGCTAATGTATCTCAACGTAAATTCAAAGAAGGCGCTAACTTTGAACAAGTGTCCTGATTTACGGAAAAGGTACTTGCTCATGAATTTAGACACCTTCTTCA
>JAPOOU010000020.1 GCA_026713245.1 Chloroflexota bacterium
AAAACATCGCTCTCAACCATTGGATATACGTTTGCGGAAGGAGACAAAGCAAGCCGTATTTGTCCCGTAATTTATTAGCCGCTTCTTCCGCCTCTTCCTCCGACGCCCCGCCCAGCGCAATCAATTCTTGCTTATACACATCGGCAAAATCGCCCGGGGGAATCTGAATAATAGTGAATGCCACTATTGTGATGACGATCAAGATGAATATGGATGACAACAGACGCTGTACAACGAATCGAAGCATGGCTGTTGACCCTCTAGTCAACCGTCGGAACTACGAGATGACGCTCCCAAGTATAAATCACATTGACCGCACGAGGCAAAAGAAGATAGTGCATCCATTTCGGTTGAAATACAACTAGCCTATCCTCGACATGCGATCCTTTACCCAAAATGCAAACGATATGTCAGGGGCGACTTGGTGGGTCGCGTAGGTCGCGTAGACACTGACCCTTGATCGCCCCTACCGGCTGTTGCGCGGCTGTCGTTCTCTGCTTCAACCAATATCAATACACCACGCAGAGAAGCGTTTCTTATGAGCGCTGACAAGCGACTTTCTCGCGGCCATGCACTCGCAACTTCAATGAATAGATCCCTACCCGATGAGAATGGGCAGGGTAAGCGTGGGGTAGTTCAGGCACAATTGTGCCTGAACTACCCACCACTGCAAATTGCAGCAGCTTACATATCATCCATGCCGTAGTCAGGTAGCGTTCCCGGGAAGATCTCATTGATCTGGTCATCCGGATTGACCCATACGGCTTCCGGAATCACGTTGCCCCAAGTCCACTGATAGAAGAAGGGCGGGGCGCCAACAGGAATGTTGTTGAAGCGCTTCGCCAAGCCCAATCCATAGCGGCCAACAATGCCACCGACTTTGTAGGTATTCTCGGTGAAGAGTTGATTGTAACGCGCCATTAACGCTTTGCGCGTATCAAAGTCCGGCTCCAGACAGAAGGCGTTAACGATCTCCACGATTTCCGCCTCGAAGTCCAGCAAGTCGCGGCTGCCGCCATCGGCCCGGTGGAAATCGGGCGTGATATCGGTGACCGGTCCCAGGTCCTGGCAGCGAGTGAAGGAAGTCGTGTATTCCTGACCGATACGGTCAACGCGCATTTCCCAGGTGCCTGTGGTTATGGCATCGTTGGAAGCGGGTCCCTGCAGCGGACGCAAGTTGACCTGTACGCCAACTTCCTGCATCAAGAGTACAAAGGCGTCGCCGATTTGGCCCGTCGCTTCGGCAGCAACGCTGGTATCGAGAACGACGACCAGATTGTCCCCTGCCAGCGGACCGTCGGTCCAGTTAAGGATGCCGTCGCCATCCGTGTCTTCAAAGCCGATCTCTGCCAACAGCGCCTGCGCCGAATCGGGCGAGTACGGGTAATAGACCACGCTGTCGATATCGAAATAGGGCGAGCCGGGTGTGAGGCCACTGGCGAAGGCGCGCATGAAGGGACCGCGAATAACCGCTTGCCCGATGCCGTCGCCGTCTACCGCGTGCTGTACCGCCCGGCGGAAACGCGCGTCGCGGAATAGATCGCGCAATGCCTGATCGCGCTCATTCTGTACGCCAAGCGTCGACGACAGGTTGAACTCAACATCAAATGCCAATGTCTCTGGGCCCCACTCGATGCGGAAGTGCGCGTCGTCTTCTTGCTGACGCGTGATTGCTTCAACATAAGTGCTCGGGTTCTCAAGATTGGTGTGATCGATCGAACCGGCCAGCGTTCCCAGTGTACGGCCAATGCCGCTCGGGCCCTTCTCAAAGGTTACTTCCTCAAGGTAGGGCAGTTGGTTGCCCTGCTCGTCGACCTTCCAGTAGTACGGGTTCCGGCGGTGAACCATGAACTCGTCAATCTGGTAATCGACAGCGACCCAGGGACCCATGGTCGGCACGGGCAATTCGTCCTGTACCTGGAAGGTCTCGAAGGTGTCATAGTCCGACTCGGAGTTGAGGGCCGGATGCATCGGCGCATAGGCATGCTCGGCGCAAATGTTGAAGTCCAGGAAGTCCATCTTGAACAGCAATTGGACGGGATTGGCAACCGGGAAGGTCCAGGTGATCTGGTTGTCGCCAGTCTGCTCGAGGATGATGTCTTCGCCGTCAATCTGCCAGGTGGAACGGTTCGTCCAGGAATTGACATTCTCGTCCAGGATGATGTGTTCCCAGGTGAACATGATGTCATGTACGCCGAAGGGATGTCCGTCCGACCACTTGGCGCCGCGAATGATGTTCATGGTCAACTGCGTGCCGTCCTCGCTCCATTCCCAGTCCGTGGCCAGGTTCGGCAGCGGCTCCAGGTTGTCATGGCGCAGGAACATCGGGCCGGATTTGACCAGCGACTCGCCGTAGATGTAGTTGATGCCGAACCAACCCTGCGTTTGGCGCGCGCAGAGATTCCAGCCGGCAGTTGGCACTGCCGAGAAATCGCGCCAGACACCGCCATAAACGCCCGGGCCCGTCGACATGCCCGATTCCAGGATAACCTGAGGATTCTCGGGCAGACGTTCTTCAACCGGCGGCAATTCGCCGGCTTCGACCAGCGCCGTCACCCAGGCTGGCTCGCTGTAAGAATCCAGCCCCTTGTAAACAAGCATCTCATCCAGAGAGAATGTGACAATCGGGTTATCACCGATCTGCACGCCCTCGGGATACGGTACCGGGTCAGCGACTTCGCCCATCTGCGCGAAGCCGGCTCCCACTGCTGTCAGCGCCAGGGCTGAAACCAGCAACAGACGAATAAATGTAGCAAACTTCATCGATCTTCCTCCATAATTGTTCGTTAAAGAACTATCCCGCCGGCGCTTCTGCCGGCAGGTTAATTCACACACCCTTGTCAAGCGGAGATTGCGCGCCTTGCGTCAATCTCAATGCGCTGCGCAAGCCGCAACATCCGTTTCGCCGCTCACGCGCCGACCGGCTCATGAAGCCAACAGGCCACTTGATGCTCGCCATCGACGGTCGTGGTTGGCGGCAGATGCTGACGACATTTCTCCATCACGTGCGGGCAGCGGTCGGCGAATGCGCAACCCGGGATATCGGCGATGGCGTTAGGCACGATCCCCTCGATCGGCACTAATACATCCTTGCGGCGTCCCAAAACCGGTATCGACTGCAATAGACCAACCGTGTAGGGATGCTGCGGATTGCGGAAAATATCGATCGCCGTGCCATACTCGACCACGCGCCCGAAATACATCACTGCCACGAAGTTCGCCATTTGCGATACCACGCCCAGATTGTGCGTGATGATGATAATCGACGAGCCGAAGTCCTCTTGCAGTTTCTCCATCAGGTCAATAATTTGCGCCTGAATCGTGACATCCAGCGCAGTAGTCGGCTCGTCCGCGATCAAGATCGAGGGATTGCAAGATAGGGCCAGCGCAATCATCACGCGCTGACGCATGCCACCGCTCAACTGATGCGGATACTGATTGACCCGTTCCTGCGGATCGGCAATGCGCACGCGGTCGAGCATGTCAGTCGCCACCTTCAGCGCCTCTTTCTTGCTGAGACCCTGATGCAGTTCCACCACTTCAGAAATCTGCCGGCCGACGGTATGCAGCGGATTCAACGAGGTCATGGGCTCTTGAAAGATCATCGAGATCTCGCCGCCGCGGATGCTGCGCATCTCCACGCCCTTGGGGTCAAGCTGAACGATGTCAATCGTTTCGGCGCGGCGCTTTTGCCGGCGAAAGACGATCTCGCCTTCGACGATCTCGCCTGGCGGGGACTTGATCAATTGCATAATCGAATGGGCCGTGACACTCTTGCCACAGCCGCTTTCGCCGACGATGCCGAGCGTTTGCCCGTTCGCCAGGCTGAAGCTCACACCCTTGACCGCCTTCACCACGCCCTTGTCCGTGAAGAAGTGCGTCTTCAAGTTGCGGACTTCCAGGATCGGCTCGGCACCGTTATCCGTACTCATCTCAAGTTACCCAATAATCCAACAAAGTTCTATTCACCAGGCCTTTTCATTGCTCCTCTTCCCTATTCTTGATGAGGGATAAGGGTATCTTCAGCCTTTAGCCTTTATCAGATGTTCGCGCAGTCTCTTGCGCGGCTTTGTCCTTCGCCAACTCCGCCACGCTGCGCGTATGCAGGCGAGCGGCGCCCTTCGTATCCAGCAGTTTCACTCGGGTTCCACGTGCCTCATGATCAGCCAGGCGTTGACGCGCAGCTTCAATCTCCGCAGTGGCATAATTCGGCAGCCATTCGGCTTGCGCAACCAGCAACTCGTCCGTCATCTGCCAGATTTCTTCCGGATTGCAAACCGCGCCCACCAGCGGATCGTGCAGCATCGCTTGCTTGAGGGTGGTTACGTCGCCATGCACGGCCGCTTCCATGGCCATCTCTTGCACGCGGACGCTCGCCGAGCAGGTCGCGGCGCATGCCAGCGGCAAATCGCCTACCACCGGCATATTGATGCCGTTCTTGTCGACATATCCCGGGATCTCGACCACGCAGCCATCGGGCAGATTGGTGATGTAACCTTGGTTCGGCACGTTGAAATGCCCGCGATAGACGCGGCCCGTCTCCAGCCCTTCAATAATGTAGGAGCCATGCTCCAGGCTGCGCGTCTCGGCGCTGATTTTCGGCGGGTCTTCTTCCAGCCAGTTGGGGAAATCGGTCTCAAACCAGTTGCGCCCCTCGGTGCAGACGCGCAAATAACCGCCCGTCTCGCCGTGGATCCAACGACTCATATCAATCCAGTCCCGGATCTCATCGGGCCGTTTTCGGTACCAGGGCACATACTCGCTCAGGTGCCCGTTCGATTCGGTCGAGTAATAGCCGAAGCGCCGCAAGACATCGATTCGCACTTTTTCTTCTTCGCGGAAGGCCGGATGCGCCTCAAAGAGTTCCAGCAAGCGCGGCGTCATATCCATGCCGCGCCACCGCACCTGCATGTACCAGGTCTGATGATTGATCCCGGCACAGATGATATCCACATCCTTCATTGTCACGCGCTCATCGTCAGCGATCAGACCTTCGCGCCGCGCCCATAACTCAATGCACTCGGCGATCTGTCCGTGGCCGTGCTGAATGCCATGGCAGAGACCAATGGTCCGCACGCCGCCATATTGGTTGCAAGCCCAGGTATTCATTGCCATGGGATTGGAGTAGTTGAGGAATAGCGCGCCGGGCCTGGCGACCTCGCGGATGTCCCGGCAAATGTCCAGCAGGACCGGGATCGTCCGCTGACCGTACATGATGCCGCCGGCGCAGATTGTATCGCCCACGCATTGATCGACACCGTACTTCAGCGGAATATCAATATCCAAAGCGAAGGCGTCCAGGCCGCCCTGTCGAATCATGCAAATGATATAATCGGCATCGGCGATTGCTTCGCGACGGTCCAGCGTGGAGCTGATCGTCGCCGGCAAATCGTTGGCGCGGATGTCCCGCTCGCATAATTGCGCCACCATGCCCAGGTTGCGCTGCGAAATGTCCATCAGCGCAAAATGCGTATCGGCGAATTCCGGCACGGTCAACAAGTCCATCATCAACCGCCGTGTGAAGCCGACCGAACCCGCGCCGATCATGGCAATCTTCAAAGACATATCATCTCCCGCGTACCATTGACGAGAAGGCATCCGCTACAGAAAAGGTCATCTTTTGACACTTGCAAGAGTAGTGAGATATCGAGGGGCCTGCCGCGTAAATAGGCATATGAAGACACTATTCCATCTAATCGAATGAATATTTACCTACGATGCTTTGCATATTTAAGCAGACAGCTTGCGCTTTTGTCAAGCACAAACATACAATAACATGCATAAAATGCGCATAATCTGTTATACTTGCCTCTGAAACAAGGTATTTTCAATGACTGCTATTCTCCTGAACAATAAATGAAGAAATTTGAAAGACAGTCACTGATTTTAGAGCGAGCGCAAGATACCGCTCCCCAGGAACTTCTGTCCACACGCGATCTCGCCCAACATTTCGCAGTCTCCGAAACGACTATCCGGCGCGACTTCCAGGAAATGGCGGAAGCCGGATTGATCGAGCGGCAGTATGGCGGCGCCTACCAGAGCAAGCCCCGGCAAGCGACCAATCGGGGGCATGTCGGCGTCTTGCTGGTTTCTCGCATAGACAAGTACCGCGACCCCTTTTACAACATGGTCTTGGAAGGCGTCGACCGCGCTTTGGAGCGGCTCGGCTATCAGATCGCCTTTGTAAAAACGGTGCACGAGATTGATACCACGGCGCAAGCCAGTCAACTGGTCGACACGCACGCCTTCGATGGCTTGATCCTGCTGGGCACGGCCGACTCGGAAAGCATCAGCTACCTGAGGCAGGGCTTTTCGCCGATCGTGACCATGACCGACAAACACGATATTGAAGATGACCTGGTTCTGTTCGACGGGGCGCGCGGGATGCGCTTGATGGTCAAGCACCTGGCAGATCTGGGACATCGCCGCCTCGGCTTCATCGCGGGCTACGACGACATACGATATGACGGTTTCCTGGCGGGTCTG
The DNA here is from genome assembly GCA_026713245.1 of Chloroflexota bacterium. Classification (GTDB taxonomy): domain Bacteria; phylum Chloroflexota; class Anaerolineae; order Aggregatilineales; family Phototrophicaceae; genus UBA6055. The sequence goes on from JAPOOU010000020.1 coordinate 6,487, forward strand.
GCGGCCTGCGGGCTCGATGCAGCGCCGTCGCTGCACCAGATTCTGCAACCGGGACCATCCGGCTGGACGCCCGATCTAGGCGAACGCGGCGCCAAAAACTTGATGGCTTTGGATCGCAAACCGGATGCGATCGTCTGCGCTTCCGATCGTCTGGCAATTGGCGCTATGCGCTGGTTGCAGAGCAGCGGCTATCAAGTCCCGCATGACATCGCCGTCACCGGCTTCGACAATATACCCGATTCCGACTTCACCTACCCGCCGCTGACCACCGTCCACGTCCACAAAGTGCGGATGGGAGAGATTGCTGCCGAGCGCATCGCCAGGCGCATTGAAGATCCTGACGATATCTTCCTCAAAATCACGTCGCCGGTCTCGCTGGTCCGGCGTCAATCTTGCGGCAGCCAACCCTAAGCGGCGCGGTATGCGTGCAAGCTGCTGGACAGGCTATTCACTAGCCTAAGCCAAACCCGCCACCTGCCACAAGCGTGTCATGTGTGCCGCCGTCTCCTCCGCCGCTTCCAGCGGATCGTCCATCGCATTCAGGCGCTTGCTGAACGGCTCTGGCGTCACCGGCCCGTCATAACCCAGCGCGATGAGTTTCTTCATGAAAGCTTCTAACGGCAACACGCCGGTCTCGGTCGGCAAGCGCCGGTCGTGATCGTTATATGTCGCCATGGTCAAGCCCTTTGGCGCGTCGTTCACATGCACGTTGACAATGTCCCGACTGCTGATCTTATCAAGGTCGGCAACCGCGCCGCCCGATGTGTACAGATGCCAGGCATCCAGCAGCAAACCCACGTTGCCCGTGCCGATCGCCGAAGCTAGCTCCAACATGCCTTCCATGTTATGGATAAAGTCGTGCTGATCAGCCGGGCGCAAACTCTGCGGACCGATGAATTCGATGCCAAATCGAATGCCAAAAGTCTTCAAGACCTCGGCGATCGCCCCAAAGCGCTCAACGTGCCAGGCGAAGTTCTCGTCAAAGGCGCGTTCGGTCGACGACGGCGGGCACCAGGTCGAGCAGCGATCCGCGCCCAGTTCCGCGGCCAACTCCGCAAGCTTGGGCAAGGACGCCAGGTCATCGCGCCAGCCCTCCGCTTGCCAGTTCACCGGCGCTCCCCAAGCCCCGTATTTGATTCCCGCATCCTCAAATAGCGCTCTGACGGCGCCGACATCATTTGCCTGCGCTATTTGCGCCGCTTCCTGAATGCTGAAATCCAGACCCTCGAAACCGGTCCGTTTCGCCAGATGCAGGTTCTCCTTTAATGACTGTCCGCGGATGCCGATGGCGCCGGGACTCAAAGTCTTGTACATCTCAACTCCTTGTCAGGTCAGAATTTGCGCTCGAATTAACCTGCAAACTATACCGTATTCCGAATCCCATTGCCGCCCTCTATTCTCTCAGCTTCTCAGTTGGTACTACTTCTGTGGTGAATTAATCTGTATTGCGTCGTAAAATGCGCCTATGAACATCAAGACGCTGAAACAGCAAGCCGGCGAATACGCCGCCGAATTGGTTGAATCGGGAATGGTCATCGGGCTGGGCACGGGCAGCACCGCCATCTTCGCCCCCCGCCGCATCGCCCAGCGCATTCGCGGCGGCGACATCCGCGATATCATCGCCATACCCACCTCGAGCGCCACCGAAGCCGATGCCCGCGAACTCGGTATTCCCCTCGGCACGCTCGAACGCCACCCGATCGTCGACCTGACCATCGACGGCGCCGATGAAGTCGATCCCGATTTCAATCTGATCAAGGGCGGCGGCGGCGCGCATCTGCGAGAAAAAATCGTCGCCCAAACCACCGAGCGCCTGGTCATCGTGGTCGACGCATCGAAACTGTCGGAAAAACTCGGCACGAACTGGGCTGTACCGGTCGAGGTCTTCCCCTTCGGCTGGCATTCCCAGTCGGGCTTCCTGCGCGATCTCGGCGCCGATGTCGTTCCGCGCCAAAGCGGCGAAGTTCCCTTCGAGACGGATCAGGGCAACATCATCCTCGACTGCGACTTCGGTGTGATCGCCGATCCGGCCGCCTTGGACAAGACGCTGAATGCCCGCGCCGGCATCGCAGAACATGGCCTATTCATCGGCATGGCGCGGGACGTCATCGTGGCCAGCGCGGACGGCGTCCGGCATTTGCGCAAGGATTAAGTCGGTCGGGGGCGACCGTGCCAGTACGACCCAGTGGGTCGCCCGCAAACTATCCCCAAACATGGTTTTGGGCGTTGCGCTTGGTTTCTGGAGTTGCTGAAACTATACATTTAACCCTCGGCGCGGACTCGCGTTCCAGTCGGCTGAGAATACAATATTTGGCGCATCGTTCATTTTGCGCTAAAGTCCAATAAAGCCAAATCCTGAAACGAGTTCGGAAATAGAGATGCCTAAAATACTAAGTGACGAACAGATTAGCGTTTACCATGAAAAGGGCTACGTCAAAGTCGAGAAGGTCGTGCCGCAGCGCAGCATCGAGTTGGGGCGGGCTGTCTGCGCCGATTGGGTTGAGCGCACGGTGCAAGGCTGGGTCGCTGAAGGCTTGCTCGATGACGGGCTGGAGCATCTCGACCTGGGGCGTCGTCTGAGCGTCGCCTGGAACGAGGCGGGCAAGCCCATATATCAGCGCAGTCCCCGCCGCCAAATCGTCTGCCCGGAACTCTTCCAATTCATGACCGAATCCAATGTGATCGACATCGCCGAAGACCTGCTGGGCAGTCCCGAGGTCTTCATGCATGGCGTATTTAACTTGCGGCCCAAGCTGCCCGACCAGCGCTGGACGCGCACGCCCTGGCATCAGGATTCGCAGTACTACCCGTCTATCGCCCAGGTCCATACACTTTCGATCTGGATGCCGCTGCAGCGCGTGACTACCGAAAACAGCTGCCTGCAAGTCGCCGAGGGTTATCACCGCGGCGATATGTACGCCATCACCGAAGACGAAGAAACCGGCTTCCTCGGCATCTCCAAAGAAGAGCGGGCGGCGCTGCCGGGCATCCCCATCGAGATGGAGGCGGGCGATGCGCTCTGCTTCACGCAGTTGACGCCGCACGCCGCCTTGCCCAATAAATCGGATGCCGTGCGCTGGTCGATTGACTTGCGTTATCAGTCGATATCAGATGCTATGGTCGATGAATATAATGTCGAAATCGGCGGCCGCGACAAGGGCTTCATCGCTCGCAGCGTAGCCGATCCGGCCTCGGTGGCCACCTGGGAAAGCTGGGCGAGCCAGTGGGAAGGAGAGCCCTATAGCGCATATTGATAAGAAAATGTAAGGCTTGTTTCATACTCCATTTGTGGTGAACAACATGAACGCAAATACACGTCCGACGGCTAGACGCTAGCGCGATTCGACTACCCAAAACCACAACAATCTGGCAAGCCTTGCAGGGGCGATCCGCAGTTAATGTCTGCGCTATCCTATGGCGCGCCCTCCTAACAACAGTTAAGTAATCTTGTGAGGTAAAAAGAAAATGAAACGAACTGTCGAACTTTTCACAACAGCACTATTGCTTTTGAGCGTATTGATCGGCGCCGGAACCGCTTCGGCGCAAGACGATGTCACGCTGACGATCTGGACCTTCGGGTCCTTCTTCACCGATTTCTACGAGGGCATTGAAACCGACTACAAGGAAATCGCGCCTCATGTCAGCATCGTGGTCGAAGAGATCCCCTACGGGCAGCTCTACGACAACTTGCAAGGCGCTTTCGTCGCCGGCGTCGGCGCGCCCGATATTGTTGATGTTGAGCAAGGCGTCATCAGCCGCTTCCTAAAAGGAGAGCCCGGCCTGGTGCCTTTGAACGACCTGATCGCGCCCTACGAGGACGATTACATCATGGCCAAGACCGGCTTGTACGCCCACCAGGGCACCATCTACGGCATTGATCACTGCCTCTGCCCGGTCGTCCTTTACTATCGACATGACGTCTTCGCCGACGCCGGCATTGAAATGCCCATCGCCACCTGGGACGAATTCGTCGAGGCGGCGGCTGCGCTGACCGATCAGGGCATCTCGGCGATGGCATTGAACGACCGCAGCTGGGGCGACTTTTATATGCTGCTGCTGCAATCGGGCAGCCCCGGCTTCTTTGATGCCGAAGGCAATGTCATCGTCGACAGCCCGGAAGCCATCGCCGTACTGGAATGGTATCTCAGCTTGCTCGAAAGCGGCGTCGCGGTTGCCCCGGGCGATTCTCAAAGCACCTACGGTTTGATGTCGGAGGGCAAAATAGCGGCTGCCATTGGCGCTGACTGGTACGGCGGCTTCATCAAGAACAATGTCGCCGATACCGAGGGTCTGTGGCGCGCGGCGCCCCTGCCCGCCTTTGAAGAGGGCGGCGCCCGCACCAGCACGCACGGCGGCACCGCTTACTCGATCACAGCGCAAAGCCAGCATAAGGACGAGGCTTGGGCATTCATTGAGTTCGCTCTCTTCAACGAGGACAACAAAATCTTCGAATTTGAAGTGAACAACCTGCTGCCGCCGGTGCTCTCACACCTGAGCAACGAATCGCTGCTGGGTCCCGACCCCTACTTTGACAATCAGTCGCTGGGCGAGCTTTTCCTTGAGCTGGCGCCGGAAGTCCCGCATCAAGCGCGCGGCCCCTGGTTCAATGAAGCCAGCACGCTGGTGGGCAACGCCATATTCGAAGCGACTCAAGGCGAGAAGACGGCCGAACAAGCCTTGAAAGACGCTGCGGAAGAACTGCGCCGGCAGATCGATTTTGGTTAGGCGTTTCAACACGAGCTCCCAACCCAAACCCCTCCCACCAAGACGCCCGGTCTCCGCGCGCCAAAATGAGGGAGGGGCATCAACCTGTCTACGTCGAGGAGTCGAGCGGACGTGGCTTCGGCAAGCCCCCCTCTAAATCTCCCCCCATTGCAATGGGGGGAGACTTCGGCGACAGGCGTCGGCCCGACTGAATGTGTCGAGAATAAGGCGGCGCGCGAATCTCGATTTTTGACGTCAGTATTGCCAGTTGCGTTCCCCCTCCCAAAAGCTTTGGGGAGGGGGCCGGGGGGTGGGGTTGACCGGGCGCGAAGAGCAGTTTCGAGCAACCGCGGCGACTCCACTGAAGACCGCACAGTTTTTCCGCAGCAATGCAGGGGACGGAAGCAACATGAAGCCCGCCGATGAAAAGGGCCTGCGCGCCTGGTGGAGCCGCTCCGAGCGCAAGGTCGTGCCTTACGTCTTCATCTCGCCTTTCTACATTCTCTTTATCGTATTTTCGGTCGGGCCGCTGATTTACGCCCTCTACCTCAGCTTGCACCGCTGGCCCGGCACCGGTCCCATGCGGCAGGTCGGCTTGGGAAACTATACCTACCTGGCCGGCGACCCGGTCTTCCTCAAGTCGCTGTGGAACACCGTATACTACGCCATCGGCGCCTTTCTGTTCATCTTGCCGCTGGCGCTGGTTCTGGCGCTGCTGATCAACTCGACGCTGGTCCGCTTCAAGAGCCTCTTTCGCATCGGCTATTTCTTGCCGATTCTGACCAGCACCGTCGCCGCCACCATCATGTTCCTGCTCATCTTCAACAACCAGTTCGGCTTGATCAACCAGGGCTTCGCGCTGCTCGGCATTCCGGCGCTCAAATGGCTCGATGAGGAACTGGTCAAGATATCGGTGCTGGCGGTGGCGAGCTGGCGCTACACCGGCATTAACGTCTTGTATTTTCTCACCGGCTTGCAGAGCATCCCGCCCGAGCTCTATGAAGCGGCGCAGGTGGACGGCGCCGGCGCCTGGGCGCGATTCCGCTACATCACCATCCCGCAATTGCGGCCGATCGCGCTCTTCGTCGGCGTCGTCACCTTGATCGGCTCCTTCCAGCTCTTCGCCGAGCCGATGCTGCTGGCGGGCGGCGGACCCAACGACGCCAGCCTGACCATCGCCAACTACCTGTACCGCATGGGCTTCACCAACGCAAAGCTCGGCTACGGTTCCGCCATCGGCTGGGTGCTGGCGCTGATCATCTTCGGCTTGTCTTTCATCCAGCTCTATCTATTCGGCGCGTTCAGAAAGGATGAGTGAGAGGATGGACGACACGCTCAGCCGTCGCGCCCAGCGAACCCTTGCCTACGGCTTCCTCTTCTTCATCCTAATCTCGATGGCGACGCCCTTCGTCTGGATGCTCTCCAATACGATCAAAGAACAGTCGGAGATATTTCAGATGCCGCCGACGCTCATCCCGGAAGAGCCTCATTTCCGCAATTACGTCAGCCTCTTCGTCGACTTCGACTTCGCCCGCCATTTCCTCAACAGCGCCTTTATCGCCGTGGTCCACACGATCTCTCATCTATTCCTGGCATCGCTGGCCGGCTTCGCCTTCGCCAAGTACACCTTTCCGCTGAAAAACTTCCTGTTTCTCGTGCTGCTCGGCTCGATGATGGTACCGCTCTATACCATCTTTATTCCGCTCTTCGTCCTGGTAATTCGCCTCGGCCTGGTCAACAGCTACGCCGGTGTCATCATCCCGGGCGTGGCCGGCGCTTTTGGCATCTTTTTCATGAAGCAGAGCATGGAAGCGGTGCCGGGCGAACTGCTTGATTCCGCCCGCATTGACGGCGCTTCGGAATTCCGCATCTATTGGCAGATCGCGTTGCCCCTGGTGCGTCCGGCGCTGGCGGTACTGGCAGTGCTGGCATTCATGAACTCCTGGAACGATTTCGTATGGCCGCTTGTCGTGCTGCGCAGCCGCGAGTTGCAGACGCTTCCGGTCGTCATGGCCGGCATGGTGAGCCTCTATCGTATGGAGTACGGGGTCGTGATGGCCGCATCGCTCTTGTCCACAATGCCGATACTGCTGCTCTTTCTCGCTTTGCAAAAGCAATTTTTGGCCGGGCTGACTGTCGGCGCGGTGAAATCCTGATGCAGATGCAAGCCGCTATCCTCACCCAGCCCAACACGCCCTTCCGCATCGAAAGCGTCACGCTCGATCCGCCGGAAGCCGGCGAAGTCCTGGTCAAGATCGCGGCTAGCGGCGTCTGCCGCAGCGACTGGCGCGTTGCCATCGGTACGGCGCCCAAACCCATGCCCATCATCGTCGGGCACGAAGGCGCGGGCCTGGTCACGGCGGTCGGACCGGGCGTTACGCGCGTGGCTGTTGGCGATCATGTCGCGCTGAGTTGGGCGCCGGGCTGCGGCGACTGCTTTTACTGCTATAACGACAAACCTAATCTCTGTAACAGTTATCGACAATTGCTGGCATCCGGTCTGCAAGCCGACGGCAGATCGCGTATTCATTGGAATGGCCGACCGGTTCACATTTTGGCGGGTCTGGGCAGTTTCGCCGAATACGCGCTGGTGCGGCAGGAGAGCTGCCTGCCGGTGCGCCGCGACGCGCCGCTGGAGCTTGTGGCCCTGGTGGGCTGTGCCGTTGCAACCGGCGTCGGCGCGGCCATGTTCACTGCGGACATCCGCCCCGGCCAAAGCGCGGCAGTTTTTGGCGCGGGCGGCATCGGACTCAATATCATCCAGGGCGCGAGGCTCTGCGGCGCCTACCCCGTCATTGCGGTGGACATCAACGACCGGAAAATGGAGATCGCCCGTCAGTTTGGCGCGACACACTGCCTTTTCTCGGACGAGTCGGCAGTTGCCGAGATTCAGGCGCTGACGGCCGGCCGCGGCGCCGATTACACATTTGAAGCGCTGGGATTGCCGAGTTTGCAGGAGCGCGCCTTTGACGCCCTGCGTCCCGGCGGCGTATTAACCCTGGTCGGCACAGCGCCGGCCGACAGTTCGACGAACCTGCCGGGCGCGATTATTACGCGCACGGAGAAAGTTATACGCGGCAGTTCTTACGGCTCGGTGAATCCGCCGCGCGATATCCCGATGCTGCTGGACTTGTATGCCGCCGGCAAGCTCAAGCTGGAGGAGCTGATCACGCGCCGTTATCGACTGGACCAGATCAACGAAGCCTATGCGGATATGTTGAGCGGCGCGCTGGCGCGGGGTATCATTGTATTCTGATCGAGATTTCAGCCCAGCAAGCCTTCGAAAGGAAACGGACATGCAAATGCAAGCCGCAATCTTGAACGAAGCCAATACGCCCTTCAGTATCGAGACAGTGGAACTCGAGGCGCCCAGGACTGGCGAAGTGTTGATCAAAATGGCGGCGGCCGGCGTCTGCCACAGCGATTGGCATGTGGTGGAGGGACTTTCCTATTTTCCCATGCCCATTATCTGCGGCCATGAAGGCGCGGGTATTGTGGAAGAAATCGGCGAAGGCGTCACGCGCGTAAGTCCCGGCAATCATGTGACCTTGAGCTTTCGCGCCAATTGCGGCAGTTGCTTTTATTGCCAGAACAGCAAGCCCAACCTCTGCGAAGTCTATACGCCGGTATTGAGATCGGGTCTGCTCAAGGATGGCTCGAGCCGCATTAGCAGAAACGGAGAGGCTGTTCACATCATGACGGGTTTGGGCTGTTTCGCGGAATACGTGGTCATACCCGAGGACGCCTGTGTGCCGGTGCGGCAGGACGTGCCGCTGGAAGTGGCGGCGCTGGTCGGCTGCGCTGTCTCGACCGGCGTCGGCGCGGCCATATATACGGCCGATGTGCGGCCGGGGCAGAGCGTGGCGGTATACGGCGCCGGCGGCGTCGGCTTGAACATCATAATGGGCGCCGTGATGTGCGGCGCGGACCCGATCATCGCGGTCGACACCAACAGCAGCAAAATGGAGATCGCCCGCGAATTCGGCGCTACGCATACGCTGTATTCGGACGATACAACCGTCGGGCAGATCCAGGACCTGACGGCTGGCCGCGGCGCTGACCACGTATTTGAATCGGTGGGATTAACGAGTTTGCAGGAGACCGCCTTCGATGCGACCCGCCCGGGCGGCACACTGACCCTGGTGGGCTTGACGCCCGTGGGCAGCGGCACCAACCTGCCCGGCTCGGTCATCACCCGAACGGAAAAAGTCATACGCGGCAGCTTCTATGGCTCCGTGCTGCCCCAGCGCGATTTTCCCATGTTTCTGGATCTGTATCGCAACGGCAAGCTTATGCTCGACGAGTTGGTAACGCGCCGTTACGGGCTGAGCGAAATCAACGAGGCCTATCAAGACATGTTGACGGGCGAGGTCGCGCGCGGCATTATCGTGTTTTAGATCAACCCCGCGCCCGGCCCTTCCCCTCTCAGTCCCCTGGCACGGAAACATGCGGAAAATGTAGCCGCTCGGCGGCAGCGAGAAGGTCTACCGCGCTCACGCAAAATCGTAAGCCTTCCCGTCGCATGAGCGACGCGTTTAACGTAAACAGGGGCGACCCTTGGGTCGCCCATCTGTGTATGACATCACCTCGAGGCCTATGCGTCGATGCTGACCCGCGACGGTGCGCGCGGCGTGATTGTGTTTTGATTGACGTCTTTGCTGGTATACGCTTGGTCTATTCGCTTGTCATTGCCTCAATCACTGCCAAGTCCTTCGCCGCGGTATCACGCAAAGGACGGATCAAATTGTCTATATTTGGAGTCTCGCCGGACACAACACTCACCAAGGCGTTAATATATGTTAACCGTTCTATCCAAAACATATACGCTAGCCGAATACCGCAAGGCTGGTCGTAAAATGATGTCCATGCTTCTTGCCGCCATGCGTGCAACATGCCGACCCACACTCTCAAAGAACGCCAGTCGTCAACTAGAATCAGTTTGTTCATTTCTTGCAAATAGCCGTCAATGGTTTTATAGAATGCAATCGCCTGGTTGTTGCTGCAGTAAGGTAGATTGGTGATTATGAGATTAATTTGCAGTTCGCTTTCGGGGTATTGAGTCCGCTTGATTGCTTCAAGATCTGCAACGGCCATATCTCTCACGTCGCGCATCACATCTTGCGCGGGAATCTCTCCAACATCGCCAATCATGTGTTCAAGAAGGTTATGTGAGGCTACCGCTCTCAACGCATATATCAGCATTTTCGCACCATGACATCCTTCGGCAAGCAATAGCGCCCACGTCTCGTCGAACCACTGCTTGTGTATGTTGAGCCAGAACTGTAGAGTGTCCGTATTTTTCACAAGAGCGATGTTATTGAGCGACTGCTGAAAACCGTCCAATGATTCATAGAATGTGGTCGCTTGGTCGTGAGTACACAATATTGGATTGTCCACTATATTATTGATGATCAGTTTCTGATCGTCTTCCGCATCTTCCTGCGCCACGACGGATAAGCCCACAACCGCAAGCGTGAGAAATACCATCCAACCTCGTACAAATCGCATGTCGACGTTCTCCTTTGTCAAAACGCTATCCGAGGCTGAATACACCCCGCGCGATTCTCCTACATCTGATTCCCGTAAGCCCGCCCCACCGCGCTGGCTTGCGAACCGGCCCCGCCGGTAAATTTCTGCCCGCTCTCGCGGGCGAAGGCGCGCCGCTCCGCCCTGTTTGTAACGCCCGCATCGCGCCAGGCGCCCCGCGCGCCGGCGCTGAACGC
>JAPOOU010000065.1 GCA_026713245.1 Chloroflexota bacterium
CACGCCCACGCCATCCGACACGCCAGTCTCACCATCCGACACGCCCACACCATCCGACACGCCAACCCCGCCGGACCCCCGCGATCCGCCCGCCCCCAACACAAGGCCCGAACGCGCGGCGACCAACACGCCAACAGCCACTTATCAACCGCTGGCAACCAACACAGCAACCCAGACGCCGCTACCGGTGCATTACTGCCTGGTGAACGAGCAGATCTTTGTGCAATCGGCTAACGGCGATATCAGCTGCGAAAGTGTCGACATGCTTGACCTGGGCAAACACCCGGATTTGCAAGGCGGAAGATTTGCGGCCAGGGTCTGGCGCTCGAATCCGCAATGCACGCATCGGGTATCCAGCGGCGAGAATCTGTTTCGCCTGGCCATCCACTATCATACAACGGTGGACGCGCTCAAAAGGCATAACTACCTGGGGACGGATCTGATTAGCACAGGGCAGGAACTGGCGCTGCCGGTTTGCCCGCGGAATATGATGGAAATGACAAACACATGGATTTGCTTCAGGATTGAAGGGGCGTTGATTTTCATTGATACGACTGCATCGCCGCCGGCAGTATATTCCTTGCAGATATTCACCGGGAACGGCTTAACCTGCGCCGCGATTACTCGCCCGGGCACAGTTGTCCTGACTGACTTGCAATAAGCGCAAAACCCGCGATTTCAGACATGCCAAGCTGGCGGGGGAGTAGGGGAGTGGCTATCGATTGCGCAGATAGGGGTCCATCGCGTCGCGCAAGCCATCGCCGAGCAGATTGATACTCATCACGGTCAGGAAAATCGCCGTGCCCGGCACCAGAGAAATCCAGGGCGCCGTCTGGATATAGCGATTGCCAACAGCCACCATGCTGCCCCAACTGGGATTGGGCGGCTGGATGCCGAGGCCCAGAAAGCTCAAGGTGGCTTCCGCCAGGATAATGCCGCCAACATCCAGCGAGACCGTGACGATAATCGCGGCGGTAATATTGGGCAAGATATGAGACATCATGATGCGCCAATTGGACGATCCCAGCGCGCGCGCCGCCAGCACGTAGTCTTCCTCGCTGGCGGATAGGGTCAATCCCCTTGTCAGCCGCGCCAGCGGCGCTACGCCGACGACGCCGATGGCTATGAGCGCGTTTACCAGGCTGGGACCCAAAATGCCGGCGATGGCGATGATGAGCACGATGCGCGGAAAAGCCAGCAGCGCGTCCAGTACGCGCATGATGACGTCGTCCGTCCAGCCCTTGAGCAAGCCGGAAACCAAGCCCAGCGGGACGCCGATGCTGATCGAAATCGACAAGGGAATCAGGGCGGCCAGCAGCGAGACGCGAGCGCCAAAGAGGATTCGCGACAAGACATCGCGCCCAATATCATCCGTGCCCAAAACGTGATCGGCGCTGGGCGCTCCGCGCGCCGCAGAAAAATCCGGCTTGATCGGGTCATAGGGACTGATGACCGGCGCGAACAGCGCGCCTAGAATGACGAGTAGTAGTACGGCAAAAGCAAATCGCGGCAGGGGACGAGCGAACAAGCGACTGGAAAACAAAAAGAAAGCGCGTTCTGCCGGTTCGCTGGCCTGCGACCAGTCTGCGGGTGCATGACTGGATTCGCCCTTGCCCGGGTTATCGACGGGTTGCGCCACTGGCTCCCTCACGAAGCATATCGGATGCGCGGATCGATTGACGCATAGGTTAAATCTACGAGCAGATTGATACCCATAAACGCTAGCGTGATCAACAATACCGAACCCTGAACGACCGGGAAATCGCGACCGAAAATGGCATCCAAAAGCAACTTGCCCATGCCCGGAAACGAAAAAATTATTTCGATCACGATCGTGCCGCCCAGGATGCGGCCGATCTGCAATCCCACGGTTGTGACAACCGGAATCAGCGCGTTTTTCAAAGCATGGACGAACACGATCCGCCGCTGCCCCAGCCCCTTGCTCCTGGCGGTACGCACGTAATCTTCATTCAATACTTCCAGCATGCTCGATCGGGTCAAGCGCATGGTTACGGCCATCAGCGCCGTACTCAATGTGAAGACCGGCAGAATCATGCGTTCGATATGTCCGACCGGATCATCACTCATGCGGACAAATCCGCCGGCCGGCAACCATCTCAAATGCACCGCAAACACGACGATAAGCAATAATGCGACCCAGAAGTTCGGCGCCGAAACACCCATCAATGCGGCGATATTGCCGACGAAGTCGCCAATGCCCCCTGGACGAACGGCCGTGTAAATGCCGATGGGAATAGCGACAATCGTGGCTAGAAAGACGCTCAACAGCGCCAACTCCAGCGTGACCGGAAAACGCGCCGCCAACAAATCTACAACCGCTCGCCGCTGGTGAATCGAGCGCCCCAGGTCGCCCTGCAGGCCGTGAACGAGCCAGTCGGCGTATTGCACGTAAATGGGTCGATCCAAGCCCAGTTTCTGCCGCAGATGATTCATCTCTTCATCGGTCATCTGCGCGACTTCGTCCACGGGAACGAGCATCAAAACCGGGTCGCCCGGACTCAGAAATAGCAGAACGAATACCAGGAAGGTAACAATAAGCAGGGTTGGCGCCATCAAAAGAATGCGCCTGATCAGATAGCGGCCCATGTCCTCGCTCCGGGCGATTGTTGGGGCATATAGGGGTTGCGTTTAAGCGCGCAACCCCGTGTCTTGATTGTGATTAGCCGCCGACTACGGTGAAGTTCGTCCAGTCCAGCAAGCCGTAGCCGTTCAGGGCGAAGCCGTCGATGATGTCCCCGCGATAGACATAAGGAATCTCGGGATACAAGTAGGGCACGACGATCACGGCGCGCCAGGCGACCTCATTCATGTGGCGGACATGCGCTGTCCGTTCGGCGCTATCAAAGAGTCCCGGCAGTTCCGCCAGCAGCGCTTCGTATTCGTCGGTGCAATAGCGCACGATCATAATCGTGGCGCTGCAGCCGGCGAAGCGGCTGAGATAGGCTTCGGGCGCGCTCAGCGCGGCGAGGATCTGTACAAAGCCGGCTTCGGCAATTTCGATATCCTCGCGCAAGGCGGCAATATGTCGCGCGCGCTCATTCGCTTGAATGACCAGGTTGATCCCGACTTCGGCAAGACTGGCTTGCATGATCTCCAAAACCTGAATGCGAAACGGTTGCGCTACAACCGATACCTCAAATTCAAAACCGTCCGGATTTCCCGCCGCCGCCAACTCGGCGCGAGCGGCATCAAGATCGCGGGCGATACGGGGAGGCGATTCGTCGCTGAAGGCAAAGGAATTCGGCGGTGTTATGCCGCGCGCCGGCTGCGCCAAACCGCCATAAACCAGGCTGATGACCGGTTCTACATCAATCGCATACATGACGGCGCGCCGATTATGGACGTTGTCGAAGGGCGGCCGGTGCAGGTTCAGCGCCAGGACATTGACGCCGCGGGCAACCGCCCCGGAGACGGTGCCGGGAACGGCTTCCAGAAGCGGGAGTTCCGGCGCCGATATCGAGAACATGGCATGCACGTCGCCACTCTGATAATTCAGCGTGGCCGCCGATGCGTCAAGGATGATCCGGAAGCTGACCCGATCGGCGTTGCCGCTGCTTTCGCCCCAATAATTCTCGTTGCGCTCCAGGACCAACTCAACGCCCGGCTCCCAACTGGCCAATTTGAATGGGCCGGTGCCGGACGGATCGAAGGCGTACTCGTCCGCTCCCAAAGCCTCATAAGCCGCCCGCGACATGATCAGCGCTCGCGCGTCGCTGCCGGCCGCAAGCGCGGGCAGAATGTTGGCATCGGGCGCCGACATATTGATCTGGACGGTGAGATCATCGAGGGCTTCAACCGATGCTATCCGGCCATAGTCCGCCAGCGCGCCGTCTCCGAATTCCGGATCAATGGCGCCGTTGATATTCCAGACGACCGTATCGGCATCCAATGGCGAGCCGTCATGGAAGCTGATGCCTTCGCGCAAGTTAAGCGTGATTGTCAGCTTGTCATCCGACATGGTCCAATCGCTGGCCAGCCCGGGATTGATCGAGCCATCTGTTCCCAGGCGCAGCAAAGGCTCATAAATCGCGTAGCTGACCTGCTTATGCGCCAGTGACGGGCTGCGCACGCTCATATCAAGCGTCACGACAGTCTCGCTAACGCCGATGACAAACTCGTTCATTGCGTCCTGCGCGCCGACCGGGATTGCCAGCAGCAATACCAGGGTCAGAAGCGCCAACAACCTCATTCTTGATTCGGTTTTCTTAAGCATTGTTTCTCTCCTTGTGGGCGATCATTTGGCGCCGCATCTCAAGATGCGGCAAAGCTGATCTGATATAGGGTCCTCCTTAAGACAGACATAGCAAGCACTCTTGACCTACGCTTAACTGCATCACTCCGCAATCTTCAAGTCTACGAAGATATGCTTTATCTTTCATTCGAAGCATCGCTGGAGCCGGTCGCGCATAGTCGCAACCTGATCGGGACAATCCTCCGCTATGTTGCGGGTTTCCCCGGGATCATTCTGCAAATCATATAACTCCGGCATGTCATCCCTGTTATCAACATACTTGTGAGCGCGCGTTCGCAAGCACGTGAAATTCATCAAAGCAGAAACGATTTCCGTTCTGTGCTCCCTCTGTTCGCCAAATAAAATCTGATCAAATGAGCGCGCGTCCATATCCGGCGCGGGCGCCACACCAGCCAGCGCGCAGATGGTCGGATTGAGATCGCTCATCTCAACCAGCGCGTCGGAGACGGCGCCGCGCTCGATGCCGGGACCAGACACGATTAGCGGAATGTGGATCGACGGCTCGTATGGCGCTTGCTTCTGGAACAAGCCCTGATCGCCCAGCATCTCGCCATGGTCGCTGGTGAAAATTATATAGGTGTTTTCCAGCATGTCACGCGCTGCAAGCGCATCCAGCAGCGCGCCGACCTGATCATCGATTAGCTTGATCAGCGCGCAATACTGGCGGCGAATACGCGCCAGTTCTTCGGCGCTGAACTCCTGCTGGCGATTGCGTATCCACTGCGGTTTGCCGTTCCGGTTTTTCGGGACGGCATCCGGCATGGGCCTATTTCGAAACTGTTCGGCATATTCCCGCGGCGGGTCAAAGGGATCATGCGGTCCCACAAAGCTGACAAAGAGGTGCCAGGGAAAATCATCCGGGATCGTTTCAATCCACTGCGCCGCCCGCCGCCCGATATAAGAATCTTCAAAATCCTCTGTGGACAAAACTGAATAGTGTGAAGCGCCCAGGATCCAGCCCTGCCGGGCGCGCATGCGATAATCATTCCAGAATGCCTGCAATAGCCCCCTGTCCTTCAAATAATGCGTGTAGGGACCATGCGGCGCGCTCGGATCGCCCTGCGCCGCGTGCATCTTGCCTTCGCATTCTTCGGGATGGGTGAAGCCCCAACGATAAACCTGCGGACGGTCGCCATGACGCCCGTTGTACGGGTCGGGCTTCGCCAGATCGAGCTTGCCGACGCAGCCGACGCGATAGCCGCTGTCGCGCAAGGCCTGGTAGTAGGTCGGCAGGCGCGCCGGCAGGTAGCTGTTGTTGTCGAGCGTGCCGATGCGCGCCGGGTGCATGCCCGTCGCCAGACCGATCCGCGCCGGCGCGCAGACGGGCGCGTTGGTGAAGGCCTTTGCGAAGCGAATACCCGACGCCGCCAGTCGGTCAATATTCGGTGTATCAACGAAATCCGCGCCCCCGCAGCCCAGGTAATCCCAGCGATGCTGGTCGGTCATAATCAGCAGGATGTTGGGCGCATCGTGAGCCGGCATGGCGCTACTGGCTCCCCACTCTTGTCGTTCAGGCGGTCTCTATCCCTAACGCGCTGTCTCGCTGCCAGGAGTTTACCACCGCGGCAGTGGCAGCGGCAAATCACCTGGAGTACACTCTGGCACAAATCTGGACGCAGAAAAGAGAATGATGAAACCCGCAGTCATACTATCGGGTCAATCGAATATGGTAGGGCACGGCCAGCTCTCGGAGCTTGGCGATATCACGATGCCCGCCAAGGCCAGGCTCTTCGACCTGAATCCGCGCCCCGGCTGCTTCGGTCCAGAAGTCGGCTTCGCGCAGCGCTTCCTCGAATTGATGCCGCTTGATGAACTGTGGCTGATCAAATACGCCGTTGGCGGGTCATCGCTGCTGGCTTGGGAGCGCGAATGGTCGGCCGAACGCGCCGCAACCGCCGAAAACGCGGATAAGGGCGCCCTTTACCCGCGGCTGATTCGCCATGTCAAAGAGGTCGCAGCCGGGGAAGATGTCAATCTGCTCGCTTGTCTCTGGATGCAAGGCGAGAGCGACAGCCGATACCAACCGGCCGCAGCCGCGTATCAGCGCAATATGACGCGATTGATCGCCGATATACGCCAGGACCTCGGCCGGCCAGAGCTGCATTTTGTCATGGGCTTGGTCAATCCAGCGCCGGCCAGATTCGCCCACCTTTCAACAGTGCGCGCGGCGCAGAGCCTGGTCGCCGAGACCGTGCCGAATGTTGCGCTTGTCGATACCGACGGGCTGAGCAAACACGACGACAAACTCCATTATGATAGCGCCGGACAACTCGAATTAGGCCGACGCTTCGCGCATCAGCTTTCCATCAAGCTCCGCGACAACGCCGCTGAACAAGCGGAAGACTAGGCAGCTTTAAGCCCCTGTGCTAGCATGGCGCGATTATTCGATTCGCGGGCTGCGCTTGAACATGCCGAACAGAAGCGGGGTGATCCTGGCATCGATCATATTTTCGGCCGGCGTCACGCCCATCGCCATTCGCATCACCCAAAGCGAAGGCATGCCGTCGCCGGTGATCGTCTTGATCCGCCTGTGGCTAATTTCCCTCGCGCTCGCCCCGCTGATTTGGACGCGCTACCGCGACGACTTGCTGCGGGTTACGCCGCGTCAGTGGCTGCTTTCCGGCATTGCCGGTTTCTGGCTCTCGCTGAATCTGCTGCTGCTTTTCCTGTCCCTCGAATATACCAGCGTCTTGATGACAAGCGTCTTGCGCCGCACGACGCCCTTGTGGATCGTGCTGCCGGAAATCTTGATATTCGGCGTGGTATTCTCGCGCCGCTTCTGGTTCAGCCTGGTGGCGACGGTCATCGGCGTGGCTCTGGTCGGCTTCGGCGGGCTGAGCGCGATTGAAGCGGGCGCTGATCCTCTGCTCGGCGGAGGCATGGCGCTCGTTGGTTCGATATGCTTCGGCATTTATCTCTTGATCGGGCGGCAATTGAACAATGTCATCCCGCCCCTGCTATACAGCTTTATGGTCTTCTTCAGCGCCGCTATCGTCACCTCGATGTTTGTCGGCGCCAGCGGCACGCTGGTCACCGGTTATCCCGCGAACAGCTATCTCTGGGCAATAGTTGTGGCGATCCTGGCGCAGGTCTTCGGGCATATCGCCATGAACATGGGGCTGCAAAACTATACAGCGACGGCAATGGCCATCGTCCTGCAAATAGCGGTGGTCGTCAGCGCCGTAATCGCCTTGTTCATGTTTGGCGAGATCCCCTCCCTGGCGCAAATCATTGGCAGCGCGCTGGTCGTTTATGGCGTAGTCATCGCCACCATCGAACAGACGCGCGCCCGTTGGAAACACAAGGCGCAGGCATGATGAATTGCAATATATTGCCTCTTTAACTGGATTCGAAATGCGGTACAGTGTTACGCGAAAATTTAAGTGCTAGGCTTAGATAAGGAGAGAGCGAATGAAGCTCGAGACCCAAGCCATCCACGCCGGATATGAACCTGAACCGACTACACACGCGGTAGCGGTACCAATTTATCAGACCGTCGCCTACGAATTCGACAACGCGCAGCACGGCGCCGACCTCTTCAACCTGGCGGTGCCGGGCAATATCTATACGCGCATCATGAACCCGACCAACGATGTGCTGGAACAGCGCGTGGCAGCGATGGAAGGCGGCGTCGCCGCTCTGGCGCTGGCTTCGGGCCAGGCGGCCATCCACTACTCGATCGTCAATCTGGCGGAAGCCGGCAACAATATCGTCACCGTGCCGCAGCTCTATGGAGGCACCTGGACGCTCTTCCGACACATGCTGCCCAAGCTAGGGATTGATGTGCGCTTCGCCGAAGGCGATAGCCCCGACGATCTCGCCAAGCTGATCGACGACAAGACTTCCGCCGTCTTCTGCGAGTCAATCGGCAATCCCGCCGGCAATATCCCGGATATGGAAGCCATCGCCGACATGGCCCACGCGCACGGCGTACCGGTGATCGTGGACAATACCGTGCCCAGCCCGGCGCTCTGCCGTCCCGTTGAATACGGCTGCGATATCATTCTGCATTCAATGACAAAGTACATGGGCGGGCATGGCAACAGCATCGCCGGCATCCTGGTCGACGGCGGCATCTTCGACTGGGCCAAACACGCCGAGCGCTTCTACATGTTCAGCACGCCGGAGCCGAGTTATCACGGCGTCGTCTTCACCGACGCCATGGGACCGGCCGCCTACATCGCCCGCGCCCGCGTCGTCGCCCTGCGCAATACCGGTTCCGCCCTCAGCCCATTCAACGCCTTCCTGGTCCTGCAAGGCTTGCAGACATTGTCGCTGCGCATGGAGCGCCACGTCGACAACGCCATGGCCGTGGCAAAATACCTGGAGAACCACAGTCAAGTCGAATGGGTTACTTACGCCGGCTTGGAAAGTTCGCCCTATTACGACCTGGCGCAGAAATACACCGGCGGTCGTCCCTCCGCCCTGCTGACATTTGGCATCAAGGGCGGCTTCGATGCCGGCGTCAAGTTCTACGACGCGCTGCAAGTCTTCACGCGCCTGGTCAACATCGGCGATGCCAAGTCGCTCGCGGCGCATCCCGCCTCGACAACCCATCGCCAGCTCACGCCGGAGGAACAGGAAGCGGCCGGGGTCACGCCGGAGACGATCCGCCTCTGCATCGGCATTGAGCATATCGACGACATCATCGAAGACATTGACCAAGCGCTGGCGGCTGCGCGCTAGCCTAACAACTTCAACTATGGGCGACCTTGGCAACATACGCTGGGTCGCCCATGCAAATTCAGGAAAATGAGGATTTATCCGCGGCAATGCGGCTTTGAGATTCCTAGCGGCTGGGGCGGCTCCGATCAGGGCAAACGAGACAGGATTTCGTCTAACTTCAAATTCTCCAAGTATGTCAGTATGATTATCATGACTGTCGCTACTGCGAGAATAAATCTCTGTAAGCGCTTTTCTACTTGTTCAACATCCGCTTTAGTAGCAAGATGTTGATATGCGCCTTTTAACTCGGCGACGTTTGCGGCATTGTCGTCCCCTCTGTCCTCTATGCGGTCAAGCCGGCTGTTTATCGCGTCGGATGCCATTACGTCTCGTCCTTTCAAGCCCTCTTAAGTGTAGCATATTGGAGTGCGTTTAGAAATATCCCAATGCGGGGGCATTTCAGATTATTGGCGCTTGTCCAGTTCAAAAGCATGATTCACCACAGCCGCTCGGCGGCAACGAGAAAGCCTGCCGCGCTCACACAAAATAATAAGCCTTCTCGTCGCATGAGCGACGTGGTTTATTAAAAAGAGGCGCAGAGGGCACAGAGAAAACACGATATCTGACATTCGTAGGGGCGACTCTTGGGTCGCCCGAAAAACACCCCTCATCCCGTCTTGTCAGCAACATACTTCAAATCACGCAGCCCCAAGTCTAGCAGCGCGCGCTTGACCCGCGCCACGTCCGCCGAGTCTCTGGCGTCATAGGTTCGCGCGCATAGCAAGCGCTCGTCCGGATCGGCTTGCCCCGCTGCCGGGCGCGTCGACACCTTCGATTTATAACCCAGGTTTCCCGCGACCGTGGCTCGTTTCACCATCTCCCATACCGTGTCGATCGTCGCGACAGTCAGCCGCGCGCGCCATTCGCCAGCATGGGCCGTCGGCGCCGGATTATCGCCCGTCCCGCGTTTTGCCTCGATCCAGTAAACCGACGCGTAATCGGACGGGCGCGCCTCCGCGTCGTGCATCATGCGCGCGCGCTGGACCATCTCTATCAAGTCGATATCCACTTGGTTTTGTCCCTTGTCATCGGCCATTGAATCCGCTCCAGAAGTATCAGTCCAAGCCAGCTTAGCAAATCGGTGTCAAAACTGCCATTGCCCGCGCATAATCGGACTTGCTATCTAAGGTATGTTTTCACGATGTGATTTTTGGTATGCTGATGGCGTTTGTAGATAGTCGGATACACGTTGCCATGCTTGCTGAAAACCGTCGGCTTTTGCTCAGCGCGCTACTGCCGCTGCTGCTATTGTGCGCCTACAGCACAAGCGTCGCAGATGACAGCTTTATCAGTGCCGAAGGACTTCGCTATCGCGTCGAGCGCTTCATGCTGGCGGACTTCCCGGTTGGCCTGGTGTTCACGCCCGACGGAGCATTGCTCTACACGGAAAAATCGACCGGCAATGTCCGGCTTGTCGACCCCGACGGGCTGCGGCAACGCGCGCCGATACTGAGTCTGGCGGTCAGTGCCCTGCAAGAACGGGGTATGCAGAATATCACGCTTGATCCCGATTTCGAAAACAATGGACATGTTTGGGTCTTCTACACAGCCGCCGGCACCGCCAAAGCATATCCGGCCAACAAGGTGCTGCGATTCCGCCTGGAAGAGGGGCGAGCCTACGACCAAACCGAAATGTTCGCCGTGCCAATCGACAGCGGTTTTCTGGTGCACAATGGCGGCGGACTGCAATTTGATGAGGACGGTTTCCTATACATCGGCATCGGCGACTATGGCGACGCCAGCCGTCCACAGGACCTGACTATTCCGCATGGCAAAATCCATCGCTTTGCCGTCAGCGGCGACCGCCTGACAGTGCCGGACGACAATCCCATCGCGGACAGCAGCATCTTCGCTTACGGATTGCGCAACCCCTTCGACTACGCCTTCGATCCGCTTAGCGGGCGCCTCTTCGCCACCGAAAACGGCGACAATTGCGATGACGAAATCAATCTCATCTTGCCGGGCTACAATTACGGTTATCGCCAAGAATACCAGTGTGTGGGCAGACAATATATCGCTGGCTTGGGCAAGTACTTGCCGCCGCTTGCGAGCTACACGCCGACCATCGCGCCGGTTGGCATCGTCTTCTATCAAGGCGACGCCTTTCCGCGCTGGCGCAACGATCTGTTCTTTTGCAGTTGGAACGACGGCCAACTGCATCATTTGCGCTTGAGCGAGAGCCGCAACCGCATTCTATTTGATCGGCCGCTGGAGTTGGGAGCGGTCAATTGTCGCATCGACATCACGGTCAGTCCCGACGGCGCCATCTATTTTGGCACCATCGACGACGAAGGCGGCGCCATCTACCGGCTGGTTCCAGCCGCGGACTAGAGCAGGTCGACGTCCTCGTTCAGGCCGTCGCTGAACCCATAACGACCGATCAGAGGCACAAAGCGGCAACGCAGCAGCGTTCGCGTGCTGTAGCGTTCTCCTTGCCGCGAGATTAACTTAAGTTCCTGTAACTGATGATCGCCCACCGGCAGTATCATGCGCCCGTCGCGGGCGGCGAGCTGTGTGCAGAGCACCGAAGGCAACTTGGGAACGGCCGCCGTGACAATAATGCGGTCGAAGCGCGCCTGGTCGGGCAAGCCCTGGCTGCCGTCGCCGACGTGAATGTCGATGTTGTTGTACCCCAGCTCGCTAAGGCGTTGGCCCGCCAGCCCGGCCAGGCGACTGTAACGCTCAATACTGTAAACGTATTTGGTAAGATGGCACAAGATGGCTGTCTGATAACCGGAACCCGTGCCGATCTCAAGCACCGTGTGTTCAGCCTTCAGACGCAGCCGCTCCGACATAAAGGCCACAATGTAAGGCTGGGAGATCGTTTGCCCTTCCCCGATGGGCAGGGGCCGATCCTCATAAGCCTTCGCCTTGAATTCCTCGGTGAGAAAATGATGGCGCGGCATGTCGCGCATGGTATCCAGCACACGACGGTCGTTTATACCTCGCTTCACCAGTTGCGTGTCCACCATGCGGGACCGCATACGCGCGTACTCGCGTGAAGTTGGCATCAAGGCATCCGTCCGCCCGAATTTGCATTCAACCTAAAGCTAACATATAGGTAAATCGCGGGCAACTCACTTATAACCTGGAAATGTTAAATTGCGGCTAAAGAACGACATCCGCGCCGCAAAAGCGCGGACTACAGCCCGAATCAGGCTAGCCGCATAGCGCAAGTCTGCTAGAGTATGCCCTAACCAGTCGGTTTGTGACCGTCGCTTGCCAGTGCCAGCCTCACGGCGTCAACGAATAGGTTTAGCCACGGTCCCTCACAATAACAAGCCCACTCCTGGCGTGAGCAAGGAGGTTTCTACAAAAGTGAACCGTGAGCCAACCGGGCTTGATATGCGGCGGGTCACTCCCATCTTCTTGATGGTATTCGTCGACATGCTGGGCTTGACCATTGTCTTGCCGCTCTTGCACCTTTACGCGGCGGCTTACGGAGCGGGACCGCTCGAGGTGGGGATTGTGGTGGCGGCGTTCCCGCTGGCGCAGTTGATTGGCGTTCCCATGATGGGCGCCCTTTCCGATCGCTACGGCAGGCGTCCCTTGCTGCTGATCAGCCAGGTTACAACCTGCATCAGTTTCATCATGCTGGGCTTGGCAGATTCATTGACCTTGATCATCATTTCACGGTTATTTGATGGTTTGTTCGGCGCCAATATCGCCACTGCCCAAGCCGCCCTGTCCGATATCACCGACGCTTCCAACCGAGCGCGCGGATTGGGCATTACCGGCGCTGCCTTTGGTTTGGGTTTCATCTTCGGTCCTGCCATCGCGATACTCAGCTTTGAACTGACCGACTCGCTCGCCGTGCCCGCCTTCACAGCTGCCCTCTATTCCTTCCTGTCGATTCTTGTCACAACTTTCATGTTCAAGGAAACGCATCCGCCGGAGCGGCGCGGCGGGGCTTCCGGCGGCGGCATATCTCCCGTGACTCTCTTTCGCTATCTGGCACGACCGTTCGTGGGTGTATTTCTCCTGCTGATGTTCGCGCAGCAGTTCATTTTCTTCGGATTCGAGAGCTTGCTCGGCCTCTTCACGTTGACGCGCCTGGGTTTCCTAGGTGCTGGCAACGCCGCCCTGTTTCTATTCGTCGGCGTCATCCTGGTGCTGGTGCAGATGCGCGCCATCGGACCCTGGAGCAGCAGATTCGGCGAAAGGCGCCTGGTGATGGCCGCGCTCCTCCTGCTGGCGCTTGGGCTGCTGCTGGCCGCCGCGACGCCGGAGCAGCCGCATCCGTTTTACGTGCGAGAACTGGTCGCGCGCGATCTTATGGCCCAGGCGCCGACGCGGACTCAAGCCATGATCGGCGACCTGCGCCTTCAGTTGCCGGCCAACGGAAACAATGGCCTGGCCGGCGTGCTCTGGCTGGCGCTGGCCTTGGTCCCTATCTCTATTGGCGCTGCGCTCATCCGTCCCGCGCTGAACAGCTTGATTACGCGATCGGTGGGCGAAAACGAATACGGGAGCGCGCTCGGCATCAGTTCGGCATTTGTCAGCGCGGCCAACGCAAGCGCGCCTCTGCTAGCCGGATTCGCGTTTCAGCAATTGGGATCGAGCGCGCCCTTCGCAATTGGCGGCGCGCTGATGGCGGCGCTCTGCGTTTTCAGCTTGTCAATTCAACAACGGGCTTCACGCCGCGACTGACCTGCCGTTCAGCCAGCGAAATCCAGGGAAGACCCTGTGACTCGCCTCGTTTGTAGTCATCCGCATCACGCAGATCTTAAACAAGACGAACCATTTGTAAATCGTTTGAATGATTCTAATTGTGCTATGCTGTAGTCGCTTTCGCTCTTGAATGGAGGAGACCACATGGAGATGGTAGATACCCTGTCGACAGGCGATATCGAGAACGCCACCTACAAGGAAGCCTGGGCTATCAGCGCCCGACCGCAGATCCAGGGCTTAATGGCTGGATCGCCGGATAACCACGTCGCGGCAATGACATTATTGATTCCCTGGATGGATCGGCTATATACGCTCGAATCGGGCGAATCCAGCAAGGGCAAGACCAGGCAGGTTGTAGCGCATTTTTTCCCGCAGATTGAAGGCTATGAATTGGGTCGTTTGACTGGATTCGTGATTGACCTCAAGCATATTGGATACGCGGGGCAGAAGAGCGCGATTCTGGATTCAGTACAGACGATAAACTTAATGGGCAATGTCGAAGTCGCACATGATCAGCGATTTTCCACGCCATATTCATTAATAAACGACATTCTGCTTATACACCCTTCGGCTTTTGTGGAGCATGTCAGTGGACAGATTGACAAGGCCTTTATAAACAGCGCCGCGGAGCCGCTCGGCGGCGAGGAATCGTAGTGCCGCGCTCAGGCGTGAACCCAGCCATTCCAGTCGCGGGCGCTCCAGGCGGAATATAGCGCGATGGCGCCGGCCGTCGCGACATTCAGGCTGCCCACCTGGCCGCGCATCGGCAGCGTCACCAAGAGGTCGCAAGTATCGCGCACCAGGCGGCGCAGACCTTCGCCTTCACTGCCCATCACCAATCCCAGCGCCATGTTCAGGTCGGTCTTGTCCAGCGGCGGGATGTTATGTCCTACATCCAGCCCGACCAGCCAGATATCTTGTTCCTTCAGTTCCTTCATGGCGGAGACGAGATTGGTCACCTGCGCCACATTGATATGTTCGACCGCGCCTGATGAGGCGTTTACCACGGCGGGCGTCACCGCCACGCTGCGGCGCTCCTGGATCACGATGCCGTGCGCGCCGACAGCATCGCTGACGCGAATCAACGAGCCGACATTCTGCGGATCCTTGAGCAGATCAAGCAATAGGATGAAGGGCGCTTCGTTGCGGCGGGCGGCCGTTCCCAATATCTCTTCCACATCGCAATAGGGATAGGGCCCGACGCGCAAGACCAAGCCCTGGTGATTGCCGTTCCTTGCCAGGTCGTTGAGAATGCGTCGCTGCACGCGCTGGATCGGCAGATGCAGCTCTTCCGCCATGCTCATGGCGTCGCCGACCGGGCCGCGTTTTTCGGCGCGTTCATGGATCATCAGCGCGTCCAGCTTGCGCCGGCCCGCGCGCATCGCTTCGATTACCGCCCAATGCCCGTAAAGAAATTCAGGCATCTCGACCGCCTCAATCTACTTGGCGCTTCTTCGCTCAGTTTAGCTTCCAGACTGTCCCATCGGCGCGATCTTCCAACACCACGCCCAAGCCGGCCAACTGATCACGAATCTGATCGCTGCGCGCGAAGTCGCGATCGGCCCGCGCCCGCGCCCGCATATCGATCAAGATCTGAATCAAGCCCGCCTCCCGCTGTCCATCGCCACTTTCGCCACCTTCAATCGCAGGCACCAGACCAAGGACGCCGCCGCCAAGGGAAGCGTAAGCCTCGTCGATAGCCGCCAACGTATACAGGCCCAATTCAGTATCACTGTTCAGCAAGGTATTCACTTCGCGCGTCAAGTCCTGCAGAACGGCAATGCCGCGCGGCGAGTTAAAGTCGTCATCCATGACCTTTGCAAATTCCGCTTTGGCGCGGTCTATCCGCTCGCAGAAAGCGCTGCCGGCATCATTTTCGCCTGCGCTGTTCATGCGTTGCCGCAGCAGACGCACGGCGTTCATCATGCGTTCCCAACCGGACTTGGCCGAAGCCAGGGCGTCCTCGCTATAGACTACCGGATTGCTGTAATGCGAGGTCAGAATAAAATAGCGCAATTCCTGGGGTCGGTACCCCTTCAGCGCATCTTTGATCGTCACATAATTGCCCAGCGATTTGCTCATCTTGACTGGAATCCCTTCGTCGGGATCAAGCACGTTCAGGCTGCCGGTTAGCATCCAGTAATTGGCAAATGGCTGGTCATTGGCGCATTCGCTTTGGGCGATTTCGTTCTCGTTATGCGGGTAGATATTGTCGATGCCGCCGCCGTGAATATCGAAATTAGCCCCCAAATACTTCTGCGCCATAGCCGAACACTCGATGTGCCAACCGGGAAAGCCGACGCCCCAGGGACTATTCCAGCGCAGGATGTGTTCCGGCTCGGCATTCTTCCAGAGCGCGAAATCAGCCGGATGCCGCTTGTCAGCCCCGACCAGTTCGCGCGATTCGTCTTGTTGCTCTTCCACGCGCCGGTTCGACAACTTGCCATAGTCCGCATCGCTTAGCACATCGAAATAGACGCTGCCGTTCGCGACATAAGCATTGCCGTTGGCGATCAGCGTCTCGATCATCTCAATCTGTTCCGGCACATGACCGCTGGCGCGCGGCGAAATATCCGGACGTCGAACACCCAGCGCGTCCATATCTTCAAAATAACTGCGCGTATAGGTCTCGACAATTTGCATCGGCTTGGCATTGAGCTGCGCCGCACGCACCAGGATTCTGTCTTCTTCGTTGGCGCGCAAATGACCGACATCGGTGATGTTCTGCACGTAGAGCAGGTCGAAGCCCCGATAACGCAGGTAACGCGCTACCACGTCAAAAGATACGTAGGTCTTGGCATGTCCCAAATGCGAATGCTCATAGACCGTGGGCCCGCAAACATACATGCCGACACGCCCGTCTTGCATAGGTTCAAATTGTTGTTTCTCGCGCCCAAGCACGTTGAAGATCTGCAAAGGCATATTCTCCACTGTCCCTCTCATTTTGCGCCAAATTTTGTGAATCGTATTGTAACAGATTGTGGCGCGATGTGAACGAGAGCGCTTGCGCCAGATTTTTCTTACCTCCGAGGACACAGAAGCAAATGCAAGTAATTCGCGCAAGAAAGTGAGCCTTGTAGCCGCTCGGCGGCAGCGAAAAGGTCCCAGGAATGCCGCGCTCACGCAAAATCGTAAGCCGTCTCGTCGTATAAGCGACGCGGTTTACGTAAACAGGGGCGACCAATCTAGTCGCCCGCAGCCGCTGCGACTAGTGGTTTCGGGCGACATGGTATGTCGCCCCTACAGACATCGAGGCGACTATAGATGACAGTGTGGCGGGATTGTTGAAATAGGGGCAAAAAAGGTATGAGGCGGGTAGCCCTTGTTTTTTCCCCTCTGTGATCTCTGTGCCTCTGTGGTGAAAAACTATATCATGCGCCTGCCATGAGTGCCCTGGGGCAAGGGTTTGGCATATTCGTATATCTTGTAAAGCTCTTGAAAGCCGACCGCCGCGTACAAAGCGCCGGAAGCCGGATTCTTGTCCGCCGGCTCGTGGGCGACATAGGCGCATGTCAAGTCATGCTCCGCCTTCATGCGCTTGAGCACATAAGTCATCAAGGCCTTGCCTAGGCCGCGACGGCGATAGTCCGAGTGCGTGCCCACCGGCTCGAAGAGCAGCGAACAATTCACATCGTCGATCCAAACATTGGTGAATGCCGCGAAGCGCCCATCCGGCGCCACAACAACAATTTCGTATTCCAGGTGCGGCGAGCGAAAAACCTCGCCGTAGGAATCGGCATTCCATTTATTGGTGAAGCTGTGATTGTGCACATCCGCAAGCGCCTCAACATCAGCGGCGGACGCGTCGTGAAAGTGGAACCCGGGCGGCAGCGCGGCATCGGCAAATTCGTCAAGCCTGTGCCGCGTCAAGGTGAACCAGTGCTTGCTCCGCGCGTAGCCGCAGGCTACCAGGAAGTTCAGGGGCGCAGCGTCGCAGTCGCAGACTTCGATCACCCATCGCTTGATCGTCTTGCCGTATTTTTGCCCGAGGCGGAGCGTCTCGTCTTCACAATACCTGATCAGCTCGGCATGCGCGTCGCTGTACAAGAGGCTCGGCGCGACTTGCAGGTCAAATGATTCCCAGTGCGGGTAAAGGAGGGCAAAAGCGCCTGCCTCGCCCGCGTCATCCAGCCAGTAGCGGAACACGTCCGCTTTATCGTATCCGTAACAAGCGTTGAACAAGCGATGCCCGATGTCGCCCTTGTGCAAATAATGACAATGGCCGACATCGCGTGTCCAGCTCATTAAAGCCGCTTGAGCGCGCTTCAGGTCGCTTGCCCTGCGATAGGCAAGCGGGCGCAAGGGATTGACACTCATCGAAAGTACCTCAACTAGTTCCGCGATCGTCGCGCGCACGCGCGTATATGGCCAGCATCTGCTCCACCTGCCTGTCCAGCGCGAAGCGCTCGCCGATGCGCGCCCGTCCCCGTCGTCCCATCTCGCGGCTGAGGTCGCGGTCTTCAAGCAAACGCCCCAAACGCTCGGCCAGAGTTGCGGTCTCAAATGGATTGACGATGAAGCCGGTTTCGCCGTCGATTACGATCTCGGGAGAGCCGCCAAAACAAGTTGCAACGACCGGTTTTCCGGCCGCCATCGCTTCCAGATTCACCGTAGGAAAGGTATCGAAAATCACGGACGGGACAGCGACCACATCCGCCAGTTCATACGCCGCGCGCAATTCCGCGCCGTTGAGCCAGCCGCCGGCGCGTATCAGCGAGCGCAGATGCGAATATGCTGCCGGGATCTGCTCGTCGATGTCTCGGGCGGTCAATGCCAGCAAGCGCATCCCGGGCAGCTTCTCCTTAAGCCTGTCCATCGCCTTCAGCAACGGTACCGTGCCTTTGTCAGGCGTCAAGCGGCCCGCGATCAAAATCACCTGTTTGCCAGCCAGGTCGAAGCGGCGCCGCAGTTCCTCGACCAGGGCGCGATCGGCCTCCGCCCATTCCCGCAGATCAATTCCATTGTGAACCACTTCGGCAGGCGGCAGTCCGTTAACCATGAAGGCCTCCGCCAATGCCTGGCTTGGTACGGTACGTCGTTCGGCATAACGGCTGAGACAGCGGCGGATGGCGCGATTGCGCCAGGGGTTGTAACGAAAGCGATTCCTTTGCAGGTTGTAAAACCGCGGCAGACGATAAGCGTCAGGCAAAATTACCTGCCCCGGACCCCCTCGGGTATAGTGCCGGAGTTTGGAATAGGCAAAGGGCATGACATCATGGGCGCTAAAGACTGTGGCGGCGCCGGCGTCTCGGGCGACTTTCAGCGCGTGGTAGCTGAGGTAAAAGTGAATGTTGTGCGCGTTGACGACCTGGGGCTGCAAGCGCCGCAGCAGAGCGCGCAATTGGCCGACCGTTACCGGGTTCCACAATGACAGCCAGGCTCGGAAACGCTCGGGATATTTGCTGTGGATATGATAAGTTGGGATGTCGTCGCGGATCTCTTCAAAGGACGCGCCCTTTGTCGTGGCGACGACGTGAACGTCCTGCCCCTTGTCCGCCAGGCCCCGCGCCAGTCGCCAGACGACCGCCTCCGCTCCGCCGGCGCCTTCAGGAGGTATCTGATCGCTAAGCAGCGCCAGTCTCATCCGTCGCCTGCGCTGTTGGCGCTGGATACCTGGGCGCGCGCGGAAACTGCTTTTTCTTTGTTGACGGGGAACAGGCCCGCCCGCTCTGCCCGGACATGGTCAACCGCGGGAAACGCGTCCGGCGAATACTCCGGCAGAGATATCCAGAAACGCGACCCGCCGTTTTCGGGGAATTCCGCACCGACCGAACCGTTCTGGGCATACATCAATTGCTTGACGATCCACAAGCCCAAACCGCTGCTCGATTCGCCCCCGGTCGGCCGAGTGCTCAACCTGCCGTATTCCTTAAAGAGGTTGCCGCGTTCGAATGACGGGATGCCGGGACCTTCGTCCGACACGAAGATGACGCCGCATCCGCTCTGCTGCGCGGAGAATATCGATACTTTGCTGTCATTGAGGCTGAATTTGATAGCGTTGCTGACCAGATTTGCCAGCGCTTGCACCAGACGCTGTGGATCCGCGAGCACCCAGCCGTCCGTTGCGCCAAGTTCCAGGTTAATGTTCTTTTTCTTGGCCGCAAAGCGATATTGGTTAACGACGTTTGTCTGTACATCACGCAAGTTGACCGGCTTTATCGTCAGCTCCAGTTTCCCCGTCCGCACTTCCATCATATCGAGAAAATTGCTGATGATGTCGCTCATATTGTCCACCATCAGTCCAATCGTATCCAAGGCCTGCGAATCCTCGCCCCATTCTGTGGCAGCCAGACGAAGGATGCCTTCCGCGATTCGTATATTGTTGAGCGGGGACTTCAGATCGTGCGAAGCCATGCGGAACAAACGCAAGTGCAGTTTTTCCGTCTCGGTCAGTTCGGCGATGCAGGTTTCCAGCGAGTCTGTAAGCGCCTTCGCAGCGAGACGGGAGCGGATGCGCGCGAGCAATACTTCGTCGGTATAGGATCCCGCAATGTAGTCGGCCGCGCCCAACTGCAGCGCTGACGCGACATCCTCGGGCGTCGCGGCTTCAGCGACAAATATGACCGGCGCGGGGAAAATAGCGGACGACTGTTGTATCGCGCCCAGCAACTCGCATTCGGTCATATCGCTTAAGGGCCCGACAACCAACATCAGATCAATATCTTGCGATCGTCGCACCATATCCAGCGCGGACAAGATATTGGTGGAAATCGAAAGGACGAATTCCGCGCCGAGAAGTTGCCTGATTCGGCTTCTGTCATTTCGACTGCCGGCGACGACCATAATTCGATTCGCTTTGCCGTCCACCGTCCTTTGCCTTTCTACACCCGTCACAGAACAGGATCCATCGTCATGCTAACACCCTAGCATACACGAAGGTCAAGATTAACGCGATAGTCCTGCGATTGGGCAAGCGCAATTCAGACTATTGGCGATTAAGCGCCGAGTATACCGCGATCTGACCTCTTGCCTGCCGTAGGAGGCGATGTAGGGGCGTTTCGCTGAAACGCCCGCGAATGGAAGGTTGATGAAAACGGGCGTCTCGCGAGACGCCCCTACATTTTCCGGATTCATGTGATATTTGACGTATATTGATTTTGCTGCGATTGTCCTGGCCCGTCGCTCCAACATATTGACATGCGCCCGCGATTGGCCCGCGCCGCAACGGGTCCGAACGACCTGCGTATAAGTGTGTAAGGACCTATATCAGGAGCCAAGGAGAGTTTGCATGTCGAAAAGTCTGCAAGACGCCGACCGCGAAGCGCGCAAGCTGGTCGCCAATTGGACGACGGGCGCGGCGCTAACCGGGTGGATACCCGGCAGCGCGTTTTTCCTCACTGCTGCGGATACCGCCATGATTCACCAGGTCGCCAGCGCTTACGGAATCAGCGCTTTCGACATGAACAACCTGTTTTCCGTGCTGGGCGGCGCGGTCGCCAGCGCCGTCGCCGGCGGCGTCATCACCGAAGTTGTCGGCATTATCCCGATTGTGGGTTGGGCGGTGAAGAGCGCGGCGATGGCGACCAAAGCCAAAGTGATCGGCGACGAAGTGATCCGCTATTTTCGTGAACGGTCCGACTTGCCCGATACCAAAGTCGTCATTGATGTCGAAATCGACGATGACTAGGCGAGACCTTTCCTGGACCAGCCGCTCGGCGCGTAACCGGCGAAAAGGACTCCCGCGTTCATACATAAAAACGAGCCGTCTGCTGGCAAGAGCAATGGAATTTGCCAAGTAGCCGAGTTGCGACGGCGGTGACGTTGACGGTCTGGATGCCCAAGAGGCGGAAACCGGCCCGGCAATCGTTTGCCTGACCAGCGGTCATAGGGTATGATTCGCAACGATTCATTCACGCGTGTGACGAGGCAAGCATGAAAAACTCGATGCGACAGCAGGTGCTGACCCTGTATCTTTCTACCTCTGCCCTGGACAGCCGCGTTGTTGGCTGGGCGATTTATGACGGCACCGGCAAAAACCGATTCACCACCGGCGACAACAACGAAGCGCCCTATCAAACCGGCCTGGACGCGCTGCTGGATGGCTGGCGGTTAATCCAGCATCCCATTCTTATCCCGCCCTATCCCGGCGAGGAATACAGCACTTCTTTCATGAAATATGGATTCGTATTTGAAAAACTGGAGGGCTTGGAAGCATGATCGACAAGGCGCACTTGCTTAATTCGAAACAAATGGCGGAGTTCGTGGCGCGCGGCTTCCTGCGCTTCGACGAACTTGTTCCGGACGAGATCAACGACAAAGTCATGCGCGATATCGACAATAACGCCATCAAAGGCTCGCCGGCCGGTACCCCGCTTTCGCAATGCTATCAAGGCAGCGCCATCCGCGAGATGCTGGATCTGCCGCAGATCCAGGGCTTGATTCAGAGCCTGGTGGGCGCGGATCCGCTCTTCGACCATGACGCCATCCACGTGCGCGAGCCGAACGAGGGCAAGGCCCAGGGCCTGCATGCCGATTCGATCATCGACCTGCGTAGCCATTTTGACATCCAGATCATGTACTTCCCGCACGATGTGCCATTGGAAATGGGCGGTACGCTCTTGTTGCCAGGCAGCCATTTTCGCAAAGTCAACGAGGCGGACATCGCCGCCTATCAGAATATGCGCGGCCAGATTCCCATGGTCTGCAAAGCCGGTTCCGTTCTGGCGCTGCACCACGGCATCTGGCATTGCGGCCGCCAGAATCGCACAAATCGCCGCCGCTACATGTTCAAGCTGCGCCTGAACCCGGCCGTGCGCCAAATGCGCTTGTGGAATACCGATGATCTCGACCAGGGCTACCGCGATCACCAGGAGATTTTCATCGGTCGGCGTGGACGAGACAACGTGCAGGATATCCTCAGCCAGCGCGAACCCTGGTTTGAGGAGGCATCGGGACGGCTGGAGATCGTCAATCGCATCAAGCTCTGGCGCTTCTTGACCGGGGACGAGGCCTTTGATGTGCATTACTGGCTGACGCGCCTGGAAAATATGCCGGCGTGATTCGCTGGTCCCCATTCTGCCGCGACCCATCGAGATAGAGCAACCGGCAATGATACAATGATCTAATGAAATGGCCTTACGCTTTCCATATCTCGATGGATCTCAGTCATTATGCCTGGGTAATACCCGCAATCCTTATCGTCTCGGCACTGTCCTTCCAGCAGATGGATCATAACGTCGAGTCGCGATGAGTTCGACTCCCTCACTTTTGCAAACGGAATCACCTTTTATCCCTATTCGCCTTCGCAGACCATTCATACCATCCAGACTTATGCCCCGGACCACGCGCCCGGCTATTTCTTAATGTTGAACATCTGGGGCAGAATCACCAGTTTCGATGTGGCGATCGCGCGCCTGTTGACGATTTTCGCAGGCTTAACCACACTCGCCATAACCTATCGCCTTGGCAACGATTTTGTAGGACCTGCCGCGGGATTGATCGCGGTTGTCATCGTCGCAAGCAACGCATTTTTCAACCACTACTATGCTCATATACCCATGTACCCAATGTCTACCTTGGCCTCGGGGATCATCTTATGGATTTATCTGCGCATCATGTACCAATGCAGGCAGGTGCGATCGGGCGATTATCTGGCATTGTTCGCGGCAGTTTTTGTCCTTTGCAACCTTCATTTTTTCAATAGTGTATTCCTTGCTGTGCTTGGGGTCTTCCATCTGATCTTCGCCCCAAAGAACCGACGTTGGACGCTCGTATCCTTTGCCGTAATCGTCGCGGTGCTTTTGTTCATTCCCTATCCCTTGGCCGCTGCCGATGGCTTAATCGCAACTGTGGCGGTGAAGCAAGCGGACGACATCGGCATGACCCGCGCCATCCAAGCCTGGCAAGACGCGGTTACTAACCGCGAGCCGCTATTGCTATTGATCGCAATTGGCGGCTTGGCGCTGGGCGCATTCAGGGGGAAAGTGACAGTACGACCATGGCTCGCGCTGCCCGTGATCTTTGTCGTCTGCCTGGCATTGCTGTCTCATCACACCACCTTCATTGCGGATTTCACCATGCGCTATCATCTTGCCAACTGGTTACCCTGTGTGCTCTTCTTCACTACAGGATTTTATGGATTGTATCGCTTTCACAAGTTTCTGCTGTTACTCGTGATTCTGTGAACCCTGGCCGGTCATCATATGCAAACGCAAA
Organism: Chloroflexota bacterium; assembly: GCA_026713245.1. Lineage (GTDB taxonomy): Bacteria > Chloroflexota > Anaerolineae > Aggregatilineales > Phototrophicaceae > UBA6055. The sequence continues at coordinate 23,825 of JAPOOU010000065.1, forward strand.
TATCCTGGTGGTCGCTGCTAAATCTACATTCGCTAACATATTCGCAGCCGCCAACGCAGATAATCTCTCGACTCGCCCAACGAGCCGACCCTCTGCCAACCATTCTGTTCTCAACCGATGATTTCTTTTATGAATCTTTCTTGACCAGTCCGGGCTTCAACAAACTGTTGGCTCAGCTCGGTCAAACGCCGGCCCAGTACTTTTTTGGCAGATATGGCATCCAGTCCGGGATCATCACGGACTCGAATCGCGCCGCCGATCGCTTCGCTATCACGTCGCCTTCAATCTGGGTGGTCGCGCACGCGGACAAACTGTCCGCCGATCGACTTGCTTTTTTCGACAGCTATATGTACGAGCTCCATTACGATAACTGTCAGAGCATGCCCATAGGCGAGCAAACCACGATCATCAAGTATTATTGGCAGCGCCTGGGATGTCAGGCGCCCAGCGTTCAGCAGCGTTTTCGAGGCGATCTCATCAACTATGATTTCATCGGCGGGGGCCTGAACGCCAATCAATCGGTAGTGTTAATCAATGACCGCTGGACGGGCGGAGCGGATCAGTCGTTCGATGACTACGCTCTGTCCTTTCAACTTCTTTCATCTGACGGGAACAATGTCGCACAGCTCGATCTTCCACTCGTCCACGAGAATGAACTGCGCCAGTTCTCGCTTAACATTGCCGGCGTCCAACCTGGCGCATACCGACTGATTGCCATCCTCTACCAATCAGAAACTGGCGCAAAGCAGGCTTGGCTCAACAACCCTAATGAAAATGCCGACATGCTGCCGCTCGCCGAGATTGTCCTGCATTAGGCAATCAAGAACAATCGTCATAGCGGTCGTGAGACCAAGACAGATTATTACAACATATGAAACAAGGGCCAGTCGACGTCCCGCCCCTGGCAGATCAAACATCGCCGCGTCAACTCGCCAAACTCACCCTAGCGTCACGGCGAGAATCCGCTACGATAAGCAGCCGATTTCTGCAAGACCGGCCGTTTAGCGCCGCATTGAGTTGGGTGTAATACGCCCGCTGTGAAACGAGGAAACAGGCAAGTATGGCTTCATATCACGGACCAAAAGCGAAACCACAGCGCCGCTTCGGCGAATTGCTGGTGCCCCGCCCGAAGTATTCCAAAATCCTGGAAGAACGCGCCTACCCGCCCGGCGAGCACGGACGCGAGAAATCCTTCCGCTCCGGACGGCGCAGCAACTACGCCCTCCAGTTGGACGAAAAACAGAAGCTGGCGTTCATCTACAACGTGCGCGAACGCCAAATGCGCAACTATTACAAAAAGGCCGCCTTGATGTCGGGGCCGACCGGCGTCAACCTCCTGAGCTTGCTGGAACGACGCCTGGACAACGTGGTCTATAAGTCCGGTCTGGGCGCGACCATATGGGCGGCGCGGCAAATTGTCGGCCACGGTCATATCATGGTCAACGGCCAGCGCGTGAACCTGCCTTCATATCAGGTCCGGCCCGGGGACATCGTTGAAGTCAGCGACAGAATGAAGAAAAACGTACACATCCAGGAATGGGTGCAGCAAGCGGCTTACTTCCCGCCCTATTTGGTCGTGGACAAGGACAATTATCGCGTCACCCTCGACCGAGTGCCGCAAGAAGGCGAAGTGCAGACACCCATCGACATCCAGCAAGTCGTCGAGTTCTACAATCGCCTGACATAAGTAGTACCAAGTTAGTCATGCGATGGGAGATTTATTCCGTACTGACGGGATCATCACCATCGTCGCCGGTCGGCGTTTTGGATTGAACTGGACCATCATTTCTTGCCCTTTCGTTCACCGCCGTTTCATTGAGCAGATGGCGCGTCGGGTCTTTCTGCCAGAATATCTTTACTGGCTCTGTACGACCTTTCACTTCAATTATTCGCCCATTTTCATTCATATTAAGACTCCTCTTGCATCAGCAGCATCCGAAAAGAACCAGAATGCTGATACGGCCAACCACCGTAAAACCAAGCAAATGTGAAAGTGTAGAAGCCGTTTACAGTATACCACAAATGCGATAGCGGGATTCCAGCCAGATGAATCTTGGGTATATCTTCTTGCACTTCAACCTCATTCAATAGCTTGTGCAAAGTGATGCCCCGAGGGTCGATGCATGTCATAAAAAGATGTTCACATACTTCATCCATGTACCAGGCTGTCAATAGATTTAGAGGCTGTGGCAGTCGAATGGTCCACTTTTCGCCGTCAAAGAATTGGGCTTCATTAGCGGCCAAGCTTTCAAATTTCCAATTGGTTACAGGCGTGTCGATCCATTCAGGATTCCCAGCGTCATGAGTAACTTCGAGGTTCCAAGTCGCCAGCGACCACAAATGCAGCATAATTCTGTCTCTCCTTTAGGGCAACTTGCGGATGCGCCGTATCAGGTCGCTGGTGCTGCGACCGGGCAAGTAATCGATTAGCTCCACCCGGCCCCCGTAGGCTTCCACTGTCGGCCGCTCCGGCAAGTCCTGATGCGCGTAGTCGCCGCCTTTAACATAGATCTCCGGCTGCAAGGCGCGCAGCAATCGGTCCGCCCGGTCTTCTTCGAAAATGATCACGGCGTCGACCGGTCGCAGCGCCGTCAGCAGGCGGGCCCGCTCCCGCGCCGGCACAATCGGCCGTCCCATTCCCTTCAAGCGCGCCGAGGAGGCGTCCCCGTTGAGCCCGACGAAGAGCGCGTCGCCCAGGCCGCGCGCCTTCTCCAGATAGTCGAGATGGCCAATATGCAGCAAGTCGAAGTGCCCGTTGCTGAAGACGAGCGTCTTGCCCGCATCGCGCAAGGCATCGCGCAATCGTCCCGCCGCAGCAAGTTCGAGCGTCTCTCCCATGATTTCAGCCGTCGCGCCCCCCTGCTAAACCGTCTCCAGGTCGTCAATCGTCGCTTCAATCAAATCGACGGCTTCCCGCAAAGTTTCACTGTCTAAGGCAAACCGGGCGCCCGCGGCTCGATAAATTTCAGGTAATGAAACGGTCGTGCCCAGGGTCAGCGCATGGCGATATCGCGCCAGTGCCGCGCCGTGATCTCTGAGCGAGTTCGCCCAGACCTGTACCGCGCCCAATTGCGCCAGTCCGTATTCGATATAGTAGAACGGCAGACAAAAGATGTGCATCTGCATGCGCCAGCGGAAACGTTTGTAGGGCTCCAGACCCGTGTAATCGATCACCGGCGTAAAGCGATCCCACAGGCTTTCCCAATGGTCATCGCACTTTTCCGGATCCCGCGCCGCGTCGATATTACTGTAAACCCAATGTTGAAAGCTCGCCACAACCGCAATATACGCCCACAGCCGCAGCAGATTCTCGAGATGTTCGATGCGGGCGCGCGCCGCCGCCGCCGCTGTATAAAAGCCGCCCTGGTCCGCGGACAGATAGGGCGCGGCCAGCAACTCCATCGCCATCGACGCCACCTCGGCGAATTCAATGGCGACATCTCGCTGCTGCGCCCAGGGTAAATGGTCGTCGCCAAAGGTATGAAAAGCGTGACCGGCCTCGTGCAGCATCGTCTGCACATCGTCATGCAAGCCGACCGCATTCATAAAAATGAATGGACGCCGCGATAGCGGAAAATACGAACAGTAGCCGCCCGGCGCCTTGTTCTTGCGGTTCTCCAGATCCAGATATCCCTCGTCGCGCATGATTCGCAGGTATCCAGCCAGTTCGTCGTCGACCGCGCTGAAAATGTCGATGGTTTTGTCTTCTAAGCTTTGTACCGCGGAAAACGGCCGCAAAGGCGGCCGACCATAGACATCGTTCTGTGTATCCCAGGGACGCAGCGCGACTACGCCCAGCCTGTCCCGGCGTCGCTCCAGAACACGTTCGTAAGCCGGAACCACTACATTTTCGATAGCCTCGAAGAAAGATAGCGCATCGGACGGCGAATAATCGAATCGATTGAGTTCATGCCATTTGTAGGCGCGATAGTCGCGCATATCCGCGTTGGCGCTGATCTGTCCCCGCAGATCAAGGAAGCGCCCCCAGATGTCGTTGAGCTGGTCACGATCATCCAGGCTCCGTTCGAAGGAGCGTCGCCAGGCGCTTTCGCGGCGGCCGCGATCCGGCTCCGACAAGACCGGCTGCAACTGCCGCAGCGTCATTTGCTCGCCTTCCCATTCGACAGTCTGCGCGCCGAGAACGCGGTTGTATTCGGTGCCCAGGTTTTGCTCGGCGCCCAGCAGGGCAAGATTCTCTTCGCGAAACAATTCGATGCCGTTTTTGATTCGGCGGACAGCGGTCTCCATGCCCGGCGGCGTCAGACCACTGGCGATCAGTTTCTGATTTAGCTGATGCTCGACGCGCTTGAATTCGGGCTGGATCCGATCGTTGTAGCGCTGGAAACGTTCCTGGGCGCTCTCGTCAGCGGTATCCACTGTCGTATCTACAAAGGCGCGATTTCCCAACTCATAATACAGCCGACTCAATTGCGTCCAGCCATCCAGCCAACTCTCGATATTTTCGGCACGGACTTCAATCGCCAACAACTCTTCGGCAAGCGGCAAAAAATCGTCCCATGTCCAATCCTTGATGTCCTGGTAACTTGTCGCGGATGGTCCAATCATGTTTGGGGTCTTCTCCTCAATCGCAGCCGGCTTCAGCGATCCCGCCGCCGATACACCAGTTTCAGTCCCGACCACTGCGCATCGATGGCGGCGACTTTGACATCGACCAAGCCGCCCGCCAAGGCGATCTCGCGAACGACGTCTTCCGTGATATCGGTGGGCATTTTAGCGGCTTTCTTGTACCAGGAAATCCAGATCATGCCGTCCTTGTGTATGGCCGCCTTCAGCGCGGGGAAGGCCGCTTCATAGTCGGCGCGTTCGACATAAAACGCTTGCAGGAAATCATAGTCCGCGCCGCATAGAGCCTCGTCGATTGCGACTCCCGCGGGCAATTCACCCAGCAAATCGCGGTAATGCGCGGGCGCCCCCAGCAGTGCCATCCGATAGCCGCCCTTGATACCCAGCTTCTTTTGCAGTGGCGTGCCGGAGTAACCCGCCGTCATCTCTCGACCTTCCTTCGACTTCGGACTATCACAGTCAGGCCCTCAAGCGAACCGGTCGGGATACAATTCCCGCGCCAGCGCGCCGGCCCGATCAATCCAGCCTTCGATCACATCAATGCCCTTTTGCCAGAAGCCGGGATCATTGATATCGACGCCGATTTTGGCCAGCAGTCTGTCCGGGTAATCGGAATCGCCCGCCGCCAGCAAATCAAGGTATTTCGGCACGAACGATTCGCCCTCGTCCTGGTACATCCGATACAGGGCCAATACCAGCAACTCGCCGAAGGAATAAGCATAAACGTAACCCGGCGTATGCAAAAAGTGCGGGACATAGCTCCACCACAGCCCGTATTCCTCGGTGATGGTGACGCTATCGCCGAACATGTCGCGCTGTGTTTCCAGCCACAATTCACTCAGCCGCTCGCTGGTCAACTCGCCTTCAGAGCGGCGCGCCCCGTGCATCTTGTCCTCGAATCGGTTCATTGATATCTGACGGAACACCGTAGCAAAGGTATCTTCAATCTTGCCCACCAACATCGAAAGCCGCACCTCTCTATCCTGTTCCGCCGCCATCAGATCCTGGAAGACCAGCATTTCGGCGAAAGTGGAGGCCATCTCGGCCGTGGTCAGCGGCGTATACAAGGCGAAGAGACCGTGTTCCCTCCCCGACAGCGCCATGTGGATGCCGTGACCCAATTCGTGCGCCAAGGTTGTGACATCGCGCGTGCTGCCCAGATAGTTGAGAAACACATAGGGCTCGGCGCTGGCGACTGTCGGCGCGGCAAAGGCCCCGCCCCGTTTGCCCGCGCTGACCGGCGCGTGGATCCGACGCTCGTCGAAGAACTCCTGAGCGATCGCTTTCATCTGAACGCTGAATTTCTCAAACGCCCCCAAAACAATGGCTTTCGCCTCGTCCCATTGGTAGAAGGCTGCGCTCTCCTTCAGATCCAGCGGCGCGTAACGGTCGTAATCATAGAGTTCCTCAAAGCCGAGCAATGCCCGCTTGAGTTCGTAGTGCCTCGCCACCAGCTCATAGTTGCCCGTCACGCTTTCGATCAGCGCCTCGACGACCGAGTCCTCCGCTTTGTTGCTCAAGTTTCGTGAGGAAACCCAACTCGCATAGCCGCGGCGCTTGTCGCTGTTCGCCTTGTCCAGCGCCAGCGTATTGAAGATAAAGGTCAACTCCATCGAGCGCTCGTCGAGCTTGTCGGTCACCTTGCGCCACGCCATCTCGCGCACGTCGCGGTCCGCGTCATAAAGCTTGTTCAGGATAAAGGACATGTTGACCGCGTCGCCCATCCAGTCGAAGCTGAATCCGCTGGTCAATTGCGTGAAAAAGCGCGCCCAGGCGCTGCTGCCCGTCACCCCTTTTTCAATGATGATTTGCTCTTCCGGCTCGGTCAGCCGATAAGGCTTGTAGCGCCGTTCCGCTTCCAGGAAGTAGCGGAATTTCGCCAGTATCGGATCGTCCAAAATCGCTTTGGCGTGATCGTCGTCCAGCGCGTTCCATTCCAGCTCAAAAAAGACCAGGGTCTGACTGAGTGCGGCGTGCAAGTCTTGCATCCTGGCCACGAATGCCTGATAGGCCGCGTCGCCGGTATCGGTTGAAAAGTTCAAAAAGGCGTATGACTCCAGCCGTCCGCTCAAGTCATAAATGGTTTCCATGGCTTCGTAGGCTTCGACAAAATCATCAGCGTTCATCTTGTCGAGCTGTCCGCGATAGCGTTCCTGGAAGGCTTCCGCCAGCGCATTGACGCGCGCGATATCGGCTTCAAGCTCGGGGGCGTCCGTACTCTGATAGAAGACGGACAAATCCCAAATGACTTCATCGGCGCCCGTGGGACGCGCGGTTGCTGCATCGGTCATCTCAATCTCTTTCGTCCTTGGTCAAACACAATAAAAACGCGGCTATCGTAGCAGACGCCGCCGTAAGATTACACACCGATTCGCTTGTGTAGAAGAGCAAGCGCAGCAGATTCTCCTTAACCGCCGAGCGGCGCGTTAGTCGCGTAGACCCTGACCGTCAAGACACGTAGGACAAGAAGATTATTCTTAGGAGAACCAATAAAACAATGCAACTTTCGTCAAAGCAACGATCTGTAGGGGCGACATACCATGTCGCCCGAAACCACATATCGCAGCGGCCGCGGGTGGTCAGATTGGTCGCGTAGACTCAAACCTCCGGTCGCCCCTGTTTCCGTTAACCGCGTCGCTCATGCGACGGGAAGGCTTACAATTTTGCGTGAGCGCGACATTCCTGGGACCTCTTCGCCGCCGCCGAGCGGCTACAGGGCTCGCTTTCGTTGCCCGACTTACTTACACTTTCTTCTCTGTTTTCTCTGTATTCTCTGTAGTTATTTTCCAGTTTGAAGCGACTGCTCCGCCATGTACGCCGGCGGCGACTAAACAGGCGACCGCTAGCGCTGGCCCTCTCGCTCGGGCACGGCGAAGATCATGCGCCCGGTGGGACGGTTGATAAGCTTGGTAACCTCAACGCCGACGTTTCGGTCCATATATTTCTGCCCCGATTCCACCACCACCATGGTGCCGTCATCCAGATAGCCAATGCCCTGATTGGGATCGCGACCTTCCTGAATGATCCGGATGGCGAAAGTTTCGCCGGGTATGTAGACCGAGCGCACCGCATTGGCCAGCGCATTGATATTCAGCACGTCGACCCCCTGGGCGTCGGCAACCTGGTTCAGATTAAAGTCGTTCGTCACCAATGAAGCGTTAAGCTGGATTGAAAGCGCCACCAGTTTGGCGTCAACCTCGCCGAATTCTTCCGGATCGTCATCAATGATCTTGACCGGCAAGTCGTTATTGCGCTGCAATTCGTTCAACTTGGCCAGGCCGCGCCGTCCGCGGTTGCGCCGCAAAGCATCTGCGGAATCGGCCACGCGGTGCAGTTCGCTCAGTACAAATCGTGGAATGATCAAGGTGCCGCCAATAAACCTCGTTTCCGCGATCTCGACAATACGTCCGTCGATCAAGACGCTGGTATCCAGCAGCAGTTGTCGAGATGAAATGGCTTGAAATCGGCGCTGCCGGCCGATGGCGCGCTCGCTGATATTATCAAGCAGCTCGCCCGAGCGCATGCTGAATATGCGCATGCCCAACAAGCCACAAACGATGGAAACTAGCGCGGGCAGCGCCGTACCAAAGGGACTGCCCAAGAGCGAAAGCGGGAAAGCAAGCATTAGCGCCAGCAAAAGTCCCACACAGGCGCCCGCGATCGCCAGCATGAGCTTTGGCGCCGGCATTTCGGCGATCGCCCCTTGCACACGCCGCCACGGATAAATTGTAAGCCAGGGCGCGCCGATCAAACCCACCAGCGCGCCGAGCGCCAAAAAGACCAACGATGCTTCGTTTCTCGTCAAGTCCGAAGGTCCAGCCAGCTCGGCGCCGATGCGCAAACCGATGAACCCAAAGAAAACCAGCCCAAAAAAACGTACAAAAAGTAGCGCTTTCATTGCCAAGATATCTCCTGCGCCAATCCTCCTCTGCAAGACAGCTTCCGGCTCAAGCCCGGTGAGCGCAGATGAGGACAAGCGGCAACAATAAGACGGACTATAATTGGATTAACCTACCCACGACTCCAGTGGCGACGTCTAACTGCAATTTGGCAAGCAATAAAACGCTCGGCACGTAACGGACGCAAGCGTCTGCCGCGCTCACACAAAATAACAAGCCTTATCCTTGCGCCAGCAAGGGGGGAATGTTAAATGAATTATGAAGCAGGGAAACCTATTTCTATTATATGACCTTCAAATGTCCCTTACAACAGATTGCGCGTTGATTTCTGAGCAATCGCTGCAAAACCAATTATCGGCGAATGTCACATAAATCTCGAAAATGTAGCCGCTCGGCGGCAACGAAAAGGTCCGCCGCGCTCACGCAAAATCCTAAGCCTTTCCGTCGCATGAGCGACGCAGTTTACTTAAACAGGGGCGTCTCGCCGAGACGAGCAGGTATACTTACGTTGTGTGAGCGTGGTAGCCCAATTCGCGGTTTAATCGAAAAGAGGCGAGCCTCAATAGGCAACCTGGCGGTGGCTCATCCTGGCCGCGCGCAACCTGCGCCCATAGGCGCCCGCCAAATATCCATATACCGGCACAAACAGAACCGCCCCCAACAAGAATACCGGCAGCAAGACAGCGAGCGCGATGCACGCGGCAAGCGACCGGACCAGCCATTGCAGCGTCAATGCGGCATTGCTCTGCATGGTGGACAGGATCATGCCAAGGCGAAAAAACTCGCCGGAATCCCAGCTGTCGGCGTAGCGGATAAATCCGATGGTGAAGAGGGTCCAGGCAAAAAGCAAATAAACGAATAGCAAGGGCAGCAGCGCGCTGACGATACCGACATAGGTGATACCGCCAAAGACGCTCACGCCGATTGACGAGCGATATGAATAGAGGAAGGCCGCAACAACGATCAGCGGCAAGTGGTAGACGAACAGCGCAAGCAAAACATGGACGCCCTTGCCGATATCCTCGCCTAAGTGGTCCCATTCCGGCAATGGCCGGGGAAAATCATTCAAAACATTGTGGATGATCTCCGCCAGGTAGCCGAGCAAGACGCAGAGCGGGATGATGCCGATGACCGGTATGAAAGACAGCACGACGAACAAGGCGATCTCGCCCATCTTCTTGAGACTATGCCGATCGCGGCGAATGTACGCAACTGCCTGTACAAGATCCATGACAATGCCTCCCGGCTAAAGAACTTCACATGGGATTAACACGATCTTAACATAATTTAATCGATTGTAAATAATGTTTTGGTTTTAATGTTATTTGCGTTTCCGCAGCTTTCAGCGATGGCCGGCATTGGTAGTTTCCCGCAATCTGGCGCGGCGGACTCTTTCGCGGCCGCCGAGCGGCTCTATGCTTGACGGCGACAATCGGTTACATTTCGCGGATGATGCAATGCGCGCGAATGCTTGACCAATGATCTATTCCACGCTGGGTCGCCTGATACCGCAGCGCCAGGTGACGTCGACGCCGCGGCGCATCGTCGTCATTCGGCCCTGCTGCATCGGCGATGTCGTAATGGCGACAGCCGCCCTCACCGCGCTGCGCGAGACATTTCCCCAAGCGCGAATCAGCTTCGCCGTTGGATCATGGTCGGCCGCGGCCATCGCCGACCATCCCGCGCTCGACGCGCTCATCGATACCGGGGATGCCGCCCTTCCCTCCCGCTCGCCGGCCGAGTTTCTGCGCTTCCTCAAGAAACTGCGCGCGGGGCGCTTCGACCTGGCCGTTTCATTGACGCGTTCGCCTTTGATGAGCCTGGCAGTGTACCTGTCGGGCATACCGCTGCGCGCGGGCTTGGACAGCGCCGGGCGCGGCTTTGGATACAACTTGCGCGTAGGCGTGGATCCCGCGGCGCGCGAACACGAGAGCGCCGTCTATTTGCGTGTCATCAGCGCCGTCGCCGGCCGACCCTGTCACGCCTATGCCAACCTGCCGGTCGACTCCGCCGCGCAAGATGAGATTCAGCGCCGCCTGAAGGCGGCATCCGTTTCAAGACCCTTCATAGTCGCGCACCCGGGCGGCGGCAGCAACCCGGGCATGACCATGGACAGCAAGCGCTACCCGCCGGCGCAACTGGCCGATATGCTCGATCGCGTGGCCCGGGAGACGACATCGGCGCTAATCTTGATCGGCGGACCCGGCGACGAAGAAGCGGTCGACGCCGTCGCCCGGCGCTTGAGCGCCCCGTCGATCGCCTGGATAGATCAACTGAACTTCGCCCAGATCGCGGCCCTGGCGGCGGAATCCCGCTGTTATATCGGCAACGACACCGGCATGACGCACCTGGCGGCGGCGGCCGGGGCGGCCACGGCGATGATGATGGGCCCCTCCGATCCGGGGCGCTATGCCCCATTCACCAAGAATCATCTGGTCTTGTGGAAATCGACGGCCTTACGGGCCGGGGGCGTCGGCACGACGCCGGGATCGGATTGGGACTGGGCGCGCGACGGCTTCAGCGTCGAAGACGGCGCCGGGAAAATCCAGGATTTTCTTCAAACAATTGAATCACAAGAGCGGCCCTAGGCAATTCCCTTGACTATTGCCTATCACACTCGGCAGCCAACTGAGTATGACAGCTAGCGGACGAGTATGTTAGTATATGCCGCGTTGGAACAGAAACGGGCAATGAAGGATTCCGATATATGAGCTACAAATACATTCTGGTCGACCGTCCCGCACAGGGCGTGGGGCGCGTGCGATTGAACCGTCCCAAGGCGCTTAACGCGCTCAATTCGCAACTTCTGGGCGAACTGATGCGGGCCATGCTCGACTTTGATAGCGATCCGGGCATCGGCGCGATGATCATCGCCGGGGACGAAAAAGCCTTCGCCGCCGGGGCCGATATCAAAGAAATGGACGGCAAAACGCATATCGACATGTTGATGGAAAGGTCCCTGGCCGACCGCTTCGACCTTAGCCAGATCAACAAGCCGATCATCGCCGCGGTATCGGGTTATGTACTCGGCGGCGGCTGCGAGATCGCCATGAGCTGCGACATGATCGTCGCCTCGGAAACGGCTGTCTTCGGGCAGCCGGAAATCAATCTGGGTATTATCCCCGGCGCCGGCGGCACCCAACGCTTGACGCGCGCGGTCGGCAAGGCGCTGGCGATGGAAATCATGCTCACCGACCGCAGGCTCGGCGCCGGTGAGGCATTGCAAAGCGGTTTGGTCAACCGCGTGGCGCCGCTCGATCAATACATGGACCTCGCCATAGCAATCGCGGAGAAGGTCGCCGCGCGCTCGCAAGTCGCCATAAGACTGACCAAAGAAGCGATAAACAAAGCCGACGAGATGGCGCTGCAAGAGGGCCTGGACTACGAAAGGCGCAGTTTCCTCGTCGCCTTCGCATCGGAAGACAAGGCGGAAGGCATGCGCGCCTTTATCGAAAAGCGGAAGGCAGAATGGAAAAACCGCTGAGCTTGTCCTTGCGCTACAGCGCGAATTTGCGCGGAGACATCGCCCTGCTGCCGCGGCTCTTCACCTTCATTCAGCGCTTAAATCCGGCTGAAGGACCGGGCACTTTGATACTCGACCTGGGCAATGCCTGCGATAGCGCTGCCCCCCACTGTCGCCAGACCGGCGGACGCTCTATGTTGATCGCCCTTGATGCCATGGGTTACCACGCCGCCAATATCGACGGCGCTCTCGATCCGCACAACCGCAGGCGGGTCGACGAGCAAGTGACAATGGCCCTCGTCGACGGCGCCAATGACTGGCGCTATCGCTTGCCGACGCTTGAAGATACCGGCATTCGGCTGGCGCTGAGGCCGAACTCGGCGCCCGCGCGCCTGCAAATCTGCCTGGCGCCCGACGAGCGCACGCGGCTTGAGAGCAACGTCCTCTTCCTGCGCGATGTCCATGCCGGCCAGGTCGGGGCGGCGAGCGTCGACCTCCGCCGAAGCCCGCGCCTCACGGACAGCGCTATACACATTATGCCGCCGGATACGCCGCCCAATTCCAGCATTGCCGGCGCCATTGAGTTCATCGAAAGCGAAGCCCGCCTCTTCCACAGCCGCTCGGCGTCTAACCGGCGCGGAGAATCTGACGCGCTCACTCATAATGACTAGCCCTCTCCTCCCATGAACAAGGGCATTGTTCAATAGCACCCAAGTCAATCCGCGTCCGACGCCCAAGCCGGGACCAACGCTCGCCCGCGACGGCCGGGGTGGTAACACCTTGGCCCTGCCAGCGGATCAGCAATCGACCGTGCGGCAACTGCTGGCGAAACAGCCTCTGCTCAATTCAGCGGATCTGATCTTGCCTGGGACCATACCTGTTGAGGGTCAATCGCGCTAAGTTCGGTATTGATTCGTTGCCCAACCATGTTCAAGAAATTGCCTTCGCCAATTCGCCGCTACCCCTCGCAGCCTTCGTTTAACGCACGGCACTACGGACATATAAAACCACTAATCTCAGTAAATCCAAGTAAGTAATGCAATTCCAAAATATGTTTGGATTCGTAAGGGCGAGCCCGTGGCTCGCCCAATGTTAATTGAATTCTACCGATCGGGCGACTCAGCGAGTCGCCCCTACCGTTTTAATTATTTGGTTGGGTTTACTTCCGTGCCCCCGCGGCCAAATCCTAGGGCACCGCGCGCTGATTCAACATCTCGTTGATCACCAGCACCAAACGCCGCAATTCTTCTTCCAGATCCGGGCTGATCCCGTCCTGGATCAAGGCCTCGCGAAAGAGATCCCGCGCCGCGCGCACACTATCATGACCGTCGCGCAGCCGCTGCAAACCTTCGCGCATCTGTTCCCGCGCCTGGCGGCTGGGGTCGCTGGCATAATAATCCGGGAAGTCCCAACCGTGCTGCGCCGCAACTCGCTGCAATCCGTTGACGAATTCCCGAACCGACTCTAACTCTTGCGTGGCGCCACGCTGCAACAGATCCGTGATGCCCTCGCTCAAGCTCGGCTCCATGCTGAAATCGAGACTGTCGATATCTTTATAGCGCGCTTCTACCGCGTCGCGGCTGCTCGGCTGTGGGCGCAAGGACGTCAACTGCGGCGACATGCCGGTGAAGAGCGTATACAAGACGCCCACACACATATTGTGCAAGTCCTTGCGGTACTGCCCGGGCTCGTCCGGTTTTTCGCCGCTCAGTTGACGAGAACTGTTGAAATCGATCACTTTCAGGTGCACGCCGTCCCAATAGACATGCTCCAGCTTGTGATCGAGATAGACGATCTGCTGCGCATGCGCCAATGCAAGCAATTCGCTGAATTGCACCGCCAGGGACAATCCCTCTTCAGTCGGCAGACGCCTGCGGCTATTCGGACGGTTCGGTTTCATCAAATAGAACAAACTGTGATTGCGCGGCAGATTCTCCAGCGACAAATACGGGCGCCAGCCCGCCACCGCGTACTGCGACAAATCTTGCGCGAAGCCGCGAATGTTGTTTTGGTAAGATATGATCTCGCCCGCTCGCGGGGCTTCCGCCTGATCGGAGATATACCCGCAGTCGTAGAGCTTGACCACGTGCGGACTGTGCCACAAGCGAGCCAAAATCTGCGCCTCGTTGCCAAAGGCGCGGTACTCCCAACGCGTATCGCCCTCCGCATCCAGATGTTCGGGGCGCAACACTTTGAAGGCGATGATTTGGCCGTTGCGGCGGTCCAGGCCGTCCAGCACCCGCGCATAATGCCCAAGCGCGAATGTGTCGATATAATTGTCTATTCGATAAATGTCCTGGAGACGCGGCATCTTGGGTTCCGGCTCGTTGAAGATCCTGGCATAAGCTGCCAATGTACCAGCCTTTGCAGCATTGATACAGGGTATTTTCAAGTCCGTGAGCCATCGAGAAATCCTGATCTCGCGGCCATTCCCGGCAGCCACATTTGCCGCTTGCGAGGCGCATGCCCAGAACGGTGGGAAGACGCAGGGCTAACAAGTAGCTGCGGCTTTGCTACAATGGCGCGGGCAAATACTTGCTGAGGAAACCTCTGTGAAACCTGTTTATATTAATAGCGACTCCGATGCGACATGCAGGTTTGTAATTCCGCGGGGGCGCGGCAAACTATTTCGCTGTCGCCGAGCGGCTCGCGCCACAATGATCGCCCTGCTGACATTGACGCTCTGCTCGATGGCCGGCGCGCAAAGCGAAGGTGAAACACCCGCGCATATCGTGGCGGCGGCGCGGCGCGCCCTGCCGCATCTCGCCGACGCTCAGGACTGGTCGCATACCCTTATGACGGACGTGAGAACGACTGCCCTCGGCTGTCGTCCAATGCGAGGCTTGCAACTCCCGCAGACCATCGAGGTCTACCGCCTGCGGTTGATCAACGACGATCACCCGGTCATGCTGCACGTCTCTGCGGATGGCTCGATGACCCAGCAATGCGCCAACGACGGAACCAGCGCAAACACGGGTCTCATCTATACGTCCATCGCCAGCGTCAGGGACCGCGACGGCGATTCCCTGGCCGATAGCGCGGACGCCTGTCCCAGTATCGCCGGGCTGCCCGACGCCGATCCGCCGGGCTGCCCGCAAGCCAGCAGAGGCGACAGCGATGGCGACGGTCGGGCAAATGACGTCGATGTTTGCCCGCGGCAAGCCGGCGCAGCGGCCGCAGACGGCTGTTCGCTGTTCATGGACGATGACGGCGACGGCGTACCCGATAGCGAAGATATCTGCCCGCGAGATTTCGGCGTCATTCGGGGCGACTTTGCCCTGGGCTGCCCGGCCGACGGCGGCGGCAATTCGACCAAGCGCCGCGAAGCCGACGAAAATTGCGCCTTTCATGGCGTCGGCGTTCCCGTATACGACGGACCTGGCCTGGCGGCATCAATCATTGGAACCATCAGCCCGATTGCTGACGAAAGCGCCGAGATTATCGGCCGCGACGCCACCGGTTTCTGGTATCAAATCCAACGCGGCTGGATCCCGAGGTCGGCCATAGACTTGCGCGGCGCCTGTTATAATTTGCCCATGGTTAATACGGTGCCGGGCGCCAACACCGGCTGCTATCTGCGACCGCGAGAAACCACCGTCAATGTCCGGCGCGCCCCGCGGGACAAACAGATATCGCAAATCTCGCCGGAAAACAGCTACGCCGTTTTAGGACAGAATCTCGCCGGCGACTGGCTCTTCTTTCGGCAGGGTTGGGTCAGCCGTTCCGTGCTGGAGCTAGCTGGCGACTGTACTCGCCTGCCCGTCCTGGACCCAGCCAAGGTCAGCAGCGGCACGGTTCACTTCTGTCCGCCGCTTTATCACGGCTTCCTGGCGCCGCGGATTGACATCGGCAAAGCTAGCGCGCGCGTCGCCTCGCGCACGCTCGCCAATCGCCTGCGCGCGGAACCGGAACTCAGAGCCCGACAGATCGGCGAAATCCCGCCGCGCCAGGTCCTGGACGCGGTACTCGACGGACCGGCATGCGACGGCGCCTTTGTCTGGTGGCAGGTTGAAACCAACGGACTGATCGGCTGGACTGTCGAAAGCGACCTCAACGCCAACGCCTATTACCTGGAGCCGGTCGCCGCGCCGGTCAGTCAAAAGAGCGCGCCGGCGCGCGACGTGCTAAACCCGGCGGGCGACGCCCCAACTGATGCCGCAATGATGATCAGCAGCGCCAACCTGAACCGCCTGGACACGAGCCATATCATACCGGCAGACGAGCCGCTTCAAGCAGCGTGGTCGCCGGACAATCAATCGCTCGCGGTTCTTCTCGCGGACGGCGGCCTGCAGTTCTTCCGTAATCCAGGCTTTGATCCTCTCCCGGCAAGCCAACACGCGCCCGATGGATTCCGGACAATGTCATTTGCCTTTGCCAGCGCGACAACTGACGACACGCTGGCAATCGGCAGTCAGGACGGCCGTGTCTCGGTCGTCACACTCGACGAAGACGCAGCAGTCTCGATGGCTATGCAATTGTCACCCTTACTGTCGGGATCCGTGACGGCGCTGGACTGGTCCGGCGACGGGGGGCGTCTGGCAGCGGCTAGCGGCGGCCCGGACAGCAAACTGGCGGGCCCCGCCGGCGAGCTCATTGTCTGGAAGATCGATGACCTTCAAAATGCCCCGCGCGCGGAGGCAGCGCTCCGCTATGCCTTTCCCTATCCCGTGACCGACATCGCCTTCAGCGCGAACGGACGCTGGCTGGCCCTGGTCGGCGAGCGCGTCGCCAGCCGCCGCGCCGCGCTTTGGGTTTATGACGCCGCCGACGGTCGCCTGGTGTTCTCGAAAGCGTTGATTGGCGTGGGCGGAAAGGGATTGCTTCGGGCCATTCCGGACCCGGACCTGGCAGATTTCTTCTATAGTAATGGCGACAGCCTCTATCTTGTTAATGTCAAAACTGGGCAAGATCTGCGCTTCTATCACCGCGCCGGCGCGATTATGCCGCAGCTCGACATCCGTCGGCGTGTCGTCCCAGGCGCCGAAATCCTGCTGGCAATTGCCAGCCTGGACGCCAATGGTCAAGCCCAACTGCGATTTGTTAACGCCATGAACAGCGAATCGCCCACAGCCCAGTTGCCGATCGCGCTTGATGACCTGGCCTTCAGTCCCGATGGCCGCGCGATCGCCCTGGCCCAGCGAAGCCGCGATCGCATCCTGATCCTCTCGGTAGCGCCCGCATAGCTATGCGGCCCACCCAGGTTTTGCTGACAGGATTCCTGACTTGTGATAAGATGGCGGTCGATTTCGACCAGCGAGCGGGAAACTCACACAATGCCAGAAACGCTCACCGTTTACCCGATTCAAGCGCCGGTACGCGACGGTCCCTTTGACCTGATCGAGACCTTACTCGATAGCCTGGCGGGCGCCGGCCTGCAACTGCAAGACGGCGATGTCCTGGCTGTATCCAGCAAATACGCGGCCATCGCTGCCGGGCGGATATTCAAGCTTGACGACATCCAGGCCAGCCCGCGCGCCCGTCGACTGGCCGAGCGATACAACATGTCCGCGCCCGTCGCCCAATTGGTGCTGGACGAAGCCGACCATGTCTTTGGCGGCATCGGCCAGGGATTCCTCCTGACCGCCAGGGGCGGCATCATATCGCCCAATGCCGGGCTGGATCGCTCCAATATCCCCAGCGGCCAGGTCGTGCTCTTGCCTGACGATCCCTTTAGGAGCGCCGAGGCCATATTCGCGGCGCTGCGGCAGCGTCTCGGCCGGCACATTGGCGTCATATTGACCGACAGTTGGCTGCTCCCGGGCCGCTACGGCACCGGCGGCATCGCCCTCGGCGCCGCCGGCTTCAAGCCCGTCAAAGACGAACGGGGCAAGGACGATCTCTTTGGCAATCCTATGGCCGTGACGCAGGTCGGCGTCGCCGATTCGCTGGCGGCTTGCGCCCAGGTTGTCATGGGCGAGCGCGATCAAGCCACGCCCTTCGCCTTGCTGCGCGGCGCGGAAGTCGAACTGACGCTCGAGCCATATACCGCGGCCGATATGTCCATCCCCTGGCAGCAGTGCATCTATGTGGAATCCTTGACCCTGGGTTTGCTGCCGGACGGCGCTCCACAGTGCCGCGCTGTCAAGATTGATGGCGACTCGGATAACTGACTACAGCCTGCCAGGCGCAAATGAGCCATCGCCGGCAGATTTGAATGCTCAAACTTTGGCGAATTTACAGCTCGAAACGGCGCGGCGCATTTGACATCCATTTAACCCTGACTTAAACTTGGATACATAGAAATGATCGGCGCGAAGGGTAGAAAAACTGTCTTCACAATGACATGTTAAGATCTGGCAATCACAAAGGGGCGCGGGCTGTCCTTAACGGATTAAGGTAATGGTTGTCGTTCTGATTGATAGTCTATCATTGCGAAAAAAACAAAGCGAACGCGGCGCACAGCGAATAGGCTGCGCCGCGTTTTCCTATTCTTCCGACAGCTCATCTCTTAGCAGAAGGGACAACAATGGACGCCAGCATGATCAACAAGATTCAGAAAGCCAGTGAATACGCCAGCCAGCCCGAACGCGCAACTTTCAATAGTTTAACGGTGGACTTCCGTGGCGAGAACAACGCCTACGTCGTGAGCCTCGAAGGCGACCGCTGGTCCTGCACCTGCCCGGGTTTCCAAAAATACGCCATTTGCCCGCATATCATGGCCCTGGAGAACCTCTTCAAACCCCTGCTAAAACGACGCCCGGTACCTTATTCGCCGGGCCAGAATATCGTCAGCGATGTCAAAAAAGCCAAGCGCTATTCGGAGCAGCGCGACCGCATTCGCATCGTGTCTTTCGATTGCGCATTCGAGGGCTACAACAAGAACCATCACATCACCTACAATGACGGCAAATGGACCAGTACCGCCTCGTTCTTCGCGCAGCGCGGCGTCTGCAGCCATACCATGGCGCTCGAAAAGATCCTCAAGGGTTTCGTGGAACCGGTCCGCGTCCAAACGCTTGTCTAGCGACGTCCACTCCGACGTCCACTCGCAACGGGGCTGTACATGCAGCCCCGTTCCTGCAACGCCAATCGCAAAAGCAGCGACAACTCAGCGCCTGGCCGCTAGATCCGGCTGCGCGCGGCTCTATTCCGCAGCTTCTTCCGCCTCCAACCTGGGATCGCCCGGCGCCACCTCGAAGACCGCCTGCCAGGGCTTGTAATGCGTATAGGCTTGATCGCGCTTGATCAAGTTGCCCACCATATCGAAGACATTGCGATACACCCGGACATCCGCGCCTTGCGCGGCGTAATCCACCTGCCGCGTTTGACCCGCCAGCAGATCCCGATTCGCTTCATAACGCGGCGGCGGCGCTTCTACGATATCACGTACGATAGGCGCTTCCACAACCGTTCGCCAATGACTTGTGCTGTAAAAACGAAACTGCAGCGCGTCTTTCGCCCCCATGAACTCGCTCTCGATCAAGAGATGATGCGGACTGTCGTTCAAGAAGCGCAAATCGCTGGTCGGCTGCCAGATCGCCGCATCCAGACCCGGCCCCGCGCCTGCGTATTCATAGTAGCCCACGCGGTAGCCGTGGCTGTTGCGCTCGGTGATAGCGAAGCCGCCGCCGAAAGCCGCGCGGAACACCGTCGTGCTCACTTGACAGATGCCGCCGCCGATGCCCGTGACAGTGCGCCCGCCAAAGATCACCGCGCCGTCGACGAAGCCCGCCTCCGGCCTGATATCGCCCAGATAATGATTAAAAGCGAACTCTTCCCCGGGCGCGATGATGACGCCGTTCAACTTGGCGGCGCCAACCTCGATGTTGCGGCGCCGGTTCTGCGTGGAACCCCAATAATAGGTCGTCGCTTCCGCCACCAATTCCTTGATGCCAAGCGCCGCTGCAGAAACGCCCTCGTGATAGCGCGGCAGGCTGTAATCGAAGACCATCGGCGCCAACCTTGATTCCCGGCTGAAAATCGCTTTTTCCAACTGCGCTATCGTCTTTTCGATGTTCAGCTCGCGCCCGCCCCGCGATGGACTTAGCGCGACGAGCTCGCCCGTCCCCGGATTGAAATCGAATCTGCCGTCGACCGGAATAATGATCAGCCCGGGCGCAAGCGAGCGCAGAAACGCGCCGAATGCCTCGGCATTTATCAACACTTCGTAGCGCTTGCCGTCGCCGTCGTCCCGCAAGCCGACGCTCAGCAAAGCGCGTATCTGCTCGGGCCTGACAGTCCAGGGACCCAAGGGGCCGCCATCGCGATCGCTGGCGAAGAGTTGGGCCGGGCCTGAGAGCGCTGTCCCCAGGCGCAGCGCCGCCGCCTCAACATTCCAGCGCCGCGGCGCGCTCTCATCGACCACAAGTTCAATTTCGGCGCCCTCCGCGGACGCGCGCAAGGTCGCGCTCAAACGCGCGAGCGTCGCCCGTACGTTGAGCGCCCGCCCGGCCACGCCCGCCTGAACCCGCGCCTCGCCCGCAACGATGCGCAAGCTGGCGTCTTGCCGGTCGCGCTTGATCCGGCCCGCCAACAGGCGCAGGTAATCCAGCGCGACATTTTCATCCAGGACCAAACGCAGGGGCTGTCGCGCGCCGCTGAACCAAGCCCGGCTTTGCGCGATGAGATCGTCGAGCGCCGCTCCCGTATGCCCCAGAGCGAAGGCGCGATCCAGCATGTCCTCGGTCGCGATTCGCAATCCCAGTTCGCTGCCCCGCGCCTGCCAGGCGCGTTCGCCATCGCGCAAGACGAATATTCTCTCGGTCAGCGGAGCAAATTCTTCGTGAAGCGCGGCCGCCGCTTCCGCCGCGGTCATGCCGCTTAAGTCGACCTCGCCGATATGCAGGCCCGGCACGATCCGGTCCCGCAAAACAGCCTGCCAGGCGATGAGCAGAAGCGAAAGCAGCAAGGCCAACAAGACCGCGCCGATCGCGCTCAGCAGGACGAACCTGAGGGTCCAAACCATCAGCGAGCTCCGCGGCCGCGGCTGGTTCGAAGGCGCTACGTAGGACATGGTTCTCTTCACTCGGGCGGGCTAATGCAAGGCAAAGCAAAGAGGCGCGGCCAGATTGCGTTCTCAGTTAGAATCTGCCTGGACGCAGCCATTCACAGTTCAAGCCCATTGCCAGCGCCGGGACTAGGTCAACAGCGTGATTTCGTGTTCGGGCATAGGCTTGGGAGCTTCTCCGCAAGACGTCTGCCGCGGCGCCGACATGCCCATGTTGACATCGGCGTCATGCCGCGCTCCGCCGCCGTCAAGAAAACTGATCCGCCAGCGCTGATCGCCGGTCGCGATCACTTCCGAAAGCCGCAGATCCCCATCGGCATAAAGCCGCGCCCGCTCCCGGATAAGCCCCTCGGCCGCGCTGACCGCCTGATGCGCGTCGCCGTCCAGACGGTGGCCCGCGTAAGCGCCGCGCCCGCGATACTTGTGTGTCAGCAGGTAGCCGGCGCGGTGATTGGTCACGACCGCTTCGGCATCCGCGGGATCCAGATGCCCGTAGACGATGCCCTGCGGAAAGGCGATCATGGTCGCCGCCATGCGATGCCCGCCAATGTGCGACGTTTGCCAAACTTTGTCTTCGCCGGCATGTTGGATCAACGCCTGATAAAAGGGCGTGCCGCGCGCGGCGCAGCAGGGATCGTGCCGGCCGTTGGTACAAACGGTATAGAGTTCGCCCTCGTCGTGCATGTCATAGTCATTGATGCGCGGGCAACGATCCTCGCCTATGCTATCAAGCTCCAGCGTCAATAGCTCATCATAGTCCGACAATATCGTATGATAGATTCGGGGACGCGCTTGATTGCTCACCGCGATGTAAAAATTCTTGCCCTCGGAAGCCGGTCGCCGAATGAATAGAATCTTCGCGCGCGGCGCTTTCATCAGATGCTGCAAATAGGGCGCGAAGCCACCGGATGCGCCGGCTTTCTTGACGACCTCGCCCCCCCATCCGCCATATTCCGCCAAACTGGTCTGGATCAGGAAGAAGGTGTCGGCCGGTTTGAAGGTGCCGGCCAGCCTCTCCTGCGCCGCGCGCGATTCCTCCGCGCAGGTCATCGTCATTTCCATCTCGTGCCCTCCTCTTGCTGCCGCTCGATCAGGCTAAAGTCTACCATCCCCGGCGAGATGACACAAAGTATACAGTCGTGGCATGCCCGCGGCGCGGCGGCGGGCTGTGTCTGCGCGCCCTCTGTGCTGCATCCCCCCCCTCCCATATCCATACTCTATCTATACTGTTGCGCAAAAAAGGGCAAAATCACGGCAACTTCCGGACATTCGAGGACAAATTGCGCCTCCCACAGCGCTCCCTCCGAGCAAATCAGCCCCGTCGTCGGTCAAGGATCTCATGTTGAGGACTGGCAAAAGACACGTCAAGCGTAAAGGATACACGACCAGGCGAACGGGGAAGATGACGGAATGCCGAACACGGGTTACAATCTCCGACGGCAACTAGACCCATCAAATGCAGGCGCGATGTCCAAACTGTCCATCCGAAATCTGCAACTCCTGCGCGGCGGGAAGACCGTCCTGCGTGAAATCGACCTCGAGGTCGCGGCGGGTGCGGTTTTTGCCGGTATCTGTCCCCGCGGATGGCGCCAGAGGTTCCCTCGCGGCTGCATCCACCCGCCCTACCGGATCTCCCCAGCGAACAACGC
>JAPOOU010000019.1 GCA_026713245.1 Chloroflexota bacterium
AGAAAGCTTACGATTTTGCGTGAGCGCGGCATTCCTGGGACCTTTTCGCTGCCGCCGAGCGGCTACAAATTCAGACTTCGATGGTCCCGGTAGGGGTCAGCCTTGGCTGACCCGTCACTTTCGTACCGTGTTACTGCAAAGCTGTCCTGTCCTCAGTCCCACAAGGGGAGAGGGGGAGCTATGCTTGACGGAATCGGCGAAAATTTGGCAGTTTTCACAATGTTTCATCCCAAATTTGCTAATCGATGTATCATTGCAGCAATTATTTCTATGTGAGAAATGAATTACCAATCAAGCCTTACATGGCCTCTTTTTTGCCAGAAAAGGAGTTAAACGTCGGTGCTCTCGGTGGTTACGGAAAGATGTGGTGCGCTTGCCCTGGTTCTTGAGATGACTCTGTTGTCGTGAAGGTTACTTCGTAGTAAGCTGATTGGGTTGAGAGGTGAGGCCTTATGCAAATCAATTATCAAGAGCGTCTGGACAGCTTGTTGGAACAGAGCGGCGCAGAAACCGTGGCGATGGCGCCGGGCGAGAACATGGTCTATTTCACCGGCTTACACTTTCATCTATCGGAACGGCCGATCGTAGCGCTGTATAACCGCTTTGGCTTGTCGCTGATCATTCCCGAGTTGGAAGTCGCCAAGTTAGAAGCTCGGCCTGATCTGGAGGCGCGCCGATTCATGTGGACGGACCGCGATGGTTATGACAGCGCCTTTCGAGAATCGGTCGCGGACCTGGCGCTCAAGGAAAATGCGATTGCTTTGGATGGGCAAACATTACGCCTGTTCGAGTGGCTGGCCTTGAGCCGGGCGGGCGTTTCCGCCGATCAAGCGATTGACGCTGGCGACCTGTTCTTAACCTTGCGCGCCCGCAAGGCGCCGGAAGAAATTGCCAGGATGCGTAAAGCAATTGATATCAGCGAGCGGGCATTGGCAGCGACGATGGACTGGGCGCGGCCCGGGATGACCGAGCGGCAAATCGCCGATAGATTGTCCGCCGAAATGCTGGAGCGCGGCGCGCAGGGCGTGCCATTCATGCTGGTATTGACTGGCGAGAAGAGCGGCTTGCCGCACGGAGATACCGGTGATCGCGTTTGGGGCGAAGATGAATTCCTGCTCATCGACTTCGGCGCGCGCTTTGAAGATTACCCCGCGGATATCACGCGGACATTTTGCGTCGGGCAGCCGACCGAGCAAATGCGCGAGATGGTAGAGGCGGTGCATGGCGCCAACAAAGCCGCCCGCGAATTCGCGCGACCGGGCGTCACTTGCGCAGAAGTGGATCGCGTCGCCCGCGATGTGATTGAAGCTGCGGGATTGGGCGAGTTTTTCATTCATCGTTTGGGACATGGCCTTGGTCTCAGCGTTCACGAATTGCCCAATATCGTGGCGGGCAATCGACAGGAACTGCTGCCGGGCATGGTCTTCACCATCGAACCCGGCGTCTATATTCCCGGTATTGGCGGCGTGCGGATCGAAGACAATGTGGCGGTCGCTGATGATGGTCTGGATGTCCTGACGACATTCCCGCGCGAAGTGTTTACGTAAGCCGCGTCGCTCATGTGGGGAGATCGCGGCCGCCGAGCGGCTCTACCCCTTTGCAACTCCAAATGAATCTACGCCTTCTTCTGCTGGTGCTTTGGAGCATATCGCTGGGCTTGACTCCCCTTGCGGCGGACAATTGCGTCGAGTTGACAGATTTGCCTCCATTTGTCGCTGCCGACAGGCGTCCCTACATTCAGCTTCGAGGCGAGCGCCTGATAGAGGGTGAAGAAGCCTACAAGATCCGCGGCATCAACTATTATCCCGCGCAGACTCCCTGGCGCCGATTCCTGCTTGAGTCCGAGATGTCGGATATCCGCTCGGAGATGCAATTGATCCGCGACGCCGGGTTCAATTCGCTGCGAATTTTCTTGTGGAACGGCGCGCTCTTCCCCTGCCCTGACGCCCTTGACCAGCCAAGCCCCGCGGCCTTTGAACGCCTGGATCACATCATGCGCCTCGCGGCTGAGCTCGATTTTCGGCTGATCGTGACCTTAAACGATATGCCCGATCTCACCGAGATTCCCCTCTATGGAAATCCGTCTCATGTGCGGGAGCAGACGCGAATCATCGTCAGCCGCTATGCGGAGGCGCCGGCGATAATGGCTTGGGATCTACGCAACGAGGGCGATATCGACTATGGGTCGCGGAGTATTTTGCAGCGTCGCTTTGCGCGCGTACAGGTGCTGGATTGGCTGCGGCAAACGGCGGAATTGCTTCGCTCGATTGACAAGAATCATTTGTTGACGGCTGGCTGGTTAAACGAGGCTCATTCCACCGCGCCCGCTGTCGATTTTGTCAGCTTTCATCATTGGTCCTCGGCCGAGGACTTGCGGCGGCGAATCCGCCAATTGCAGCTTTCGACAGCCAAACCTATTCTGTTGGGGGAGGTGGGCTACAGCACTTTCGGCGATCTGTCCCCGGCAGGGCAGGCGCAGGCCTTGTCGTCCGCTATCTCCGCCAGCGAAAAAGCGGACTTGTTGGGATGGATGATTTGGACCGCCTTTGACTTCCCGCTGACGGCGACTTGTTATCCCTCTCCCTGTGAAAGTTCGGACAATCCGGAGCATCACTTTGGTATCTGGGATGCAGACTACCGCCCGAAGCCGGCGCTGGATGCGATTGGCGAGTATTTGCGGCGATGAGCCAAAGCGCGCGCGCGACGGACTGGCGGCGCGCGTTCAAGCGCGCATCACCCCGCACACCGACGCCTCCCAGCGCAAGTCGCGGTGCCGGGCATGCAAAGTCTCCAGCTCGACTTTGGCGTCGTCAGGGAATGGCGCTCCCCGGCGCCGTACCATATCGATATTCATCATGACCACTTCCACTGTCGCCGCCAGTTGCTCGCGCGTATCGTTGATCAGGAAGGCCATCATATAGCTGCGTTTTGGCGAAACATCAATCACGCGCACATGTACGCTGACCTGATCCCCGGTCAAGATTTCGGCGTAGTATCGGATGTGCTGTTCCAAGGCGAAATTTCCGAATCTGTCGGCTGCGGCATAAAGCTCGCCCATGCCAACTCGACGCAGAAATTCGCTCAGCCCTTGTTCGGCCACGTGAACGTAGAATTGCACATTCATATGCGAATTTTCGTCCATGAACGCTGGAGGAATGCGCTGCTGATGCATTCTCTCCAGTTGACGGATGTCCGTAAGCGATACCATCGTCTTGGGCATGGGTAATCGTTCCCTATTCGGCGCGTGAATCCGCCGCCATTATAGCGGCAAATGACGATACTGCGGGATCAAGTTTATGGGTCTGTTTTACCCGTATGCTATAGTTGGTTCTTGCCAGTTAAATATCGCAAGCGCAGCCGCTCGGTGGCGGCGAAAGGGTCTACCGCGCTCACAAAAAATAACGGGCTTTCTCCTTGCGCGGGCAAGGGGGCTTGTCAGATTAGAGAACCTGGAGAATGAAACGAATAACTGTCGCGAACATTGATGCGCTCAAGCCGCTGGGCTCGGTCGGCTTCGGCTGGATATCGCAAGTCCGGTGGTCGCCTTTGGGAGACATGCTGGCGATCTGCGGCGGCGGCGGCATCGCGGTTTATGCGGATGCCTTCGGCGGCCGGCCCAAGTTTCGGCTGGAAGCGCAAAGCGCGCCCGTCAAGGGAATCGCCTTTGATCCCTCCGGCGCCGGGCTGGCGTCGGTCGGCTCTGATACCGCCCTGAGACTGTGGACATTTCACGAAAACGACATCATCGAGCGTAGCAGCGCGTACGGGCACGAGGACTCGGTCGACGACGTGGCCTTCAGTCCCGATGGTTCGCTGATCGCGACCGCAAGCGCGGATCATACGATTCGCCTGTGGCATCCGGCGACTTTGAAAGCTGAACACGTGCTCACTGGACATTCCGGTGAAGTGACATCCCTGACCTTTGATCGGAGCGGCCGCGCGCTGTTTTCCGCTGGCCGCGACGGGACCATTCGCGCATGGGATCTTGCGGGAGGGAACGAGGGTGTAATACTGGGCAAACATGAGGATTGGGTGCGAGAGATTGCCCTGGACTCGGCTGGAACGAAGCTGGCTTCAGCTGGCAAGGACGGGACCATTCGCATCTGGAACTTGCGGAATTCCGCTCCGCCTCAAACATTGCCAGGGCATCCCGATGGCGCGGATACGGTCGCATTCTCTCGAGATGGTTCCTTATTGGCGAGCGGCGGGCGGGACAACATGTTGCGATTCTGGGATCTTGCCGACAGCCGCCAGCGGCACTGCGCGCGCGCCCACACACGACCTGTCTTGAGCATCGCCGTCAATCCTGCCGGCGCCATGCTTGTCTCCGGCGCCGGCGACAACCGGGCGCTGCTGTGGGCGATCCGCTGAGGCCTTCCCATATGGTTATCAGGATTCCTGGCAACATCAAGGAGCAATCGTTAGAATGAGTTGCATCTTCCTTAATTGAAATGAAGGCAAATGCAGATGAGTATGGGCACGACAAATTTGGGGCAAGTACGGGAGCGTCATATCGGCGCAATGCGCTTGACCGGCGAGGTATTGAGCCACATTTTGCGCTGCGTCAGCGAAGAACAAGCGCATGATTTGCGCGACGGGCCGGCTGGCTGGTCCATTGTCGAAATCGCATGTCATTTGCGTGATTTCGATGAAATCTTCCGCAGCCGCGCCAAGATGATGCTGGGCGAGGATCACCCGAGCTTGCCCGCCTATGATCACGAAGCAATGGCTGTTGAGCGGGCATATCAGCAGGAGCAGCTTGCGAAGGCCTGTGAGCAATTCAAAGCGTCGAGACAGGAGACCATCACCTTCTTCGCGGCTCTGACGCCGGATCAGTGGGAACGCGACGGCGTCCATCCGGAACGCGGCAGCTTCACCATGACCGATGCCGTGATGCAAGTTGGCTTGCACGATTTGGATCATCTGGAACAGATCACACGAATTTTGGCCGGATAGTGGATACCACCGTGGCGCCAAGTGCAGAGATTAGCGAGCAATCAGGAGATCTGCGATGCAAGCATTGATCGAACGTATACGGTCTGAGGGTAAAAACCTCGGTGGCGGCATCCTAAAGGTGGACAGCATCATCAACCATCAGCTTGATCCGCCGCTGATGGAAGGCATGGGCAAGGCCTTTGCCCGGCGCTTCTCCAACGTAGCGATTGACCGCATCTTGACCGCCGAGATTTCCGGGATCGCGCCAGCTCTAATGACCGGTATCGAATTGAGCGTGCCGGTAGTCTACGCGCGCAAGAAAAAGCCCATAACCATGGCTGGTCCGGTGTATCTTGAAACTGCGCCCAGCCATACCAAGGGCGGCGAGACCCTGCTGCTGGTAGCGGCGGAATTCCTGCATGCCGGCGAAAACGTCCTGATCATCGACGATTTCCTGGCAACGGGGCAGACCCTCCTGGCCCTGGCGCGCATAGTCGCCAGCGCAAATGCCAATCTGGTTGGCGTGGGCGTTGTCGTTGAAAAGACCTTTGAAGGCGGGCGCGAGCGCATGTTGGAAAAACACGACGTGCCTATTCAAGCCTTGGCCACGATCACCAGTATGGAAGGCGAGACAATCACGGTTCGTGAGATCTGAGCGCCCGGCGATTTGGCCGTTTAGAGCGCGACGGCTTGTCCTGTACGGGCGGATTCTTGCGCGGCAAGGGCGAAGCGCAAGACGTCGCGCCCCTCTTCCCCCGTGAGCGCCGGCGCCTGGCCGGCAAAATAGGCATCGATAAAGTGGCGGGTCGAGTTGATAAAGCTGTGTTCCCAGCCGACTGGCATATCCGAGAAACTGCGCGTTTGCCTGTCCTTGTACATGACAACCGGCGGCAGATCCATCATTTTGCCGTGGCCCCGCGTCACCCAGATCACGCCTTTGGTACCGGTCAATTCCACACGATCGTCTTGCGCGTATTGCCGCGTTTCCAGGACCAGTTCGGGTGAATAAACCGCTTCCAGGGAGCCGTAACGGTTGTTGGGGAACTTCCACGAGACGATCGCGGGCGCGTCGAGGACCATGCCGGGGGCGACTTCCGTGCTGCCGATCCAGGCGTGCACCTGCTCGGCCATGCCCATAAAATGCCAACCCAGCGCGAACTTGTGATGACCGTCGTCGAATACCAGCGGCCCGCCGCCGCATTCGTCCCGATCGTAGCGCCAGGCCAGGGCAGCATTCGGCACATCCCACTCTGTCGGGCTGATGCCGGAATTGCTCTTGATGCGGATCGTTAGCAAGTCCCCGATCTCGCCACTGTCTATCAGCGCTTTGGCTCGCTGTACGGGCGGATAGAAAATGAAGTTTTCGTAAACCTTGAATAAGACACCGGCTTGCCGCGTCGCGTCGATCATGGCGTCGGCTTGCGCAACGGTCAATGCCATCGGCTTTTGAACTGAGACGTGTTTGCCCGCCGCTGCCGCGTCCAGGGTCGCCTGACAGTGCAGGTTATGCGGCAACAGGATCTCGACCAGATCGATGTCATCCAGCGCCAGGAGATCGTAGTAGTCGTTAAAAACGCGGGAATCCGGCACTTGCCAGGCGCGACCGCGCGCCTGTGCCAAGTCAATGCTCCGGTCGCATACCGCCACGATTTCCGTTCGCGGATCATCCAGATAGGCCAGCGCGTGCAGATCCGAAATCCTTCCCGTTCCGATGAATCCTACGCGAAGTTTGTCCATCTTCATCCTCAAATTGGCTTGAGCAACGCGATTGTATCATCAGGCGATTTCTCGTGATAGTCGCGACCGGCCGGCAACGAATTCGTTTCGGGTGAAAGACCGTTTTCAGTTCTCGGCCTAAGATCCGTGACCGAATTGACGAAGGCATGGGCAAGGACGACTGACCTCCTAGTGGGTGTCGGCGATCAGTGTCGAAGGGCTGTGTCCACGGGCCCTACGAGCAACCCCGAGTCGCGCAACGAACGTGAGCCTTGTAAGGCTTGATTGGTATTAGAAGTTTGGCGTGCAATCTGCCCTCAAATGCTGGGAAAATGCCCTGATTTTGCCCCCTTTTTGAGTAACTGTATAGATACAGTATGTATATACGGG
>JAPOOU010000170.1 GCA_026713245.1 Chloroflexota bacterium
GGCGGGAGGGCGAGCCACCGCCGACACTGACTGTCAAACGCCCCTACATCGCCCCCTGTTTGGCAGGCCTGAGGTTAAATCTCGGTGTTCTCGGCGGTTAATTGCCAAAATATTGAAATGCACCCAATCTTTAATTCATATTTGATATATGCGCGTTGCTTGGGCTACAATACTTAGATGCAAGGTCTAGTTTCCATTCACAGAGTCATAAAAACAAAGGAGTAGAAAATGTCACTTCGAAAAACGCTTTTGGTTCTCTTGTCGCTTTTGATTTGCCTCGGCAGCCTGCCGCTCGCGGCGCAGGACGACCAGATCAACATGTCGATGTGGGTTCGCACGATCAGCTTCCAGACGCAGAAATTGGTTGATGAGTGGAACGCCAACAACGACAGCCAGGTCGAACTGACCGTCATCCCCTCCGGCGAGTTCGTGACCAAGATGGGCGCCGCTATCGCCGCGGGGGAACCGCCCGATATCGCCAGCATTGACCTCATCTACACCCCGGCGTTTTCGTCGGCCGGTCAATTGGTTGATATCACTGATTTCATCAAGGAACTGCCCTATGCTGACGATCTGACGCCTGCTCACATGGAACTGGGCATGTACGAGGGGCGCAACTATGCGGTCCCGACCGCTGTAGATGGGTCCTTCATCATCTACAATGTCGACCTGTTTGAGCAAGCAGGCCTGGACCCCGACAATCCACCATCAACCTGGGGTGAAATGCTGGAAGCGATGCGCGCCATTGACGCGCTCGGCGACGACATTTACGGTTATTGGTTCTCTTTGGGCTGCGCCGGTTGCAATGCCTTCACCTTCCTGCCTTTCATCTGGGCCAGCGGCGGCGATGTCCTCAGCGACGACTATTCCGGACCGACTTTGATTGAAGATCCGGTCGTGCGCGAAGCGCTTGAGTTCTATAACACGATTTGGGAAGAAGGCCTCGTGCCCGAGGGCGCCAGCATTGACAACGGCAGCAACTTCACCAACGCCTTCGCCGGCGGCAATATCGGCATGGCGGGAACGGGCAACTTCAGTCTCACCCGATACAAGAACGAGTTTCCCGAAATCAACTTCAACCTGTTCCATATCCCGGGCAAAGATGGCGGCACCGCGTCATTCGGCGGTGGCGATGTCATTGCTATTCCCAGCGGCACGGAACATGTCGAGGAAGCCTGGCGCTTTATCGAGTGGACATTGACCGAGGAACCGCAGATCGAAATTTACGCCGCCAATGGCCAGATCCCCGTCCGGCTTTCGCTGGCTGATAATGAGTATTCCCGGGCCGACCCGCGCTTTGTCACCTCCGGCAGCGCGCTGTCAGTGGGACATACACCTTACACCACGGTTTACAACGACCTGTTCAACGATCCCAACGGTCCCTGGCTGGAAATGCTGCAAGTGGGGATCCTGGATGGCGATATCGACGGCGCCCTGGAACTGGGACAAGAGCGTTTCACCCAGATTATGGAAGGCTAGCCTTTCAGCTTTTAGCACCTGCCAGGCTTTGGTCTGGCAGGCGCTCTTTCCGTCGCAACCCCGCTAAAATGTCGAATGAAAGAAGCTCCTGTTGCTTAGGCAATCCACGCTCTTGAATCTCAGTTGGGAACAGCGCCGCAAATTGACCGGGCTACTGTTTGTCACCCCGACTGTCGCCTTCGTGATAGTGTTTTTCATCATCCCGCTGATTATGACCATCGTTATGTCCTTTCACGACTGGCCTCTTTTTGGCGAACATACACTTATCGGCTTAGACAATTACACCGATCTGGCAAGCGATAGGCAGTATCTCAAGAGCCTCGATTTCACCTTTCGCTACACCCTGTTCATTACGCCGCCTATTTTTATTCTAGGTTTCATCCTGGCCTCACTGGTCCGCCATAATATTCGCTATATCGGCATCTTCCGCACCATATTTTTTATGCCGGTTGTGATCGGCTTGGGCGTATCGAGTTTGCTCTGGGTCTGGATGCTGGATGATCGGATCGGCATATTCAACAAGATCTTGCTGGACTTGAATTTGATCCCGAAGGCGCAGCTCTTCCTGGGCCGACCCAATACCGCCATGAACGTCATCATTCTCTCGGTGGTCTGGAAGACAGTCGGCTTCACCATGATCCTGCTGCTGGCGGGCTTGCAGGCCATCCCGGATGAACTTTACGAATCGGCCGAGGTCGATGGCGCTGGTTATTTCAGAAAGTTGTTTTACATCACCTTGCCACTGATGCGTCGCTTCATCGCGCTGGCTTTGATCCTTTCCGTGATTGGGTCGGTACTGGCATTTGATCAGTTCTATATCATGACGCGCGGCGGACCCCGCAATAGTACAATTTCCATCGTCTTCTGGATCTTCAACAACTCATTTACCTATTTCAAGATGGGTTACGGCGCGGCCATGTCAATCGTTCTGCTTGGGATCCTGGTCGCGCTGACAGGCGCTCAGTTATATGTCTTAAGGGAAAAGGAATAAATGGGTACCAGGTCAATGCAGGCGGAACAGGCCGGGCGAACCCATCAGGAAATTCGGCGTATGCGGCGCCGCGCGCTCTTGTCGCTGCGTTACCTTGTGCTGGTTGTTCTGGCTTTTCTCTTCCTGTTTCCCATTCTCTGGTCCTTCCTGAATTCAATCAAATTGCCCTCGGAGGCAATGGCCGTGCCACCAACTTATTTTCCCACAGTCATCGCTTTCGACAACTATATCGAGCTCACGACCTTTGGCCGAGCCGGCGAAAAAGATCGCGAGAATCTCGGCGTGATTCAGCATGTTTACAATAGTACTGTGGTTGCGTTGATTACGGTCGTCGGCAGCATCGTGTTGAGCACATTAGGCGGCTATGGATTCGCGCGTTTTAACTTTCCCGGCAAGAATGTGCTGTTCATCATGGTGCTTTCCACTCTGATGATCCCCTTTCAATCGATCTTGATCCCGCTTTTTGTCATGATCGTCCAAGTCGATTTGCATGACACGCTCTTCGGTCTCGCTTTGGTATACATCACGTTTCAGTTGCCCTTTGGCATCTTTCTGATGCGCAACAGCTTTCTGGCCGTTCCGCAGGAGATTGAAGAATCGGCGCTGCTGGATGGTTGCAGTTCGCTGAGCATTCTTTATCGCCTGATGCTGCGGCTCGTTCTGCCAGGTATCGTCACCGTGGCCATCTATGCCTTCATCAATTCCTGGAACGAATTCCTGGCCGCGCTAATTTTCATGACTAATCAGGACAATTTCACCTTACCGGTTTTTCTTACTATGGTTAGAAGCGGTCTTTGGGGATCCGTTAATTGGGGCGCCTTGCAAGCCGGCGTAATCGTCTCCATCATTCCCAGCCTGGCCATTTTCCTGCTGCTGCAGCGCTACTATATGGACGGGCTGATGGGCGGCGCCGTCAAGAATTAACGACCCCCAACCGCAGAGGTGCTCTATGGACAAGCTACCGAAGAATCGCGAACCGCTGTATCCCGCCGCATTCCAAGCCTTGCCCCTCGGCGCCATTAAGCCGCGCGGATGGCTGCTAAATCAGTTGCGGGTACAGGCGGACGGCCTCACCGGCCACCTCGACGAGTTCTGGCCGTCGGTGGGTCCGGACAGCGGCTGGCTGGGCGGCGACGGCGAATCCTGGGAACGCGGACCCTATTATCTCGACGGCTTGCTTCCCCTCGCCCACCTGCTTGATGACGAGCGCCTGCTGAAGAAAGTCGAGCCATGGATCGAATGGACTCTGAACAGTCAAGACGAGCGCGGCTACTTCGGCCCGCGCGACCCCGACTGGTGGCCGCGCATGATTATGCTCAAGGTGCTGATGATGCACTACGAAGTCAGCGAAGACCAGCGCGTCCCCCAATTGATGACCAACTACTTCCGCTATCAGCTTCGCGCCTTGCCTGTAAAGCCGCTGTACCTGTGGGGCTGGGCGCGCGCGATGGACAATGTGCTGGCAGTGCACTGGCTGTACAATATCACCGGTGACGGATTCCTCCTGGACTTGGCCCAGTTACTAATTGACAGCGCGCTCGACTGGCCCGACCTGCAAGCAAATTACAGCCTGCGTCATGTGCTACCGCTGCAAGAGTGGAATCACGGGATGATGACGCACGGTCCCAACAACGCGATGGGGCTCAAAGCCGGCGGCGTCTTCTACGTGCAAACCGGCAAAGCCTGGCACCGCATGGCGTCGCGCCTGGGCATCGAAAACCTGCTGCGGCATCATGGCCAGCCCAACGGCGTCTTCAGCGGCGACGAACATCTCAACGGCACAGCGCCGGTCAGCGGTACCGAGCTTTGCGCCGTCGGCGAGTACATGTTCTCGCTGGAAGAGTTGATGCGCATTCTGGGCGATCCCTTTTTCGGCGACCAACTGGAATGCGTCGCCTTCAATGCCTTTCCCGCCACTTTCACGCCCGATATGTGGGCCCATCAATACGATCAACAAGTTAATCAAGTATTGGCGACCGTCGCGGAGCGCAACTGGACCGACAACACCGACGACTCCAATATCTTCGGCCTGGAGCCGCATTTCGGCTGTTGCACCGCCAACATGCACCAGGCCTGGCCCAAATTCGCCAAGAGCCTTTTCATGGCGACGCCCGACGCTGGACTGGCGGCGGTCGCCTACGCGCCCTGCCAAGTCAAGACCACGGTCGCGGAAGACATCGCCATAACGGTAACCGAAACGACCGATTATCCCTTCAAGGGAGAAATCCACTTTGCCTTCGAGTTGGACTCCCCCTGCGAATTTGACCTGAGATTGCGAATCCCGGATTGGGCGCATGAAGCGGCGCTGACCGTCGGCGGCCAGACATCCACGCTGCGCCGCGCGGGCAACTTCCACCAAGTGAGCAGAACATGGCAATCGGGTGACAGCGTCTTGCTTAAGCTGCCAATGGACGTTCGCCTGCGTTCCGGACACAAAGGACTGCTGTCTGTCTATCGCGGTCCCTTGCTTTTTGGCTCGAAAATCGACGAAGACTGGAAGCAGATCGCCGGGGAAATCCCCCATGCCGACTGGGAGATATATCCTAAATCGCCCTGGAATTACGCCTTGATTCCCGATCAGGAAACCGTGCTTGCCGGTCTAACAGTGACGGAAGCGGCGCCTTCGGAGATTCCCTTCGCCACGGACCATCCGCCGGTCACATTGAACGCGATGGCAAAACGCCTGCCTGGCTGGACCCTGAAAGATAATTCCGCCGCCGATATTGACATTGGTCCGCATCCTGCTGACGAGCCAAGCGAGCAGCTCACGCTGGTTCCCTATGGTTCAACTCAACTGAGAATCGCGGCCTTTCCCATTGTGCAGACCGAAGAGGATGAAGCATGAGCGACGAGATTCGCGATTATCCAATCACGCCCGTACCATTTACCAGCGTGACGATTCAGGACAAATTCTGGAAGCCGCGAATTGATACCGCTGTGAACGTGACCATCCCGTACGACTTTGCGAAATGCGAAGAAACCGGGCGCATCGACAATTTCGCCAAAGCAGGCGGTTTGATGGAAGGGCCGCACAAAGGCATATTCTATGACGACTCCGATGTCTTCAAAGTGGTGGAAGGCGCCGCCTATGCCCTGCAGATTGCGCAGAAACAGGAGTTGGAATCATACGTCGACAATCTGATTGACAAATTCGCAGCGGCGCAGGAAGACGACGGCTATCTATATACCGCGCGCACCATCGACCCAGTCAATATCGACGAACACTGCGGACCGGAACGCTGGTCGAACCTGGCCGTCAATCACGAACTATACAATGTCGGCCACATGTACGAGGCCGCAGTCGCCTATTACCAAGCCACCGGCAAGCGAAAATTCCTTGATGTCGCGCTCAAAAACGCCGACTTGATCGACTCCGTTTTTGGTCCCGGCAAGCGACGGGATGTACCCGGGCACCAGGAAATCGAGATTGGCTTGCTGCGCCTCTACCGAGTCACCGGCGAACAGCGATACCTGAATCTGGCGAAATTCTTCCTCGATGAACGAGGCCGCGCCAATGGACGGGAGCTTTACGGTCCCAACTGCCAAGATCACTTGCCCGTGATCGAACAAACCGAGGCGGTTGGCCACGCCGTCCGCGCCGGTTACCTATATGCGGGCATGACTGATATTGCGGCCTTAACCGCTGACGCCGCCTATGCATCGGCCGTGACCGCCCTCTGGGACAACGTCGTCGGCAAGAAACTGGCTTTGACCGGCGGCATCGGCGCTCGCCACGAAGGCGAAGCCTTCGGCGACAACTATGAGTTGCCGAATTTGACCGCCTACAATGAAACCTGCGCCGCGCAAGCCAACATCCTCTGGAACCATCGCCTCTTCCTGTTGTCGGGCGATGCGAGGTGCATCGACATCCTGGAACGCGCGTTGTACAACGGATTCTTGTCCGGCGTCGGCATGGACGGGACTTCCTTCTTTTACGTGAATCCCCTGGCATGCGACGGCGAATATCCTTTCAATCGGGAACGAGCGATGAGCCGTCAGCCCTGGTACCAGACATCCTGCTGTCCGACGAATGTCGTACGACTGTTGCCCTCGCTGTCCGGCTATATCTATGCTCAGCGCGACCTAGCGCTTTACGTCAATCTTTACGTGGGGGGCGAGGCAGCAATCAGATTGGGCGGCGTGGACATCGGCATCACGCAGACCACGGACTACCCCTGGGACGGGGAGGTCGAATTTGATATCGCCGTCTCAAAACCATGCGACTTCGCCCTCAAATTGCGCATTCCGTCATTCGCGCAGTCTTTCCCGTATGGAAAGCCGCTGCCCAGCGATCTCTATCGCTACCTCGACGAGCCCGCCGATGGGCCTCGCTTGTCCGTTGACGGCGAAGATATTCCAGTTGAGATACAAGCCGGATATGCGACTGTTTATCGCGTCTGGGAGGGCAGCACGCGCGTCCGCTTGAGCCTGCCGATGCGTATTCGCCCTGTTGTCGCGCATCCTGCAGTAGACGAGTTGAAGGACAAAGTGGCGCTCAAACGCGGACCGCTGGTCTATGCCCTTGAAGCAGCGGACAACGATGCCCCCGTGCTTGACCTGGCGCTGGATGAATCGCGTCTGTTGCGCGCCGAGCGCGTACCGGATTTGCTTGGCGGCATCACAACAATTCAGGGCGATGCCCTTGGTCCCCGCGGGAACACCGTCAGGTTCACCGCGATCCCGTATTACGCCTGGGGACATCGCGGAGACGGCCAGATGACCGTTTGGCTAAACCGTCTAAATTAGCCGTTCGGCGCGTATCCGGCGAATTGTAAGCGAGACTGGCGCCACAGAATCTAATATACCGTCTCGTCGCATCAGCGACGAAGCTTACTTCTAGAGAATCACATCTGCGGCCAGGTATCGGTGAGGCGATAACCTTGCGGCCAGGGGTCGTCCGGATCGAGCATCAGTTGCTGCGTACCGGTAATCCACGCCCGTCCCCGAATGCTGGGGATAATCGCTTCGCGGCCGGCGACAGTGCTTACATCATTGATTTGACAATCGAATCGCGATCCGATAATCGAGCGCGCGACGAAGTGATCGCCCGGCGCCATTTCCCCCCGCGCGTGCAATACGGCCATCCGCGCCGAGCAGCCCGTTCCACAAGGCGACCGATCCAGTTTGCCCGGATCGATAGCCACCGTGTTGCGCCCGGTCAAGACCTTGCCTTGTCGCTCGATTGGCAACGTAAACTGGCAGAAAGAAATATGATTCCAGGCCTCGTGTAGGGGATGCTGGAAGCCAATTTGCTCATTCGCGGCAAGAGTGATCTTCCGTCCCATTTTCGCCAGGTCCAGCGCCTCGTCGGGCGCGACAGAAAATCCCAGCGCGCCGGCGTCAACCAGGACGAAACTATCCCCCCCATAAGCCGTATCGACAGTCAGCGTTCCCTGTCCCTCAAGCTCGAGCTTAACATCCAGTTGGTCGGCAAACGACGGCACGTTTTCGATCTCGATGCTCTGCGCTTTGCCATCCGCGCAAAATGCGCGGACGCGCAGCGGGCCCGCCGGCGCTTCCAGCAAGAACGTCGTTTCCGGTTCTCGCATCTCAATCATGCCGCTGTCTAGCAGCACCGTCGCGACGCAGATCGAGTTAGATCCGGACATGGGCGGCGTATGCTCGGGCTCCATGACGATGAAGCCATAGGCCGCGTCCGAGCGCTTTGGCGGCACAAGCAAGCTAACATGCTTGAAGACGCCGCCGCGCGGCTCATTCAAGACAAAGCGGCGCAGGCTTTGGTCCCGATCAATCCAGCGCGCCTGCTCCCAGATGGTTTCTCCCGGCGGTGGAGCTACGCCCCCGACGATCACATTTCCAACTTCGCCTTCGGCATGGCAGGCGACAATATGAACCAGTTTGGATGCTCGCATCTTCCGTCCTACCAATCCCTGCGCCACACTTCGATTCCAAATATACCATTCGCTATCGAAGATTGCACACGGCGGCTTTGCGGCGCCCGGCCTGCGATATTCTGCTCAACATGTTAAGATTAGACGGCAGCAAAGGCTAAACCAAGATATGACAACTGAAATTCAGCGCGCCTTCGTTATTCAACCCGGCGTCATTCGACTGACGCCCGACGAATTGCCCTCCCCGGCGCCCGACGAAGTATTGCTTCGGACGACCAAGACCTTGATCAGCCCCGGCACCGAGCGCGCGATTATGTTGAATCTGCCAGGTCTTGCGGTTCAATACCCAAAGTCTGTCGGTTACAGCCATGTCGGGGAGATTGTCCAGGTCGGCGCCGATGTCCGCAGCCTTAAAATCGGTGACAGGGTGGCCAGCAAATCGCGCCATGCCAGCCATGCACTCGTCAAGGAGGCGCTCTGCCATCAACTGCCGCCTAAGCTTGACGATGAGCATGCGACCTTTTTTCAACTCCTGGCGACCTCGCTGCAAGCGGTACGCAAAACGCGCCTCGAGCTGGGCGAAGCGGCTGCCGTGCTCGGCGCGGGATTGGTGGGCCAGTTGGCATTGCAGGTTTTGCGCCTTGCCGGCGCCATGCCTGCGGTCGCCATCGATAATCACCAAGGCCGCCTGAATCTGGCGCATGAATTAGGCGCTGACGAAATTGCTTCGGCTGCAAAGGCGGCAGAAGATTCAATCGCGACCGGCGCCCTTGCCGATAGCTTCCAGGTTGTGGTTGAAGCCACCGGGAATCCCGCTGCCTTGCAAACTGCCTGCGACATCACTGCCTTTGGCGGCAGAATTGCCTTGCTCGGCAGCTCGCGGGGAGCGACCGAATCATTTGATTTCTACAAGCGCGTGCACAAAAAGGGAATCACCCTGATAGGGGCGCATATTGACACTGCCGCTCGACTCTCTTCGGCGCCCGGCTGGTGGACCATGCGCGATGAACAGCGTACCGCATTGCAGTTGCTCCATAATGGGCGCGTCAAGGTCGCCCCGTTGATAAGTCATCGCTTTCATTGGGGCGAAATTGGGGCCGCCTATGATCTGCTGACGGAATGGAATCTTGACGCGCTGGGGATAATGATAGATTGGTTCTGAGCTTATGGCGGACGCCAAGCTCCGAAAGAGAGAGAAATGATGCCGACACGTTCTATGAGTGACGTATTCAAGCTGCCGTATTTCGAAAAGCCGCGTCAATTGCGGCAGACCTGGCTGAAAGATGTCGGTTACGATGAGGCGCCGCGATACATCGAGCGCATGGGCTTGACCGAGCTGGAAGACTTCCTCGAGGTCGCCGGGCAGCGACTGGATTATGTCAAAATCGTAACCTCGCAGGTCATCTACAGCCCGCACGACTGGCTGAAACGCAAGATCGCGACTTATCAGCGCTACGGCGTCGAGCCTTACCTGGACCACGGCTTCTTCATGACGGCATACCAGAACGGCGTTGTCGAAGAGGCGATTGCCGCTGCGCGCGAACTGGGTTACCGCGTTATCGAATTTATGAATACCACCGACGAAATCAGCCCTGCGCAGTGGAAAACCTGGCGCAAATTCGCCTTGGAGAACGACATGCGCATCATCCAGGAGCATCACCCGATCTGGCATTGGGACAGGAGCCTGCCGCAACGGCCTTCGTCTGCGGACGAGATCTTGCGAGGTGTAGCGCCCGCCCTGGAAGACGGCGCCTTCATCGTCATGATCGACCACGAAGAATTTGACCTTCAGGGCCAATGGGCAGCCCAGGTAATCGGCAAAGTCGTGGACGAACTCGGCTTGGAGAAACTGGTCTTTGAAGCAACCTCGCCCAAAGAAGGACCCATGCTTTGGTACGACAATTTGACCAACTACTTCGCAATGTTTGGCGAAAACTGCAATGTATCCAACGTGATGCCGAGCCAGACGCTATATGTCGAAACGATGCGCGCCGAAGCCAAGAAATGCGGTCAACGGTAAACTGGTCCCGGCATCCCTTTTGATCAAGGAGCGAACGCCAATATGCATGCAAACGTACTAGAAAAACTGAGAAAGTTTGACACAGCGACAATCTGTAACGTCATAGAGCTATTTGAAATCCGTCCGCGCAATCAAGGCTTCATGACCCGGGAGATTAAGGCGGCCTTCCCGGATTTGCCGCCCATGGTGGGTTTCGCCTCCACCGCGACTTGCCGCACCTTTACCGAACCTCCGGATCGCGATGTCCCGAAGCTACCGGATCTGATAAGCCGCTTCGAGGACTTGTCAGGTCCGGCAGTGATCGTCTTGCAGAATCTCGATAACACCGGCGCCGCCGCAAATTTCGGCGATGTTTTCAGCAATACTTTCAAAGCATTTGGCGCGGTCGGTCTGGTCACGAACGGACCCGGCAGAGATCTCGAGCAGATCAAGCGCATTGGCTTCCCGGTCTTTTACGATGGCGTAGTATGCGCGCACGGATATATGCACTTGCTCGACCTGCACCTGCCAGTGCAAGTCGGTGGCATTGACGTCTATCCGAACGACCTGCTACATGGCGATGGCAACGGCGTCACAACCATCCCGCTCGGAATCGCGGCCGATGTAGCCGATGCCTGTGCTGAATACGCGGCGGCTGAAGCGGTCGTCATTGACCGGGCGCAAAGTGGAAACGCGAGCCTGGAGGATATGCGCGAGGCTTTTGGAGAAATGTCGCGCCTGGTCGCCAACTTGGGTAAGCGCCTGGCTAAGTCCTGATATCAGTTAAGCCACATCCTTGGAGAAGGGTATGCGACTCTATGTCACCGGTGGTACCGGACTCGTTGGCAGCAACATCATCCGCTTGGCGCGCCAGCGCGGAATGGAAATCATTGCATCGCAATACGGTCCAGAACCGGAATGGCGCGTAGATTACCAACTTGATCCCCTGGATTTCGCCGATCATGAGCGCGTTCGCGCTTCAATCCACAAGTACCAGCCGAATGCGGTCAACCACACTGCCGCCATCCTCGATCAGATCTTCATGGATACCAATCGTGAACTGTCATGGTCGATCATGGTCGATGGCACGCGCGCCCTGGCCGAAGCCTGCCGCGATGTGAAGGCGCGCCTGGTATTCGTCTCTTCCGACTGGGTCTTTGACGGCCGCGCCGAACGCGTAGACGAAAGCTCGCCACCCTGCCCGGTTAATTTCTACGGCATCATGAAGGTCGCCTCCGAGCGAGAATTGGGCGCTATGGACGACCTGAATTTCGGTATCGGCAGGCTGGCGGGCATCTACGGCTTAAACTACGCCGCTCCTTCGCTGGCGAGGGTGGACAACGGTCTTGGGTTCGACTTTTCTGTCTACGTGATTTACCGATTGGCTGCGGGCCTGCCGGCGACAGTCTGGACCGGTCCCAAAGTCAACGATGTCGCGCATCCGACTTTGGCTTCCGACTGCGCGGATATGCTCTTGCGGCTGGCGCAAGTCAATGAAAATGGCGTATTTCACTGTTTCGGCAGCGAAGCTGTCAGCCGCGTCGACCTGGCGCACCGGATCGCGAAGCACTTTGATGCAGATCCGGCGCTAATCAACACTACGGTCACCGATCCCGCAGTCCTGGATGCCCACCGTCACATCGGCATTCCCTTTCGCACGATCGCCAGTACCGAGAAAACGGCGCAGATCCTGGGGCGTCGTGCGTTCAATGTCGAAGAAGGCCTGCAAGCCTTTCGCGAAGAATGGGATGCCCGTTGGGGCTAATCGGCCGCATCCTGCGTTTGTTACTCATGAGATTCGTTTTCGTAGGACCACAGCGGTTTGTGAGGTTAGGAACATGTCCAGGCTAGCGCTTTATCTTTCGCTTCTTCTACTCTTGGCTTTCGCCATACCTGCAAGTGCCCAGTATGATGCATTCGGCCCGGGCACATTCAAAAACCCCTACCCGTTGATGAGTTATTCCAACAGCGAGGACGGGATTAGCCTGCGCGCCGTCGGCTTGCAGCGACCGGCCGAGCCGGGTCCTGACCAAGATCCCCCGGCCCCCGGGCAGGAATATGTCACTGTTTCGCTACAACTGACTTGCGATCCGTCCCGCAGTGATAACTGTCTTGTAGCCTCTTTCGACTTTGAACTGGCCGGTTCAAACGGCATCATCTACCCCAACGCGATGAAAGAAGACGAGAGCGCTTTTGATGTCGCGCCCGGCGCCGAAGCGTTTGGCGATATATCGGCTTACATCAGCAGCGATGATACGGATCTGGTCTTGCTCTTTTATCATTGGCCCAGCATTCCCTACACATTTCCGCTGGTCTTCGCGACCGAGCTAGCGCCGGAAGCGGCCGAAAGCATTCCCATCAATGCGAAAGTTGGCATGATTGCGCGCGTCGGGCCCAGCAGCGATCTGGCGTTTACTGGCGTGTTCAATCGCGGCGAGCAACTCGTGGCTCTCGGGCGCAATGCCGACGGCGCCTGGCTGGAAGTCAACTTCGGATGGGTGCCCGCCTTTCTCGTCCAGGCCGAAGGCGATATTATGATTTTGCCGATCACATCGACGTTCAAGTGATCCATCCACAAACGAATGAAAGGAAGCGTATGTCCAAGCCCAATGTCGTTTTCCTGTTGACCGATCAATGGCGCCTGCAAGCGCTGGGATACGCCGGCAATACGCAAGTCAAGACCCCAAACATCGACCGACTGGCCGCTGAAAGCCTCAACTTCAGGCACGCCATATCCGGTTACTCCGTTTGCTGTCCCTGGCGCGCCAGCTTCCTCACCGGACAATATCCGCTGACGCATGGCGTCATCATCAATGACGTGCCGATCAGCAGCGACCCGGTCGGGCTCGGCGATGCTTTCAAGAACGAAGGTTACAATACGGCTTTCATAGGCAAGTGGCACGTGAATAGCCACGGTCGCCGCAACTACATAGCCCGCGAGCGGCGCCTGGGATTCGATTACTTCAAGGCGCTGGAATGCAGCCACGACTATAACCGATCGGCATATTACGCCAATGACGATCCGACAATGCGCTACTGGGAAGGCTACGACGTCTTCGCACAGGCCGAAGACGCGACTGCCTATATCAAGTCGCAGCGAGCCAATCAGCCATTTTTGCTTGTGCTGTCCTGGGGACCGCCGCATGATCCTTACGAGACCGCGCCGCCGGAATATCGCAAAATGTACCCGGCGGGCGATATCCAGTTGCGTCCTAATGTCCCCCCAGACATGGCTGCCGAGGCGCGCGATTGGATCGCCGGCTACTATGCGCACTGCACCGCCATCGACAAGAGCGTTGGCGATATTGTGAAGACCCTCGACAGCTGCGGGCTAGGCGATAATACGGTGCTTGTCTTCGCCTCCGATCACGGCGATATGCTCGGTTCGCAGGGTATGCAGCGCAAGCAGAAACCCTTCGACGAATCGATTCGCGTGCCCTTTCTCTTGCGCTATCCGGCGAAATATGGCGGCAAAGGGCGAAGCGTCGACCGCTTTCTCAACGCGCATGACATCATGCCGACGCTCCTGGGTATCTGCGGCTTGCCAATCCCCGAGGGTGTAGACGGGCACAATTTTGTCCCAAAAATCGACAGCCCGGCAAACGATGACGAAGGCGCGCTGCTCGCGTGCTTCCACCCCTTCGGCGAATGGCGCCGGGACAGAGGCGGCGTCGAATACCGTGGCATCCGCACGGCTCGTTATACTTACTGCCGCAAACTGGATGGACCTTGGCTGCTCTTTGACAACGAAGCGGATCCCTATCAGCTGAAGAATCTGGTTGATAGCCCGCGGGACGCCATAACCCGAAATGAACTAGACCACCTGCTCCAGAGAAAACTAGACGAGATGAGGGATGAGTTCCTGCCCGGCCGCGACTACATCGACAAATGGGGCTATCCGCTCGATGAAACCGGCGCCATGCCCCTCCGTTGGTAGCGCCTCTGGCAGCGGCGCGACCCAAGGCTGAAAGCGCTGCCCTACCACGACTTGACGATATTTTCGCCCGTTCGCCATGCCAGCGCCATAATCGTTTCCGCCGGATTGAATCCGCCGTTGGTCACATGCGGCGACGCATCGGCGACAAAGAGATTGTCATGGCTGTGCACGCGACACCATTTGTCCACAACCGATGTCGCGGGATCTTCGCCCATACGACAGGTGCCGGCTTGATGCTGTCCACCGGAGAGACCCAGGACCGGTTTTGCCCCCCAAACCTTGATCGCGCCTGACGCTCGCAGCCACTCGCGCGCGCGCTCGTGCATGAAGGTGGCAGTGCGCACCGTTTCCGGATGCGTCGTGCCCGAAAGATGCGCCACTGGTATGCCATAGCGATCTCTGACTTTCGAGTTGATTGTCACACGTCCGTCCGGATGCGGAATCTCGTGTACGGGCCCATTGATGTCGTTGATGCGTCGGAAGTTTTCCCGCATGAATCTTTTCGCTTCAATTCCCCACCGCGGCGCGTCCGGCGGGTATTGGCTTTTCCAGACGACTATCGGCGTACAGACATCGGAATCGGTCAACATACCCCCGCCGATGATGTCGCTGTTGTCGTGATTGAAATCGCAAGTCGCGATTGACGCGCCCGGTCCCAAGCCATCATAGATGTCCTGCGGAAAAAGCCCGGAGGCCCCCGGATAATAGTGCCCCTGCAGATGTCTCCCCACCTGATCGCTGTTGTTGCCGATGCCATTGGGCTCGCGCCCGCTCGCGGAATTGAGCAAGAGGCGCGCGGTTTCAACCGCGCCGCAGCTCAACACCACGACCTCGGCTGTGAAGACCCGTTCGGCGCCATCGGCCTCTACCACCGACACTCCTTTGACCGAACCGGCATCGCTGATCAACAGCTCGCGAGCCATCACCTGGGAACGCAGCTCACAGTTTCCCGAAGTCAAC
This sequence comes from Chloroflexota bacterium, assembly GCA_026713245.1. Taxonomy (GTDB): domain Bacteria; phylum Chloroflexota; class Anaerolineae; order Aggregatilineales; family Phototrophicaceae; genus UBA6055. The sequence continues at coordinate 15,219 of JAPOOU010000170.1, forward strand.
GCGCGCGGAATCGTCGTATTGTGGCTGCCGTTTTTGGAATCGTTCGGGCAGCCGAATCCAAAACAATGCTGACAGTAGGCGCAAGCGGGCCGATCGTTGTACGGGATAGAATTGATCAATCTGGGCATACGCAGTGCCCGCCAGCCCAGCGCTTCCAGCCCTTTCAGATGCACGCGCGATTTGTCCGGCAAGGGCAAGGCCGGCATCGGATAGGGCTTGCGGAATCTGGGTAGATGGTACATGGTCCGGTCATCGCCACAAACGCCCAGCTCCCACTCGACTCTCTCATAAAAGGGCGCAAGGTCGTCGTAGGAAATTGGCCAATCCGCCAGGGAGCTGCCCTCGGGAACGCCATAAATGCTGGCCATGCGGAAGTCCTGTGGCATATAGCGCCAGGCCTGTCCGGCATAGACTCGCGTGCCGCTGCCGATACAAGCGGCGTTGTTCAGGTAGCCCGGCTCGTGCGGACGAATGACCCGGTCGTCCTCGCTCGTGCGCGGATTGCCGTCGATATCCGGTCCGGCATTATGTCCATATAGCGACACGCGTTGGTTGCGCAAATGATCGCGGCCGATGTCTTCGGTGGAGAGCTCTCGACCGCGCTCCAACAGTAATACCGATTTGCCGGCCTCTGCCAGTACAGCGGCCGCCACACCACCACCGGCGCCAGAGCCGACCACGATCACATCGTATTGGCTCATGCGGTTACCTCGAATCCCACCATGGCCCAGGCGATCCCGTCACGATTGGCTCCATTGCCCGGATCGGCATAATAGCCTTCGGTACAATGCTCAACAATCTGAGCGAAAAACGCGGCCTGATCGACAGGCCAATCCGACTTGATTTCACCTTGCTCGACGGCTTTGAGCAAGGCAGTTCTCGACTTCAGGGCGAGGCCGGCAAACGAACGCTGAAACACCCTTTCAGCTTCTATTTCGAGCGCGTCCAGCCAGTCGCGATAGGATGTCAGACAATAGCTCAGGTCGCTTTCAAGTTGCCGCAGCAAGTATTCTCCAACACCGGATTCCCAGCCGCCCGGATAGTCATCTTCCGGAATGATGGTGTCTACCAAAGCTTGCAGCGTCAACAGATGTCTTGGTCCAAGCACGATTCATCTCCCACAGGTTTGTTTTATTTCCGTATTCTCAGCTATTTCGATGCTGGCAAATATGCCCACATAAGTTTTCCAGGCCCTAGTAGACCCTGTTGACAAGCGCTTTCGCGCCAATCGCCTTGCCCACATGCGTCGAATAGCGCAAGACGCTGCTCTCGGCGTTGGTTTGATGGAGCACCGTCCGCCACATGGACCATATGAACAACTCGCGGATCAACAAGAAAAGCGCCAGCGTCATCGCCAGCCCAACCGCCGCAATGTCTACAGAAAGCTTGAAATGCCAGGCAATTACTTGGATCGTAGCGGGACCAGCCATTGCCAGCAGAAAACTGAGTATCTGCAGCACGGCATAACAGACTATCACCAGGCTCGTTCCATCAACCTGACCTTTCAGCTTGCGACTGAGCGCCATCGGCAACAAACTCAATAGCACGACAGACTGCTTGTGTTCGTGAATTATGACAAAGCACAAAAGCGACAATTCCGCGAGCAAAAGCAACAGTCGAATTGTATCAATATTCTCCAAACCGTTGAGCGTGACTAATATGGACATGACCAGGGCGAAAAACACAATTCCAGCTGCAATCTTCCGCAGTAGTGTTAGCCAAGCCAATGCATCTTCCTCGTGCAAGACCACCTTGCATATCGCCAAATATATGAAGACGCGGCCGGGTGGAATCACGCTAACCTCGTCCAATACGCCGTCGCGCCCCTGCCGCGAGATCAGTGCGACGATACGATAAATCCATCGCGCCGAGCAGATAAGACTGTGGAGCATCAACCAAAGGGGCATCAACCAAATCACACCGGCGCCGACGCTGCCATATATGTGCGCGATCGTCAGAAACAGCAGCAGCGCCGAAAGCAGCGCAACCGCAATTACTGAAGGACCTTTACGGTTGACTTTGAGTTGCCTCAGCAAATGCTTGCTGATCGGATGATAGACCGGACGGTTAATGCGTTGCCACACGCTCTGACTGACAAAGACTGACTGAATACAGTCCTTGATCAGGTCAATGAATCGCGCGGCCATCTGAAGGCATCCGGAATTACGCAAGCCAATTGAAGCACCAGTTGAGACTAAAGAATATGGCTCATGTAGCCGCAGGGGTCAAATAGGTCTTTTTTGCCGGATCTACGTTCTCGTCATAAAGAAAGCACTTGACCGTGCGCCCTTCATGGACCACGCTCGACGGTATATTGTCCTGGCAAATATCCATCACCGCCGGGCAACGCCCGGCAAATTTACAGCCCGTTCGCGTATACTCGTCCGCTTCAATCACTGCCAGATCGATCTTGTCTTCCCAGGTATCATCAACGTTGATGCTTGGAATTGATGCCTTGAGGTTTTGCGTGTAGGGATGCAACGGATTGCCGAGTACCTGTTCGGTCGGACCCAATTCAACGATCCAACCGCGCAGCATCACCGCAATGCGATCGCCGGCATAATACGCGGTAGCGAGGTCGTGCGTGATGTAAATGACGCTTACTTCGTTGTCCTCTTTCAACATTCGGAACATATTTACAATTGACATGCGCAAGGATGCGTCCAGCATGGAAACCGGCTCATCGGCGACGATCAGGGACGGTTTCGTTATCAGCGCGCGCGCGATTGCCACGCGCTGCGCCTGCCCACCGGAAAGCTCGTTGGGATAGCGCCCGGCGATCTCCGCCAGCGTCAACCCCACTTCGCTAAGTACCTCGTTAATGTAGCGTGGCGCTTCTTTCTTGTCCTCAACCATCTTGTAGTTGTAGACCGTTTCATAAAGGTAGCGGTCGATCCGCTTGAGCGGGCTGAATGCGGCGAATGGATCTTGAAACACCGGCTGTACTTCATTGTAGAACCAATTCTTCATCTCTTTATTGCTCAGATCGTTGATGACGCGATCCTTGTAGCGAAGAATCCCTTCCGAAGCCACCTCCATACCCAGCACCATCTTCGCCAAAGTGGTCTTGCCGCTGCCGCTTTCCCCTACGATAGCAAAGATTTCCGGCTTGTCCGAATCGATGACGATGGATGCGCGATCCACCGCATGGAATTCTTGCGAACTAAAACCCTGCCGGATATGAAATATCTTGCTCAGTTCTTCGATTTGCAGCAGCGGCGTATCAGGCGACTGGCTCATGGCTCAATTCCTCTTCAACGACGTGACAAGCGGTACGATGCCCGGGCTCAACTTGTATCATCTGTGGATCAATCGTCTTGCAGATATCTCTGGCCAGCGGACAGCGCTCATGGAAGCGGCAGCCGCTTGGCGGGCGATCCAGCGCCGGCGGGCGCCCGGGTATGCTCATACGCTCTTCGCGCGAATCCAAATTTGGTAAGGATTCGATCAAATATTTGGTGTAGGGATGCCGCGGGTTGGTCAAGATCGTTCGGGTATCGGCTTCTTCAACCAATTTGCCCGCGTACAGAATGGCTATGCGGTCCGCCAAGTTGGCGTGTACCCCGATATCGTGCGTTATCAAGACCAGGGTACTGCCCTCTTTCTGCTGCACATCCCTGAGCATTTGAATGACGCCGCGCTGCACGACCACATCCAGCGCCGTGGTTGGCTCATCGGCGAAAATCAGCTTGGGCCAAAGAATAGTCGCAAGCGCGATCGTGACGCGTTGGCGCATGCCACCCGAAAGCTGATGCGGGTAGGACGCCATCACCTTCTCCGGCAAACCCAAATCGCGCAGGTACTCGGCAGTCATCTGAAAGGCTTCCGCCTTCGTCACATCGCGATGCGCGCTGATGAAATCGTGGAAACTGTCGCGGATGCGGCGCACCGGATTCAAGACATGCATCGATCCCTGCGGGATGTACGATATCGTGCGCCAGCGAAGATCGTGCTTTTGCTCCTCAGTCATATCGGCGGCATGGATGGTCTCGCCTTCCAGATGATAATCCACGTCGCCGCCGACGATGGTCAACGGCGGCTGGAAGGCATTCAACAGTACGCGCAGCAGCGTCGACTTGCCGCAGCCGGATTCGCCGGCGATGCCGTAGACCTCCCCTTCCTGGATTTCCAGGGAGATGTCATCGACGGCCTTGACCGTTCGCTCCACGCCGTAAGCCTTGGTGATGTAATAGGCGCGCAGGTTCCGCGTCTCGATGATAGTGCCCATTACTCATCCTTCTCTTTTCGAAGTGTCGCTGCAAGAGCGCCTCCGGGGGTGCTGGCGCCTTCGCGGTCCAATTCAAGCACAAGGTCGGCCTGATGCGCCTGCAAGCGGACAAGACGCTTGCGCGGGTCGAGATACTCGCTGATGCCAATCGAAACCAGGTAGAAGCCAACCGCCATGACGATCACAGCGACTACTGGCACGATCATCACCCAGGGTTTGCCGGCGAAGATCGAGTTCCATTCGTTCGCCCAGTAAAACATTGTGCCCAGGCTCAAGCTGTTGAGATCACTCAAGCCCAAGTAGGAAAGCGTGACCTCGATGCCGATGGAAAAGACAAAACCGCTGACCACATCCGCCAACAAATACGGGATGATAAAGGGCAGATGCTCTTGGACGACGATCTTCACCGTATTCATGCCGCTGAATACCGCGGTGTGGGTGAAATCGCGCTCGCGAAGGCTTAATACCTGCGCGCGATATCGCTTGGAAGGATATGCCCAGTCGAGAGCGCCGATAAGTATGCCGAGCGTTATGAAGGTCAGTTCACCCTTCAATATCACAGCTATAAGGATGAGCAAGGGTAATCGCGGAATAACGATGACACTCTCGACGATGGACTGTATGACCCGGTCGGCGACGCCGCCAAGGTAACCAGAAATCATACCCAGCAATACGCCGATACCCCGCCCAATCAAGACAGCGATGCTGGCGATGATCAGCGTGTTCTTCACGCCGGCGGTCAACATCCAAAAGACATCTTGCCCCAGCGCAGTCGTGCCCAGCACGTATTCAGCTGATGGAGGTTCTCCCCGCATCTTCCGCGGGACCACGCGGCGCTTCTCCGGCGGATATGGCGCGAAGAACGACGTCGCGACCAAGACAGCGACGAGTAGCAAGATAAGCGAGCCGAAGCGGAAAGACAGGCTGAAGCGGAATAAATCTCGAATCGTCGTAAGCATGACGGCAGCCTTATCTCAGACGAACGCGCGGATCAAAAACGGGATAGAGCAAGTCGACAATCAACGAGCCGGTCGCAATGCCGACAATGGACAACAGTGTTATGCCCATGATGATGTTGTAATCGGCATTGCTGATCGCGGTGAAGAGCTTCGACCCCAAGCCGGGATAGCCAAACATCACTTCGACAATCAAGGCGCCTTCAAACATCGCGCCCAGCGACAGCGCCAGGTCATTGACATGCGGCAGCATCGTGTTGCGAATAACGTAAGACGTGACTATTCTACGCTTGGGAACCGCCGCCAACTCGGCATATTGCACATAATCGCTGGCGATCTCAGTAGTGGCCAGCGCCTTCGCCATAATGAAGCGAAATGCGAAGCCCCCGATGACTATCGACAGCGCAGGTAAGAATCCAAAACGCAAAATGCTGCTGATGTATTCCCATGTCAGCGCCGGCGAACCCTGCGCGCCACCGACCATCGGGAAGACAGGCCAATAGAAGGCAAAGATCACCAGGAGAATTAAGGCAATAATTAGGTATGGGGTGGGATAGACCACAATGACTATGCGCTCGAGCGCCTGCGCCCAGCGCCGGTGCTGGAAATAACCCACAAGCGAGCCGACGAAAATGCCCAGCAGCCAGGATATGAGCGTTGTAGTAGTCAACAGGCCCACCGTCCAGGGCAAGCCCGCCGCGATAAATTCGTTGACTGGCGTCGGAAAGTTTTGAAAAGACGGACCGAGGTCGCCCTGTAGTAGGCGCCGCCAAAAGGCGACGTATTGGTCCAGCAAGCTGCCGTCCAAACCGTATAGATCTTCCATCGTCGCGCGCATAGCAACGACCGCTTGTGGATCGATCGTCTGAAAGGCCGTCATGCGACCGATCATGTCATCAACCGGATTGACCGGCGAAAAGCGAGGAATCAGAAACGTGACGGTGACGCCGACGAAAATGACGACCGCCCACTGCGCGACTCGCGGAAGAATGTAGCTCTTCAAAAGTTGCATAATTTATGCCGCCGATTAAGGTAACAGTTAAGCTCGAATCAACCAATCGACATTTGAGAAAGCGTGTGGGAGGAAAGCTCCTCCCACACACTGTAAATCAAACTAGCTGTTTGGACGCAGGTTCTGGATGGCGTATTTGCCGCCCTGGAACCAGTACAAAGGCTGATAGTTCGGGTTTTCCGCAGTCGGGAAGCCCGTCCAGTAAGTCTCGTCCCAAGTGACGAACTTCTTGAAAGCGATGCAGGTGATGTCGAACATGTTCTCGACCCAATGCTGCAAGAGCTGGGTGTTGATCTCGACATTCTCCGCCTCTTGCGATACCGGGTTGACCGACTCCATCGCGTCAATCAGTTCATCCACTTTGTCGTCGCGCATACGGCGTACGCTGTCGCCGCCCAGCGGACGATAGTCTTCGCCGACCGGCGCGTAATACTTGGAATGACGGCCGCGAATCTGTGGCCACATATCACCTGACGCCAGCGCAAAGCTGGTCCAGGGTGTGCTGACCTCGTAATTGCCAACATAGTGGTTCTGGCTCCAGGTATTGCGATCCAGCGTACTGAAGTTGACCTCGACGCCGAAATCGGTCCACATATCGAAGGCGGCTTGCCCCATGCGATAAGCGTCGTTCTCGCTGGGGTCCGATTGCAGGTCCAGCACCCAGGGCTCGCCGTCCGGCGTCAGCCAACTGCCATCGCCGCCGCGGCTCAAACCAGCCTTGATCAGCAGCTTCTCGGCGGCGTCGGTATCGTACTTCCACCAGCCGGTACCAAAGACTTCGTGCGGTTCGCCTGGCACTGCGAAACCCTGCTCTTCCGCCCAGGCCGCGATCTGATCGGGAACGGTGGGGTCATAGGGGCTGTACATCTCGCCGTCGCCGAGGTCGATCTGCAAGTTCGTCAGCCACTCGGTCATGGGTCCGTGGTACAGCTCATAGAGCTTGGCGGTCGGCGGGACTGGGAATGGCGTAACCTTGGCGACGCCACCGACGTACTCCGTCTGCAGCTCAACGATATCGATCGCCAGCGCCAGCGCCCAGCGCACATCCTTGTTGGCCAACATCGGATCGCCTTCGTGGTTCATCGCCAACTGACGCGAGCTTACTTCATTGGGATAAGCCCAAGGGAAGTCCTGATACCAGGAACGGGCGTTCGGCGCGTTGTCGCGCGTGAACTCGAAAGATTCGATGTCGACATCGAAGTACACGTCCAGCTCATTGCGAGACATGGCGATGGCTTTCCGGATATTCTCGTTGCCATAGAAGATGCTCAAGGCATAGGGAGGACCGGAACCGCCGGTTATGATGCCCGCCAGCGAATTCTCCGGATCATCGCGCCGCTTGAACAGCTCCCAGTAACCATTCGGGTCCGCCTCGACCGGCAGATAGTTGCCCAGAACAACGACATCTTCCGCAGCCCATTCCCAGGCGCCGAGATTCTCTGTGCCCATTTCTTCGGCCGCGGCCGATACGACATGGGAGGGCATCATGTAGATACCATTCCAGCGCGACTCGAAGAGCGTATGGAAACGCGGATTGGAACGATTCAAGGTGAACTGGACGCTGTAGTCGCCCGTCTTTTCGACGGCTACATCAAAATCGACCAACTGCGGATGCCAGCCGCCTTGACCAAGTTCCGGCACGGCTTTGATGGTATCGATCGTGTAAACGACATCATCGGCATCGAATTCTTCACCATCGGACCACATAACGCCTTGGCGCAGGTTTACCGACATTTCAGTGAAGTCATCGTTGTAAACCGGGTCGCCATCAGCCAAGGCATGGATGAACTCGCCAGTTTCCTGATCGCGATTCCAGAACGTCTCTAGCATCAGAGCGTGATGGAAGGGCGTCGAACCACCAATACGCCAGACATTGTAGTTGCCTACCGTGCCCCAGCGGAAAATCTGGTCAAAGACCCAGAGGTCTTCACGCGGGATATCAACGGGAAGGCCGTCTGGCTCTTGCGCGAAGCCGACCAACGTTGGCACTACGAGCAGCACCAACAATTAGAAATAGTACAACTTTCCTTAGCATAGGTATGCTCCTTCAATATGGATAAATGTTCTTAAAGAGCATCATTGCGATACTCCCACTCCCACTAATCATTGAGCGCTGCGGCGGTCGATTGCCGCACCACCAGCCGCGGCTCTATCGTAATCGGCTCCGGAGATTCACCGTGCATCACCGTGAGCAGCATATTCATCGCCAAACCACCCCATTCAGAAAGGTCGTGATTGACTGTCGTTAGGGGCGGATTGAAATCGCGCGAGCGCGGCAAGTCATCGTGGCCAACCACGCTGATTTGCTCAGGCACCTGATAACCCAGTTCCTGCAGGCGTCGTATCGCTCCCATCGCCATCCGATCATTAAAGGCGACCACAGCCGTCAGACCGGGATTGGCTCGTATCAACTTGTCCACAGCCGCTTCCCCGCTGGCTGCCGAGAAGTTACCATACTCGCAAGGCATTGCGCAAGCATCCAGGCCACGACCCTCCGCCGCCAGGCGCACGCCCAGCATGCGATCTTCAATGGCTCGCAAAGCGATGAGACCCATCCGGCGATGTCCCAAATCAATCAAATGCTCTATCATCAAGCGACCGCCCATCTGGTTGTCGCTGCGCAAATAATGTCGATAAGGATATGTGCCCAAAATCACCAGCGGCAACTTCAACCCGGTCACAAATTCCATAATGGATGAGATATCGGAATGCCCATCCATAATCACGCCGTCCAGATAACCGCCGCTAAGCAAATCGACGAAATTGTGGTCGAGTACGCCGTTTTCGATCTTGGGCGACGATATGAGCAAATGATAACCTTCGTCGCTGCAATAGGCTTCAATGCCGGACAAAATCTGCAGTGACGCCAGCGCTGTGAAAGGCGAATCATGAAACCGCGGGAAAACCGCCGCGATGATGCGCGTCTTGCCCGATACCAGCGCCCGCGCGGCGAAGTTCGGGCGGTAGCCCAATTCTGTACTCGCCTCGCGCACCCGCTCGCGGGTCTCGTCGGCGTATTTTTCCTTGGTGGAATTTGACAGAATGCGCGACGCCGTGGACACCGACACGTTGGCGCGGCTGGCTACATCACGAATAGTCGCCAAAACAATCTTCCTCGAATAATCGGCGCGCGAGACTCTCTGATCCCGGTTGATGAATCTCTAGGTCCCCAGGTCCGCGCCTGCGTCCGCTCAAACTTCGCCCGACATGGCTTTCTTGCGTCTGCTATGCGAGCAGTCGCAGAGACTATAACCACAAATCTGAAATTGTGCAACCGTTTGCATTAGCGCGAGAAACTGTTTATAATGCCCTGCCATAGTTCGCGCCGTCGTTTACAGTCGCGCGACAGCCTAGATTGGCTTCCTTGACAGCGTCAGACCTTATTGAACTACGATTCTTCCGAAAAGGACGAAAAGGTGCCAAAACAACCGAATGTCTTACTGATCGCTATCGACTCCATTCGTGCCGATCACATGAGTTGCTACGGTTACGATCGGCTCACCACACCGCACATCGATCGCTTCGCCAGATCTGGAACCCTCTTTGAAAATACCTTCAGCCCGCATATCCCGACAACGCCCGCCTACGCCTCCATGCTGACCGGCAGGGACTGCTTCGGCACGCAGGTCGTCGCCCTGCGCCATCAAGGTCCCCTGCGCGCGGAAGTGCCGACCGCGGCCGAAATCTTTCGCAGCTACGGATACAACACAACTTCAGTCGGCTTCAAGGGCAATCCCAGCTCGCGCGGCTTCGATAATTACATTGAATTCGCCGGTTGGGGGAGCTTCAAAACCGGCCGCAGCCCCAAAGCTCAGAACCTTAACAATGTGACGATACCCGAATTGGAGCGGCTCAATGCCGTGGGCAAACCCTGGTTCGTCACCCTGCGGCACATGGACCCGCACGCGCCCTACCTGCCGCCGGAACCATACGAGCGCATGTTTTATCACGGCGACGAATGCGACCCGGATAACCGCTCAATGGACCCGGTGCTGAATTTCAAACCTTTTGGCACATTCTTCAAATCCTGGATGCCGCCCGGCATTTCCGACAAAGACTACGTCATCGCCCAATACGATGGCGCCATCGCTTATATGGACGCCTGCATTCAATCTATTTTCACGGCTCTGGAGAACCTGGGCATTCTGGACGACACCATCATCGTAGTAAATGGCGACCACGGCGAAACGCTTTACGACCACGAATTGTGGTTCGACCATCACGGCATTTTCGA
>JAPOOU010000018.1 GCA_026713245.1 Chloroflexota bacterium
AAAATCATCTACGCTTCCAACTGTTGATGTCATTGAGGTTGACGTATTCCGGCCCCGGTGGCAGATAGTTTCCTTCACATTCCTGCGCAGTGGCGGGCAGATTGGCGCGAGGAACGAGTATGGCATTTTCCGGATTGAAGAAATTCCATGCGGCGCGCGAGATCTCTTCAACAAGTGGCCAGAGTTTTTCATAGTCCTGGAATTCTGTTTCTTCCCAGAGAAAAACTGAGATGACATAGTGACGGCCGTTCGGCGAATAAACGATACCGGCGTCGCCAACGGTGTCGAATATCCAGCCATTCTTATGTGAGATTCGCACACCCTGCGGTATGCCGCCTTGTAGCAGGCGTTCGAGGTCATTGGCGCTGGTCAGTTCCAGCATTTGACGGCATTCTAGCTGGGTGATCTGACCTTCTGATAACGCGGTGACCAAGCCTGAGCCGAACTCCGCGCAGTCGTAAAGCAGATTGAATAGCGTTCCCATGTCCTCTGCAGTCGTCTGATTAAATGGATCGGCGTCGGTGACGTAGGTCTGGTTTGGCGCTGTCTCCGGCGCTTGAACCGAACCAAGGCGTTGACCTTCAACGCCGAGATAAAACGGCGCCGAAATGAAGGAATTGAGGGCTCCCGTTCTTTGCAGAGTGCTAGTGACGCTCTGTATGCCTGCAAATATGTCTCCGCCGCCGACGATTTCCATCAGCAGATTTGACGATGCGTTGTTGCTGCACAAGAGTGAATTGGCTAGCAACCAGGCTTCATCCTGTGATGGATTGTCCGCCCGCGCGCGGAAGAAATCAATCATGATCGGCAGCTTGATGGTGCTGGCTGCGGAATACGCGACGTCGCTGAGGATGTTCAACTCTTCGCCGCTGATCAGATCAAGTATAAAGATCGAAGCTACTGTCCTTTGGCCATCGAAAATGAATCCAATATCATCCAAGTAGTCAATGATCAACGCACGCAACGTGTCCAATGAGGGCAACTCGCTGTCTATTGCATTAACCGGCAATCCCACTGTGCGAGACGTTGCGGAACGTAAAGAAGTGTCTATGACATCCATCGCGGCAGGGATATCGAGGGCGTAGCCGCTTTCGCCCACAAAAACGGTTAAAGTTTGCAGGTCGTATCCTGGCGAGCCGGACGGATTGTCATATCGCAGAGCGAGGTCCTGCAGGAACGCCTCCAGGGCGTAACTTTGATAATCGGCATGGAGGGGAATCTCTCTGGAGACGATTAATTCGTTGCCCAGCAGGTAGTCCAGAAAGCGTTGCCAGAAGCCGCCGCCGGTCTCGCCCGATGCCAAAGCGTCAGCGAGCATTGGATCGCTGCTTATTCTCCAGCCGATTTGGTCCGGGTGCAAACGAATCGGATGAGGCTGTCCGCCAAGGACGTCCGGATAAAGCAATACCAGCGGCTCCGCGTAGGTACTTTCCCAACGAGAGACGGCAGCGCGACCGCTCAACCCGCTGACATTCACACCGGCAACAATGATTCCGGATGGCATAAGCTCTTCGCGACGGCTGAAAGCCACAAGTTCGTAAACTAGAATAGCGCTGGCGGCGAGGAGCAACAGAAGAGAGAAAGAAAACAGAAGCGACAATCCACCTTGGCGACGACGGGAGGTCAGTTGCGCTCCCATTTGTCCCCTCGTGCGCCGAAACCAACAGCTATCTTGATCGACTGACGGTGAAACTCGTGAAGGTCCGGCAAATTGTCAGGATCGGCCCAGCGAAAATCGAGCAATTCCATGCTGAGCTTGCCGACCGGGCTGAGTGAATTGCATAGAAAGGACATGTCAATATGGTTTCTAAACGGCTTTGACGTATGCAGGACTGTGGTAACTTCGGCAGCGAGTTGGAGTTCCTCGCGGAGTTCGCGCAAGACTGCGTCGGCAGGGTCTTCATCTTCACCAATCCAGCCACCCGGCAGCCCCCAGGGGTATCGTGGATGGTAGGTATGTTCGACAATCAAAACTCGGCCCTGTTCATTAAGGACAACGCCGGCCACCCCTACCGTATATCGGGATTGCAGTCGGCGAAATATCAGAAAAGGCAGGCGAATCAGGGCAGGAAACCGGCGGATCAAGGTCGCGATTTGACGGGACACGGAACTAGATCTCGTAGGACTGGATTCAGGACGAGTCTAACGGGGCACAGGTGTATCGTCAACAGCAAACATGGCAGTTCCAGGGCATCGCAGCAAAGTTGTCTTAACCACAGCCGCTCACACATTTGCGCGACTTAGTTACACTTACTGGGGACAGCGAGATACAACTGCATATTTGCATAAAAGTAAGCAATGACGCCGCTCGGCTACAGCTCGTCGCTTTTTCAGATTCGCATTACTTAATTGCACTTACTGAGAATCTCTAGCCTTCTCCTTCCGCGAGCAAGGGAGGATGTGTTAAAAATGACGCATAATCGGCAGCACAAAGCACGGCAGCCCTGTACGGGAGACACCCCGGAGTGCGCCAATTAAGAGCGTTGTTTTGACAGCGCCTAGTCCATGCCGCTTATGCGCGTTGTGCTATACTGGTTAGTCAAATGAATTGCCGCCAAGCGCATACAGATGGGGGTATTGTGTGTGCGGTTGTTTGTATTCCCTTTTGGGTACAACATGTGACTTTGTCGCGACAATCTTAGCGCGCGTTTGGATGGTGCCAGTTGCCGCAGATTCCACTTGATTTTCTTGACCTACTAATTGAATCACCCGGCGACCTGATCTTCTTTCTGCTTGTATTCGGGTTGAGTCAAGCGACTCTATTCCTCGCCTTCGGTTTGCGTTCTCGATTCGCGGCTGAACAAGCGACATATCGATATGTTCCGGCAGCGGTTGCTTTGGCAGGCATCTGGCTTGCCCTGATGGCGGTTGCTCTGTTCTCGCTGCTGACATCCTTTGAAGCGTCAATGCTCATGCCTCCGCTGGAGAGGTTGGGCATGTCGCTCTCGCTCCTGTTTATGTCATGGGCCTTCCTGAGCGCGGACAACACGCAGCGGGGCAGCCGACCGAATCTATGGTTGAGCGGAATTATCGTCCTGATCATCCTGCTATACCTGTACACGGCAAGCGAGTGGTTCGGCGAGTTTGAATCAGGCGCCGCGTTCAATACGAGCGAATTGGCGCCTTTGTGGTCCGTTCTGCCCGTGGCGATCGGATTATCTGGTTTTTTCGCTGTTGTGTTTAGTTTCAGTCGAATCGCCGACGCGCCATTGAAGGGTCTCTTTTTTATCCTGATTGTCCTGGGCAACGGCTGGGATACCTGGCAGTTTGCGGATTCCGAATTGTCGGGCAGTTACTTAGGCAGCGCCCGTTGGGCATATCTTGCCGCGTTTGCGTTGGCGCCCGTTGTTATCCACCGGCTTATTGTCGCATCGCTGGATCGGCGCCTGGCTGAAGGTGACGCGTCAAGTTCTGAAGGAGGGTCGGGAGATGAAAGCGTTGCCCCGCGCGAGCAGGCAATAGCGGCGCGCGCGAGTGCAAAGCCTGGCATGCCAGCACCGCCGGCCGAATCGACGGTTGCCCTTGAAAAGAACCAACTGTTGCGGGCCCTGGGCATAATGATGGACACGCGAGAAGAATCTGGAATCCCACAGCAGGTCGTTGCAACCGCGCTTGATTTGCTAGATGCTGAAGTCTGCCTGTTACTCCGGATGGAAAACGAAGTCTACGCCAATGTCATCGCGGGCCAAGACAAGGTGAACGGCAGAAGCTTGGAAGGCATGTCACTAAGCCTGGAAAGCCAGCCGACTATAGTGGACGCGAGGCTGCGCCGTGAACAGCGATCGCTGGCGGCTGATCAAAAGAAACAGGAAGTTGAATCGTTGTTCCGCGGGCTGAAGATCGGCGCCAACGGGACTGTTTACGCGCAGCCGATTTTGTTTGAAGACGAAGTCCTGGCAGTGCTGCTGGTCGCTATGCCCTATCGGCAAGGAGAGCTTTCTAGTGAGCAGCAAACGCTTTTGGACGATATAGCGCAAATGGCGGGTTATATCTTGGCCTGGAGTTTCGACGCCGAGGCGGCGACGTTTTTGGCGGAGGAACAGGCCATGGAGCCCAAACCCGACCCAATTGCATCGGCGGATGAAGGCAGAGCGATACGTCGGAAGGCGCGCCGCGAACTGGAAGCAAGCCTGCAAGAAAACACTGGCCAAATCGCCAGGCTGCGTCTGCAAATTGCCGACTTGCGCGCGCAGTTGCATGAGGAGCGGATCACACTGTTGAACAGAGTATCCGCTAGCGACGATGGAATTGCTGTATCGCAAGGAATCACCATCTTGTTTGATGAGCAAGCACAATTGATGGAACGATGTGACGCGCACTCCAAACAGGTCTTGGACGCCGAAACGGTATTGCAGATTTGCACTGCAGAGAGCGACGACTCCCTGGCACAGGTGATTCATGAATACGCGCACAAGACGCATAATCTGTTATTGAATTCAAGCGAGCGACTGCGGGATCTTATCGACAGACTGCGTACCCAAAACGCGACTCGCGAATCGATTGATCCGCAGGCGATTGTTGCACCGCTATCCGGCGAGGTTCGCCAACTGGAATTGGAGCGCGAGCAATTGCAGCGCCGTCTCACTGCCATTGCGTCAAAACTGCGAAAGTTGGGCATAGAAGCAGAGATGACAAGTATGACTCAGGTATTCATCCAACTTTATGCCGAGCGACGCGCGTCAAAGCGACAGGCCGCTGAGGTCCAGCTCGAGCGCGACATCCTTGCGCGGGAACGGGCCCAGCTTGTCGACGACAATGGCAGCAAAACAGCTGAACTGCGGGAGCAACTCAAGCGCTTGAGCGCCGATCATGAATCACTTATGAACCTCCGCGAGGACATGCGGCGAGATTACCAGGATCTCCTGGATCGCTTTGAGTCTCGAGACCAGGACAATCGCGTTCTTCAGGATCGAATTCGGGACTTGCAGAGTCAGCTGGAGATCGGCGGGGAGAAGCGAGTTGACTTGGAGCGCAACATCGCTGAGCTGTCCGGCGAAAGAGAAAATCTCTTGCGCATCCGCGATCAATTGACCGCACGGCTGGCCGACAGTTCGCCGGTCTCTACAGAGGCGTCGGGCGAGCCTGCGTTGTGGGCGCGGCTGCAGGAACTGCAAGAGACGGTATCCACTCTGGACGACCAGCGAGAGAAGCTAACGCTGGAGCTCAGCAACGCGAAGGCTGCGCTAGCGGCTTCTAGCCTGGGCCAAGCGGAGCAGGCAGAATCAACCGAAGACGCGGCTGCGGCTAGACGTCTTGTCGAAGTGGAGCGGACGCTCGCGCTTGTTCGCGAGATGCAGGCACCCGTAACCGCAATATCAGACTGCACAGAAATTCTCTTGAAGGAGTCGATAGGCATTCTTGGCGCGGCTCAGCTCGAGGTCATGCAGCGCGTCTCGGTAAATCTGGGGCGGCTTACAGCACTGCTGGAAGACCTGATGCGACTCGGTCACGATGAACATTACCGCTTTGTCTTGACCTATGCGGAAATTGACATTGTGGACCTGCTGAACGAGACGATCACTTTACTTTCCACAGATATACGCCAAAAGCAACTGGCTCTGGAGTTGTCTGTGGACGATGGGCTCCCGAAGGTCACGGTTGATTCCGATTGCATAAAGCAGGTTTTGCGTCATCTGCTTCAGAATGCCTGTGATGTATCTGACGAAGGAGCGCCATTACTCGTTACCGCGGCGTTGGCGTCGACCTCTTCCCCAGCCAACGAACAGCCCGTTGAAGCGATTCGAATTAGTGTTGCAGACAAAGGCGCCGGCATCTCGGCAAAGGATCTTCCTCGTGTCTTCGCGCGCAAATATCTGCACGAAAACCCCAAGATTGAAGGACTCAGCGATACCGGTGTTGGTATGACAGTTGCCAGAGCGTTTGCCCGCGCGCATGCCGGCGATCTGTGGATCGACAGCAAGGCGGGCGAAGGCAGCGTCTTTCACCTCGATTTGCCGACGCGACTGATGCCATCAGTCGGGGAATAGCCATGCAACGCAACATTGGCAATGAGCTTGTCGTCGCGCTTTTTGCATTGGCGGCTCTCTTATTCGCACTGGCATTCGCCATCATACTTTCGACTGCTACGCGCGGCGTATCCCCGCCAGGGCCTACGGATGTCCCAACCGCGCTTTCCTCCCCGACGGCTACTGCCGAAACAAGCACTCCCTTATCGCCAGCAGCGACAGTCGCCGAAACAGCAGCAACCATAACAATTACGCCGAGCGCGACGGACCTGCCACCAGGTACAGAGACCATGTTTGCGAGTCCATCCGCGGCCGCTTCCGCCACCGCAAGCGCGAGCCCCATGCTCCTCTTCGCGACAGACGAAGCAAGAGTAGAAACGCCTGACGACTCTTCTCCGCCGTCAACGGTGGAAAAGCGCACGGCGCTTGCCAAGACGTCTACTCAAGAAGAGCCCATAGCGCCAACAAAGGAGTTGGATAGCGTTTCTACCTCGCCAATCGAAACAGCTTCCGCCGTTCACGATAAACGTGATACACCTTCTAGGACTCCCCCGGCGACCGGCATCGGAGTGACGGAAGAAGTTCTGGACGTCCAACTGACGCCATTTGAAACGCCCGGCGCGCCGGCGCTCGCCGAGATTACTGGCACGGCGTCGCCTATCAGACGGACGCCGGTCGTTCGGGCCATGGCGACTGATGTTGCGAGCCCGACGGCGACTGACGAGATTGCGGAGACTGCGACAAGCGAGGCGCGCGATGTCCGCGCGGACCGTACGGCTCTCGCGAAGCGGACTCCTACGGCAACCGCCAGTTCTACCACGACGGATGTTGCGAGCCCGACGGCGACTGACGAGATCGCTGAGACAGCGGCAAGCGTTGAGCGCGATATCCGCGCGGACCGAACGGCACTGGTTAAGCGGACTGCGACGGCAACCGCCAGTTCTACCACGACGGATGTTGCGAGCCCGACGGTGACTGACGAGATCGCTGAGACAGCGACAAGCGTTG
>JAPOOU010000017.1 GCA_026713245.1 Chloroflexota bacterium
GGCGCCGATCATGCCCTCGGTTTCGGGCGTATGCGGCGTTGCCACGCAGACGTAATCGCTCTCGCGCAGCAGGTCGTCGAGATCGCGGTAGCTGGCGTCGAATACGCCTTCCAGCTCGGCGGAAAGCGGCTTGCGCTTGTAGTAGATATTGCTCATGCCCATGACGCTGGCGCGGCGCGCCAGTTCACAGCCGATCTCGCCCATGCCGATGATGCCGAGGGTCTTGCCCGTGACTTCGTGAACGCGTTCGTTTTTCATCCAGTGGAAGGCGATCTTGCGCTGCGAGGTCAACTCGGGTTTGATGCCGCGGTAGCGATAGGCGCCCATTGCCACGGCTTCGTTGCCGACGATCAAATCTTTGCTCAATGCCATGATCAGCGTCAGCGCCAGTTCCGCCACGCAGTTGGGACCCTTGCGCGGGACGCAGCCAAAATGGGTTCCGCGCCCGCGCAGGGCGTTGACATCGATATTGAAGTAACTCCTGCCCAGCTTCAATACCGCGCGCAAGTTGCTCATCTTGTCCAGGAGATTCTTGTCTATCGGCGCCGTATCCGCGATGACACCGACTATTTTGTCGCTGGCCAGCGCGGCTGCATCGGCGGCGTCGCTGGCGCTGATTATGTCCAGGTTTGGAAACTCGCCTGAAAGGTCGGTGATGGCGGCCTCGTATCCTGCATCGGCGACCAATACTGCGTAAGTTTCGACTGCATTTGCCATGCTGAGTGTTCCCCTTTATTGTCCGCCGTTTGTTCCCAGCGCAATTTGATGCCAGTTGCCGCAGATTTCGTCGGCGACGAAGCTGATATGCGTATTCATTAGACCGACAGCGGCTTCGGCATCCTCGTTCTCGATGACCTGCGCGATCTCGCGATGATTGAGGACGATTTGCCGCAGGTTCCCTTGCTGCTGGTTGCTTAGCGATAGCGCTTGCTGCACGCGCTGCGCCACGCTATTCCACAAGACACACAGCAGTTGATTGCCGCTGAAGTCGATCAAGGTATCGTGAAACATGCGGTCAATCCGGTTGAGATCCGTCAAGCTGTCTTGTTCGGCCGCGCCCTCCATCTCATCGCAAATCGCATAGAGCTCGCTCACGGCGGCGGCTGCCTGGCCGGTCGCCACGATCTGCCGTATCGCATAGCTTTCCAGCATGCTGCGGACGCTGAAGAGATCCTCGATATCTTTTTTCGAGAGCGTTTTGACCGTTGAGACGTGATATGCCACCGTCTCGACCAAGCCTTCGAGGCTGAGCGCATAGATGGCGTCGCGCAAGGTCGCCTGGCTTACGCCGATCTGGTTGGCCAGTTCGGTACCGACCAAAGCCTGCCCCGGCAGCAGCTCGCCATTGACGATGGCGTCGCGAAGCGCATTGATGACACGCTCTCGCAGTGGCAAAGTCTGAATCGGTTCCATTTCGCTTCCCTCAAGCTCTCGCCCGCGCCGGTCGATTGTCGCGAGCTTGTCTATAAGCGCTGACCGCGGGCTCGCGCCTGGAATTGATCGATACGATTGCCGGGCTGCAACGATTATAGGAACAGGGGCGAAGACTGTCAAGCAGCCCCCAAATTCCGGTCGTGTATCCGTTTCCGTTGAAACAGGAAATTTTATCTACCGTGAACAGCGAGTTTTTTGGTTGGATGGTGGGTCGGGGGTTGTGGGTCTGGCGGGCATGGTACAGGATTTTTGCACCAAAGAGGTCGCGTAGACACTGACCGCCGGCGCAGAGGGTTTTGACCACTGCGGTCACCGGGGGGCGAGCCGACGGATCGCCCCTGTTTACGTAAACCGCGTCGCTCTAGCGACGAGAAGGCTTACGATTTTGCGTGAGCGCGACATTCCTGGGACCTTTTCGCTGCCGCCGAGCGGCTACAGGCTGTCGGGCGATTGTTGTTCTTTATTTCAACCGACTTCGATACACTTCCAAGAGTTGTGCCGGGAAGTTTGTATTTTTCCACGAGATATGTTACATTCTCGGCAATTACTGATTGTCGACAATGTGGCGCGGCTATCCTTACAGGCGCTCGGCGCGCAACCGGCGAGAAAGTCCCAGGCTAGTCGCGCTGACAACGAACTGCAATGTCGCTCCTTGCATTAGCAGGCTGGATTATAAAAAAAGTGTCTTTTAGTGACATTGAGAGCGGACGCGCGGGATTGGCGCGAGAAGGGATGATTCATGGGATTAGCGACGAACGCCGAGCAATTGGTGGAGATGGCCGTGGTCGGCTACGTGAGCCAGCCGACAGTTCGGGGTTATATACCCCATGCCAGCGGCGAGGCCACGATCTTGCCGGGTATGTCCGGCATGATTTACAACGCGCGGGTCGGGGATGAGGCCTTTGGATGGGCGGCGGATCATCTGGAGCCGGGCGCTTCAATCGCCCATCCCGATCTCGATGCCGACTATGCCATGCACTACCTGACCTGCATGGGCAACCAGGCTTTTGTCATGAGCGGCCTGGCGGAAGGGACAGAGGGCATCGTCACCGGAGAGCATGCGCGTTTGCTGGTGGACTTCCCGCCGGAAGCGGCCGAACTGATCGGCGTCGGCGACGCCGTACAGATCCGCGCCAAGGGACAGGGTTTGCAACTGGTCGATTACCCGCATATCACGCTCAAGAAATGCAGCCCGCGGTTGATCGACAGCCTGCCGATTGAAGCGGTCGACGAGCGCAGGATCCGTGTGCCGGTGACGATGGAATTGCCGATACGGATCATGGGTTCCGGCGCCGAGTTGAACCCGGACTTCGTCGACCAGGACTTGATGTCCGGCGATCGCGCGCTCATGGCCGAGCTCGGCATTGATCAGATGCGGCTGGGCGACCTGGTTGTGGTGAACCATGCCGATCATCGTTTTGGGCGCGGTTATAAACCCGGCGCGGTCACCATCGGTTTGTGCATTCACGGCGATTCGATCATGACCGGGCACGGACCCGGCATCCTGACCCTGATGACTTGCGACGAACCCTGCATCGAGTGGGTGATTGACCCGGACGCAAATATTGCCAACTACTTGAACATTCGGAAGGTATCATGAGCGCGAAAAACAATGCCCAGCAAGTTGTCAGTGTATCGGTACAAGGCGTGATCACGCCGCCGCGCATGCCGCCCTTGCCGGCCATGCCCTACTCCCTGGCGGCCGACGGCAGTCCCTTCCTTTTGCCGGCTTATGGCAGCATCGTCTACAACGTTTCCATCGGCGATTCGGCTTATGGCTGGCTGGCGGATTGCGTCCATCCCGGCGTCAGCGTGATGCTGAATGACGCCACCGGCAATCGCGGGCTTAACGTGCTGTCCTGCGTGGGCAACACCGCCATCGTCATGACCGGCAACGCGCAACGGGCGCGCGGCATGGTCACCGGCAAGACGGGACGCTTTTCCGAGCATGTCATCATCGACTTCGATCAAGAAGTGCGCGAGCAGTTGGCTATCGGCGACAAGATCGTCATCAAAGCCAAAGGCGTGGGACTCAAGTTCGATGACCATCCCGATATCATGCTCAAGGGCTGCTCGCCCGAGTTGGTCGATGCCCTGGAGGTCACGACCGACGCGGAGGGCAAGCTGTCGGTGCCGGTTGTGGCGCAGGTGCCGCCGCATTTGCTGGGCGCGGGCGCGGGCTTGGTCAGCGACGGCGGCTCGATTCATATCCAGACGGCTGACAGCGGCGCGGTAAAGGAAGCGGGCCTGGATCAACTGCGGCTGGGCGATGTCGTCTCCTTGACCGATTACGATAGCAGTTGGAATCACGGCTATCTGCGGGATGCGGTGGGCATCGGCGTGATCGCGCAGGGCGACAGTCCGCGCGCGGGTTATGGTCCCGGCATCACGCTGATCATGACCTCAGCCGGCGGCAATATTGAGCCCATGGTGACGCCCGGCGTGAATTTGAAGGACTTGCTGTTGTGAGGCCACGCCCCACCCCCGGCCCCGGCGCCCCCTCGGTCCCCCGCCTCACCGGGGATGCTTCCCACAAGAGGGAAGGGGAGCTAATGCGAGGACCTTGTGGGCTAAGACGAGAAACAGCGTGAATCGGGAGAACTAACGTGATTCGGAAGAACTAATGGGAGCAAGCATTGACACGATTGCATGCAAAGTCGCTCCCTCCGTGTGGGTTCGCGTAGACACTAACCCGCCGGGCGGGGATTCAGCGTGGGAGGAAAACAAATGACTTACATAAAACATATGGCATTTGCCGTGAAGAGCGTGGACGAAACGCTGGGGCGCTATCAGAGGCTGCTTGGCGTCGGCTTGGACGCGCGCGTGGTTGTGGCGGAGAAGGCGCGCATCAAGGTGGCGATCTTTGATGTCGGCGATATCGAATACCAGTTGAACGAATCGCTGGATGCCGACGGCCGCTTCAGCAAGTGGATCGCCGAGCGCGGTACCGAGGGCTTGCATCATATCTGCTACGCCGTCGAGAACATTGACAGCGCGCTGGAAGAAGCGCAAGCGGAGGGCGGGACGCTCAAGGAATGCAGTTCCTGCAATATATCGGGCAGCCATCCGCATCCCGAAGGTTATGTCGCTTTCCTGGAGCAGGAAACCGGCGGCGTTGAACTCGAGCTGATGCAAGTTTACACGCCGGACGAACTCGAGCAATACAAGTCGATCCGGGGCATCTGAGCGATGGGCATCACGCTAGTCCGCGTGCCGGTTGATGATCTGGAAGACTTTGTTCATCGCGCGTTTGTTGCGATGGGCTTGTCGCGCAAGGAAGCCGATTATTGTAGTGCTGGTTTGATGAGCAGCGAGTTGCGCTGCCTGCCCGGGCAGGGACAAGGCGTTGGCCGGCTGACCGGCTATTACGACCGCATTTCCAGGGGACTTTATCAGCCCGGCACGGAAATGGAAGTGATCAAGGAGTCGCCGGCATTGGCGCTCGTCGACGCCAGGATGGTCATGGGATCGGTAGTCGGGCAGGAAGCTATGGGCATGGCCATCGACAAAGCCAAAGCCTGCGGCATCGGCATGTGCGTCGTCTTCAATAGCACGCATTTCGGCTCGTCCGGCTATCACGCGCGGCGCGCGCTGGAGGCTGATTGCATCGGCATCGCCATCACCAATGCCGGGGCGGAGATGGCGCCCTGGGGCGGGGCTTCGCCGCGCGTCGGCACGAATCCCTGGGGCATGGCGGCGCCGAGCGGGGGAGACTTCCCGGTGGTGCTCGATATCGCCCTGACCACGGCCGGCAAGGGCATGATGCGCTGGCACGAGCGAGAGGGCAAATTGATGCCGCTTGACTGGGCGCTGACGCCGCAGGGTCTGGAAACGGATGATCCCGGCGCCGCCATGGCGGGCGCATTGCTCGGCATCGGGCAGTACAAGGGATACGGCTTGTCGCTCTTCACCGATATTTTGACCGGTGTCGTCAGCGGCGGCGGATTCGGGCTGGCGCCCTACCAAGACCGCTCGATCGCCAAGCTGGATGTCGCGCATACCTTCATCGCCATAGACATCGCCTGGTTCATGCCGGTGGAGGAGTTCAAAGCGCGCATGGATGCCTTCATCGCCGAGATCAAGAGCAGCGACTTGCGCCCGGGCTTTGACGAGATCCTGGTCCCCGGCGAGATTGACTACCGCCGCGAGCAGGCGTATCGCCGCGATGGCGCGCAACTCGACGCAGAAGTTTACGAAGGCCTGCGCCAACTGGCGGAGACGCTGGGGATTGAGTTTCTAACCCCACCCCCCATCCCCCCTCCCCGAAGCGTCAGGGAGGGGGGCTAGTTGCCCGAACGAGATTTGGGCTGGCAGGAAGGCAGCAAAGCGCTATGTGTTAAATTGCGGTCGAGGGACAAGACCGCGCCAGGAGAGAAAAGTCCCTCCCCATAGCTATGGGGAGGGATTTAGGGAGGGGTTAAACAACGCCATGAACAGTCCGCAAACACTCAGCAGGCCGCTTGCGGGGCGGGTCGCCGCTCTGGACGGTCTTCGTCCACTTGTGGCGGACGAGCCTGATGTCCCGGCAAATGTGATCGAGGCGGCCGCGGCTGCCTTGGCGCGCGGCGAGACACATTATACCGACCGCCCCGGCATCCCCGAGTTTCGCGCCTGGGTGGCCGATCATCTGGCGGAGCGCTTCGGGCTGGCTATCGACCCAAGTGAGGTCACGATTACCTGTGGCAGCACGGAAGCCCGTTTCGTGACGATGACGCTGCTGGCGGAAGCGGGCAGCGCTGTGCTTTGCCCCGGGGACGCGTCGCCTATCAGCGGGGCGCTGCATATTCTGGGCGCCGATGTTGTTGATACGGTACAAGACGACATCAGCTTGCTTTACATCACGCCCGATGTCTATCGCGAAACGACTATTGAGCTTTTGCAGCGAGCGGAAGACAGGAACTGGTGGATCGTCTACGACCTCAGTTTCGCCAAGACCGCGCCGCCGTTTCACCCGGCGCAGAACGAGAAGCTGGCCTCCCGCGTGGTCACTATCGATTCCTTGTCGGCTGATTTGGCCGGCTGGCGGCTGGGCTGGATGGCGGGCTCGGCAGCGGCGCTGCGCTTGCGCGCCGGCAAGCAAGCCATCACCATTTGCACAACCGCTGTCTCGCAATGGGCGGGTCTGGAATGGGTGAGGACCGCCACATGACTTTGAATGCAAACCCCAACATTCCTGAATCAGTCCGCGCCGTCGCCGCTGACGGGACACAACTGCGCTACGCCTTGATGGAGATGGCGGGGCGGATGGACGATGTCATCACGCTGGGACGCGGCGATCCTGACCTGCCGACGCCGCCCCACATCGTTGAAGCCGCCAACCGCGCCATGCGCGAGGGGCGGACGGGACTGACGCCGGTGGCGGGTCTGCCGCAATTGCGCCGCGCCATCGCCGATCACATGCGCGCATACAATGGCTTGCCCGTCGGTGCGGAGAATGTGATGGTCACGACCGGCGGCCAGGAAGGGCTGTTTCTGGCTATACAGGCCTTAATCGACCCGGGGGATGAGATCCTGGTTCCGGACCCGCGCTATACCTCATATGACGATGCCATCCGTCGAGCGGGCGGGGTAATGGTCATGGCGCCGACGGATCGTGAAGACGCCTTTAACCTGGAAGCGGAAGCGGTTGAAGCGGCCATCACGCCGGCGAGCAAGGCACTGCTGATCGTGACGCCGAGCAACCCCACCGCCGGTATTGTCACCGAAGATCGGCTGCGCGCCATCGCTGATGTCTGCATCCGCCACAACCTGATCGTGATCGTGGACGAGATCTACGGGAGAATTGTCTACGAGCCCTGGCGGCATTTCAGCATTGGATCGCTGCCGGGCATGGCCGAGCGAACCATCACGCTGGATGCTTTTTCCAAGACCTATGCGATGACCGGCTGGCGCTGCGGCTATGCGGCGGCGCCGGAAAATGTCATTGACGCCATGGCGCGCGTCAAACAGGTCACCACCGGACCGGTGGCCACGGCGTCGCAATGGGCGGGTTTGGCCGCTATCACCGGTCCGCAAGACTGCGTCAGCGATTACTTGAAGATTTACACCGAGCGGCGAGCCGTCTTGCTGGATGGACTGGATCGTATGGGCTTTGCCTATGGCGAGCCGCGCGGCGGGCTTTTTGTCTGGGCGGACAGTTCGTCCACCGGCATCCACGCCGCCGAGCTGTCTTATCTGCTTTTGAAAGAGGGACGCGTGTTGATCTTTCCCGGGACTGCCTTCGGCGAAAACTGGCGCGAGTATGTGCGTATCACGATGCTGGAACCGATTGAAACGCTCAAGGAAGCGGTGGAGCGGATGCTGCCCGTCTTGGAGCAGTATCGCTTGTGATATGTTTGAAGCGTTTTTGTTCGTGGTCGTTCCGCATCGTCGGCTTAGTGCATTGCCGACGTGAATGCGGTAATATCTGTTCAATGGCTACATCGGCTAAATCAGTCGGGAAGGAGCGCGTTATCGAATCATCCCAATTTGACCGTCAGAGAAGTCTTTCACTAATGAGGAGTACACAATGAAACTGAAACTCACGTTAGCGCTGTCGCTGTTGCTGATTCTCGTGCTTGGGCTGGCGCCCATGATGAGCAGCGCGCAGTCGGTTCCGGTCCCGGACGAGGATACGCTCGTCATAGCGATCAACGGCGAGCCGGGCTCGTTGGATCCGTCGCAGGTTGGCGGCTCGACCGGCGGCAGCAATTTCCGCATCATGATGCACCCCTTCGCCACGCTTTACGAGCTGGGACAAGCCAGCGGCGCCATTGATCCCTACCTGGCGCATAGCTTCACAGTTTCCGACGATGGCACCGAGTGGACCTTCCACATGCACGAAGGCTTGACCTGCGACGATGGCGAGCCGCTGACGGCGGAAGACGCCGCCTACAGCTTCAACCGCATGGCGGATCCCGCCAATGGCTTCACCGGCAACTCGGCCGGCTTCGTTGTCGCCTCGACCGGTTTCATTGAAGCCCGCGCCGACAGCGAGCTGGATGTCACCATCGTCGCCCAAAAGCCGCAGAACCGCGCCATGCGCCTCGGCCTTTACTCCGAAGTTTTGGTGCATTGCAAGGATTCCTACGAAGCCATGACTTTGGAAGAAGCGGCGCGCAACGTAGTCGGCAGCGGTCCCTACTCCTTGACCGAGTGGGTACCGGGCGAATACATCAGCATGCACGCGGTCGATGGTTTTGATTTGCGGCCACAGGGCTTTGACGAGATCGTCTGGCGCTTCATCCCCGAGCCGTCAACGGCGGTGGCGGAAGTGATCACGGGCAATGTCGATATTTACAAAGAATTCCCGGCCAACCAGGCCGACGCCATCAGCAACTCCGGTATGGCAGAAGCGCGTTTCTTCGCCGGTACGACCCGCACCTACATCGGCTTCAACCTGAACCCCGATGCCCCATTCCGCGTGAATACGCCGAGCCTGGGCGCTGACGCCATCATGGAAACCGATGTGCGCGTGGCTTTGCAATACGCCATTGACACCGACGCCATTTGCGAGAATCTGCTGCTCACCACCTGCGAGCGCGCCACCAGCCTGGTCAACGCGCCCAACAATCACCCGACCCTTGAGCCCTATCCCTATGACCCGGCCAAGGCGGAAGAATTGCTGGACGCGGCCGGCTATCCGCGCGGCGATGACGGCGTACGCTTCTCGCTGGAGATGAAGTCGCGGCGGCTTTCCGGCGCGATGGCGCCCGAAGTCGTACTGGCGACGGCGCAGATGCTGACCGATATCGGCGTGCAAACCGAAGCCATCTTCCAGGAATCGGGCGATTGGGTTGCTGAGCTGATCACCCATGACCTTGGTCCGCTGTACTTTGGCCGCACCGGCGGCAGCGAGTGGAGCGCGCAGTACGACATGGCGGATATCCCGGGACATGCCGCCGGCTGTGAAGAGGCGGAGACCAACTATACGCATTGGAAGAATGATTTCTGGTGCGAAGGTTGGGACACGCTGCCCTCGCTCACCGCTGATCCTGAAGCCGAGCGAGCGCTGGAAATCGCCATGCTGGAAGAGTTCTACCGTGATCCGCCCTGGCTGATGCTCTTTGCGGGACCACGTACCGAAGCGGTCA
>JAPOOU010000040.1 GCA_026713245.1 Chloroflexota bacterium
GGCGCCGATCATGCCCTCGGTTTCGGGCGTATGCGGCGTTGCCACGCAGACGTAATCGCTCTCGCGCAGCAGGTCGTCGAGATCGCGGTAGCTGGCGTCGAATACGCCTTCCAGCTCGGCGGAAAGCGGCTTGCGCTTGTAATAAATGTTTTTCATGCCCATGGCGCTGGCGCGGCGCGCCAGTTCACAGCCGATCTCGCCCATGCCGATGATGCCGAGGGTCTTGCCCGTGACTTCGCCATTGCATTTGCGTTGCGTTTGTCCGGTATAGACACGGATGATAACCCGTATATGCTCAGGGCCTTGGGAAATTGGCTGACGTTTCTGGATCGGACGATTATGAAGGATTTTGCTGAAGATGCGGCAAACGCGGCAAAGACCTACTATGTCACCGCCAATCCCTACGCCAATGTCCGCTCTTGCGCCTCGACGAACTGCGATATTGTCGCCACCGCCGAAAACGGCGAGGCGCTGACGGTAATCGATGACTCCCAGGACTGGTACGAGATTCGGCTGGAGAACGGCGAGACGGCGTTCATCGCCGGCTTCTTGATGAGCAAGACCAAGCCCTGAGATAGTGGTCGAGCGCTGTCAAGGAGTCTTGATCGTACACGATAAGCGCTTGTATGCCGGCAGCGATTCATGTCGCGCCGCGCTTCAGCGCTTGACACATCTGTTGTCCAGGCGGCGCGCCACGTGTCTATTTACGGAGCGAAAGACAAGGGCATGGAGTTTCCGGGAGATCAATAGAATGCGAATTCTCGTATTGTTATGTTTGCTTGTCCTGATGAACATGGCGCCAGTATCGCGGGGACAAGACGACAAGTCGGTGGAAACTAGCGAAGACATCGCCCTCATGCGGGTCTACGGCAGCGATTTGCCCGCCTGTTCTGTTTTTCAGGCGTCGCTGCTCACTATCCGCCTTGTATTAGTACATGACTCGATTATAAAGCGCGCCTGGGAGCTGGAATCGATAGATGATTTGCTCGCTTTTGCTGACGAGGAGGTCAGTCAGCGTATCTGGTCCATGGTCCCGCATTGCGCGGAAGGCGTCGAGGTTAGTTGGTTCGTGAGCCAGGTTTCCGGCGACTTGGCGGCGGCGCAGGCTCTGGAATTCGCCGGCATTGCGCCTGATGCGAATCTTTATAAGAGACAGGCAGAGCGTGGATCGACGCGTTTTGACGAGATTTTCGCCTATGTCCACAGCGAAGGATGGAGCGAGCCTCTTGGAACGGACGACGGCAACTTGCAGGCATGTACCGTCTCCGAACTGGCGTCTCTGGATGATATCGCTTGGGATTTCGCGGATTTATTGGTCGGACCTGCTTTGAAGATTCAAACGAGCGGCGAATTAATCGAGTATGGCGCAGCGCATGTCAATTGGCGGGAAGAGGTATGGACAAGCTTGCCGGCTTGTCGCGAATCCGTTCAAATCGGCGTGCTAATGGGCGCGCTTGCCAGTGACTTCGCCATTGCATTTGCGTTGCGTTTGTCCGGTATAGACACGGATGATAACCCGTATATGCTCAGGGCCTTGGGAAACTGGCTGACGTTTCTGGATCGGACGATTATGAAGGATTTTGCTGAAGATGCGGGAAACGCGGCAAAGACCTACTATGTCACCGCCAATCCCTACGCCAATATCCGCTCTTGCGCCTCGACGAATTGTGATATTGTCACGACAGTTCAAAACGGCGCGGCGCTGACGGTAATCGATGACTCCCAAGACTGGTACGAGATTCGACTGGACAGCGGCGAGACGGCGTTCATCGCCGGTTTTCTGATGAGCCTGGATCGGCCGAAGCCTTAGCCGTGTCTAGCCCGTCAGAATCCGGTTCATCTCCTGCAAGGCAGCACCCAGTTCAATAACCCGGTTGGTGCCGGTGCCGCCGCCGATATGCGGGCAGAGGATGACGTTGTCCAGCGCGCAGAGCGGGCTTTCCGGCGGCAGGGGCTCGTA
>JAPOOU010000016.1 GCA_026713245.1 Chloroflexota bacterium
CGGCGCGAAGTAATCGGACTCGTAACGCCAGCCGGAGGTCACATTGTCGCGCGATGGCCCGTAAGATTGGCCGCGCACCCAATGAAAATCGCTGAATCCATGATCATAGCCGTATCCATGTCGCACCACGAAGGGCGTATCCGCCACCCCGAAAGTCCGGTAACCCGCCGCCGTCATCAACTGCGCCAATGTCGTTTCCGTTCTCGGCAGCGGGCTCCAACCCAGATAACTGAACGTATGCCTGCCTGTCATCAAGTCGGCGCGCGCCGGCACCGTGGGAAATGAAGACGCGAAGGCGCTATCAAAGACAATTGCGCCCTGCGCGAAGCGGTCAAGATGCGGGGTGCGGATCCATGCGTTTCCGTAACATCCGACATGATCGCGACGAAAAGTATCCGACACAATAAGAACCACATTCATGTGATTCGTTCGCTCCACTTCACCCTTGATTCATTTATGAATGAAGAAGGCGGTATCGATGCGATACCGCCCTCTCCGGCGTCAACAATCAGCATTCGTCGCGTAACACGCAACGCTCCCAGTCTTGCTCGGTCAGCGTGTGATATTCCGACGCCGTATTGGGGACTAGAGCCGCGAATTCAGCCGGATCGGCCGCGCCGACAATAGCAGCGGCGATGTCCGCGAAAGCCTGTACTTCCTCTGCGCTCAACGTCGAAAAGTCGACAACCGGCGTCGCGCCCGTGCCAAGGCTGTTCGTATCCAATTGCGCCGCTTGCATATCCGGGCGCACGAGCAGATTACCCATCACCAGCGCCGCCGCCTTGTTGGCGGAATTGACGGGAATCGCCAGATAGCTGAAGCCGCTGATCATATTGGCGTCAAAGAGATAGGCTTTGGCAGTTTCTGGCAACTGTCCGCTGGCGATGCCGCGAGCAGCGCCCGTGCCGGTGAGCGTCAAGGAGAAATCGACCTCGTTATTGGCGAAGAGTTCATTTAGCTCATTGGCTGTCGCTGGATAAGTTGTCCCTTCCCGCCAAAGATTGGCTTCCCAGGCGTTGAGAACTTCCCATGCCTGGGGCGCGCATTCATCCCAGACGGATTGATCAAACGCGGCGAAAGGTTCCGGGCCGCCGCAAAGTTCATACATCAATTGCTTGACGATTCGCGTGCCCTGGAACGCGCCCGGACCCGGCGCCACGTAAGTGAAGCGCCCCGGATTCGCCCCGATCCACTCGCCCAATTCTGCATAGCTCCGCGGCAAATCTTCCGCATCCATCCTGGCAGTGTCATAGATCCATTGGAATGCGCCCGCCGCCCAGGGCTGCTCGGAATAATCTATCGGCTCGCCAAAATCGAGCAAGAAGCCGCCGTTTTCCCAATCGAGGTATTTGCTATTGGGTACGTTTAAGGTCCAGGGTCCATAAAGCAAGCCCGCCTGCTTCAGCGTCTTGAAATTCTCGCCATTGATCCAGATCAGATCAACCGTCCCGGCATCGTGCGCTACGCCCGCTTCTTCTTCGCTCAGGACTTGGTTGACCGCATCAACCGTATCGGCCAATGGGACCCGGTTCAATGTAACCCCGTAATTCTCCATCAACTCGCCGCCGTAAACAGTATCAACGAAGTTGTTCCAGGCGTCGGAACCGCCCCACATATGCCAATTGAGCGTTTGACCGCGCGCCTCTTCCAATACAGCGTCCCAGCTATCAAAGCCGGGCGGACCATCCATATCATCGGCTGCGGCGGCAGCCAGCGGCAATAGGACTAGACAAACCAGAAAAACCCATATTCCCCTATGTTTAAGCATAATCAACTCCTCACTTAATCTAAAATCTAACTGACCCGCCCTTCTCCGCACGGGCGGCGGCGCCGGATTACGCATAGCGCGGCGGAGAATCGATCATCCATAGTGCCCGGGCGCCAAGTCGTATTCTAACACATAGGCTGCTGTGTCTCCATTGACCGCCGCTTCTTTATCGCCAGCCGGCCCATTAGGGATAGCATTCTATCTGACCTGGGACATAATGCTGATACGACAAGCACAGGATCCGCGCTTATGTCAACAGCAAAATCGATCATGGAAATTTCCCGGGACGAATGGCTTGCCGCCCTGCAGATTACGGAAGCGGAAGCGCCGGACGCTGTGATCGTGGAAGGTTCCTGGTGGCGGCAACAGCGCACTGATTGGCGCCTCTCCTATCTGACGGAAGTTGAAGAAATAAGTTTTCCCGATATCTTTGTGGGAACGTGGAATGGCAGGCGCGTCGCCTACTGCTGCGCCTACGGAGCGCCGCGCGCGGTAGAGATCATTCATCTCTTTTCCATGATTGGCGCAAAACTGGCCATTCAAATCGGCACCTGCGGCGGATTGCAGCCCGGACTCAATCCCGGAGATATCATCGTGCCGACCGTCGCCATCGCTCGCGACGGCGTCGCGCATCTCTATGGGGGACAGGACGAGGTCATGAGCGATCGTCGTTGGTCGGAGCGCGCTCGCAGCGCCATACTTGAGCGCGGTATCGCCGTACATCAAGGCACGCATCTGACCTGGTCATCGATATTCGCGCAAGACCGGCGGCTAATCGAGAACTGGCGCCGGGCGGGCTACTTGTCAGTCGATATGGAAACGGCGACAACACTCGCGGTCGCCGGCTATTTTGGCGTACCGGCGCTATCTCTGCTGGCTGTCTGGGACGATCTAATCCAGGGAAAAAGTTTTCTGGATCCGCTCGCGCAAAACGAACAAAACGCGCTGGACGCCAGCAATCTAGCTGTCTATGAAGTCGCGCTCCAGCTCGTGGATATGATCAATACCTCGTGAAACGAGACGATTCTGTACATCTGGATCCACGGCGTTATTCACAATCGCAGACGAATCGAATACAATTCGGGCCTGTCAATCAAGCCCGGGAAATGACAAATCCGTGACCTACCGCAAGGTGCTGGTATTCTGGCTGCCCTTGGCAATGGCTTGGCTCTTGATGACTGTCGAAGGGCCCTGGATTCAAGGCGTCATCAGTCGTAAGCCGGATTCCGAAACGCAACTAGCGGCCTTCGGCTTGATGTTCTCCCTGTCCATACTGATCGAAACCCCGGTCATCATGCTTCTGGCGACCGGCAGCGCACTGGCGCGCAACCGGCAAGCCTTTCACGTCTTGTGGCGCTTCATGATGGCCGTTAATCTGCTGGTAATCGTGGTCGCCATCCTAATGGCATTTACGCCATTGCTTGATTTCTATCTCGGCGCCTTGCTCAATGTCCCGGCGCATATCGTCGAGGCGACGCGCCCAGCCATGCGCATCATGATCCTCTGGGGCGGCTTGATCGGATATCGCCGCTTTCACCAAGGCATCATGATCCGCTTCGGCAAAACGCGCTATGTCGGCTATGGAACCGTCTTGCGGGTGTTGGTTTCGGGAAGCATGGCACTGGTCCTGGGCGCCATCACCCAGATCGCCGGCGCCGCAATCGGCGCAATGGCTCTGGCTTGCGCAGTCGCGGCTGAAGCCATCTATACCTATCGCGTCTCCCGAGTCGACGTCAAGCGCTTGCTGGGCACACCCCTCACGGACAAGCTGGGCTCCCTAAGCTATGGCGACGCGCTTCAATTCCATCTGCCCTTGGCCGTCACCAGTTTTCTCACTTTGTTGATCCATCCGGTCATCGAACGCGGGCTCGCCAGTATGCCCGACGCCACACAGAGCCTGGCGGCCTGGCCCGTCATCTTCTCAATCATGCTCTTGACGCGATCGGGAGGCATGGCTTATCAAGAGGTCGTGATCTCGCTTGATGACAGCGAAGAGAATCACCGAATCCTGCGCGGTTTTACACTGCGCCTCGGGACCAGTCTGAGTCTGATCATGGTCCTGTTTGTTTTCACCCCCTTGATCGACTTCTACAATACAACCATCCTGGATGTGCCGGGTAACCTGCACCAGCTCATCTTGCTGGGCACGCAATCCGCTTGCCTGATCCCCCTGTTGACGACCCTGCAAAGTTACCTGCGCGCTCTGCTCATGCTTAGCCGCAACACCGCCGCCATTTACCAGGCCATCATCCTGGGCTTCGTTGTCACGACAGTCATCGTATGGGCTGGCATTGACCGCGGCATGCACGGTGTTCTGGCCGCAGGCTTGGGTCTGACCATCGGTCACATCATTGAGCTTGGCTTTCTTTATTTCGCATTTCGCCGACAAA
>JAPOOU010000015.1 GCA_026713245.1 Chloroflexota bacterium
TGCCTCGACTTCGCTTTCTGGCGCGGGTTTAGGGAGCGAGCTCTGTTGCATTTGCGACTCCTTGCAATTCCAATTCCTCGGCAAAGTGGCAGCGCGCGCTATGACCGGGCGCAATCTCCACCAGCGGCGGAGTCTCCTGCGTGCAGACGTCTTGTGCATAGCGGCAGCGCGGATGGAATACGCAGCCCGACGGCGGATTGGCCGGGCTGGGCACATCGCCCTCTAAGATGACGCGCTCCATTTTGATCAGCGGATCTGCAGGCGGCACAGCTGAAACAAGCGCCTCGGTGTAGGGATGCCTAGGAGCGCGCAGCAACTCGTCCGTCGGCGCAATTTCCACGATGTTGCCCACGTACATTACCGCGATCCGGTCGCAGATATGCTCGACCACCGAAAGATCGTGCGAGATGAAAACGAAGGTCAGCCGGAAATCGTCTTTGAGATTCTGCAACAGGTTCAGCACCTGCGCCTGCACCGAAACGTCGAGCGCCGAGACCGGCTCGTCGGCCACGATCAGGCGTGGGTTCAAGGCCAGCGTGCGGGCGACGCCAATTCTTTGCCGCTGGCCGCCGGAAAACTCGTGAGGGTAACGTCCCATATAAGCCGGCTTCAAGCCCACCGCGTTCATGAGCTTGGCCACACGCGCTGTGATCTCGTCGCCGGAGGCAACGCCGTGGATAACCAAGGGTTCAGCGATCAGATCCCGCACGGTCAAACGTGGATTCAAGGAACTGAACGGGTCTTGAAAGATCATGCGCATTTCCTTGCGCAGTTCCTTCATCTCTCTGCGGTTGAGCTTCGCTACATCGACCCATTCACCATCGGCCTTGTGGAATAGCACCTCGCCATCGGTCGGGTCGTACAAGCGCAGCAAGCTACGCCCAACGGTCGTCTTGCCGCAGCCGCTTTCGCCAACCAGGCCCATCACTTCCTGTTCGCGCAGCTCGAAGGAAACGCCGTCTACGGCTTTGATCGTGCCCACCTGCCGCTGCAACATGCCCCGCCTGAGCGGGAAGTGCATCTTCAGGTCTTTGACTTTCAGAATTAAGTCCCCGGCAACGCTTTGGGGGGGACTTAGGGGGGGTGGGCTTCCCATATCTATCCGTCTCCAATCACAGATTCGAGTAAGGATCAGCGGCGTCGCGCAAACCGTCGCCCAGGAAGTTCAACCCCAGCACCGCCACCACAATGAAGATCACCGGCGTCAATATCCAGGTATTTTGCCCCAGCGTCTCCAGGCTCTGCGCGCTCTTCATCAAGAAGCCCCAACTTGTCAGCGGCTCGTTGATGCCGATGCCCAGGAAGCTGAGGAAGGCTTCCGCCAGGATAATGTCAGGGATCATCAGCGTCAGAATCACGATCACATGGCTGAGAACATTTGGATACAGATGTTTGAAGATGATGCGAAAGTCGCCTGCGCCTTGCTCCTTCGCGGCCAGGATGAAGTCGGTCTCGCGCAAGGACAGTACCTTGCCCCGTACTTCGCGCGCCAAAACAGCCCAACGCAAGAAGGGGAAAATAAATGCCATCACCAAAAACTTTTGTTCGCCCGACCAGGTCGTGGGAATCACCGCCGCCAGCGCCATCCACAGCGGCAGTTCCGGGAAGGACATCACCACTTCAACGAAACGCTGAATCACGTTGTCAATGCCGCCGCCATAGTACCCGGAGATGACACCCAGCGACGAGCCGACTACGATAGCGATCATCGCCGCCAATATGCTCAGCGACAATGAAACGCGCCCGGCCAGGCAGATCCGCCCCCAAAGGTCTCGTCCAAACCGGTCCGTGCCCAAAAGATGCAATCGCACCTCATCGGTCTCGAGGCCGAAAAGATGAAAATCAGTCTCGATCAAGCCGAAGAGCTTGTACTCCCAGCTGCGCACGAAGAAGCGCACATGAAACGGGCTTTCCGTGTCAATTTTTGGTCTCGCCTGATAAGTTACCGGGTCTATTTCAAGCTCTTGCTTATAGACGAAAGGCCGGAGCTTGAAATTGCCGTCAACATCGAAGAAGCGAATCTGCGTCGGCGGCGTATATGAATCACCCAGTGCCGTCTGGTACAGATCGTAAGGCGCGAAGAATTCGGGGAAGATCGCCAGCACCAGCAGCATGACGACCATCAGCCCGCCGACAATGGCCGCCTTGCTGCGGCTGAAGCGCTGCCACACCAACTCCGAATACGAGTCGCTGCTCTCTTCCGCGTCTTCGTCTTCCGCCGCTATCCTGTCTTCGTAGATTTCTTGCACAATGCAAACCCTAAGGCTAGCTATAAGAGATTCGCGGATCCAGGATTCCCAGCGCCATATCGGCGATGAAGTTGCCCGCGATCAGCAAAATGCCGTACAAAAGCATCACACTTCCCGACAAATACACATCCTGTTTCAGCAGCGCCTCGGCGAACATCGGCGCAATCGTCGGCAAGCCGAAGACGATCGCCGCTTCCAACTCGCCTTGAAACATATACGGCAGCACGGTACCCTGATAAGCAATAATCGGATGCAAGGCGTTGGGCACCGCGTGCCTGTTGATCACGCGGCTTTCCTGCAATCCCTTCGAGCGCGCAGTAGTCACATATTGCTGATTCAGCACATCCAGCAGGTTGCCGCGCATCACCCGCATATTCCGCGCCACCCCGCCCAGCCCCGCAATCAATATCACGGGACCAACGTGCTTGAGCAAATCAATCGCCTTTTCGATCGACCAGGGCGCGTAGCGATATTCAGGCGATTGTAAGGAGGAGACGTGCTCCCAACCCAAACCGAAGGCCAAAAAATACACCACGATCAGAGCCAGCGAAAAACGCGGTATCGAGGTCGCGAAGAAGGCGAAGGTCGCGGCGGTATTGTCCGCAATGCTGTATTGCCGATTGGCCACATAAATGCCCAGCGCAATGCCAACCAAAGAAGAAATGGCGTGTGCCGACATCGCGATGCCAATCGTGCGCGGCAATCGCTGCGCCAGTAATTGGCTGACATCAACCCGCTGCGAAAACGACCAGCCAAAGTCGCCATGTAAGACAATCGCGCTCAACCATTTGAGATACTGTATCGGCAGCGGATCAA
>JAPOOU010000014.1 GCA_026713245.1 Chloroflexota bacterium
CCCCCCCCCCGTATATACATACTGTATCTATACTGTTACCCAAAAAGGGGGCAAAATCAGGGCATTTTCCCAGCATTTGCAATCCACCGGCCCCACTCTATAATCAGTGCATTGCTCGCCAAGATAAAGACAGTGGATGTCCCGGGAACCGCATCTGGCCGCGTCAGTACTCGACACAATCGGCAACACGCCGCTGGTGGAGTTGTCGCGCATCACGGAATCGCTCGACGGCGCCGTCTACGCCAAGCTCGAGTATCTCAATCCCGGTTATTCCAAGAAGGACCGCATCGCCCGGCAAATGATCGAAGACGCGGAGGCGCAGGGCGAGCTCCGCCCCGGCGATACCGTGGTCGAACTGACCAGCGGCAATACCGGCACAGGCCTGGCTATCGTTTGCGCCGCCAAAGGCTATCGCTTCGTGGCGGTGATGTCCCGCGGCAACTCCGGCGAACGCGCCCGCATGATGGCTGCGCTGGGAGCGGAAGTCGTCCTGGTCGATCAGTGCAGGGGTTCGCAGCCGGGTCAGGTGTCGGGCGCCGACCTGGCGCGCGTCGAAGAAAAAACGCGCGCGATCGTCGTCGAGCGCGGCGCTTACCGCGCCGATCAATTCGGGCTCGACGGCAATCGCCGCGCTCACTATCTGCACACGGCGCCCGAGATCTGGCGGCAGTCCGGCGGCATCGACGCCTTCTGCGATTTTATCGGCAGCGGCGGATCTTTCGCCGGCTGCGCGGGCTACTTCAAGGAGCGCGATCCCGCCATTCAGTGTTATATTGTGGAACCGGAAGGCGCGGCTGCTTACGCGGGAGAACCGATCAGGCGATCCAATCACAAGATTCAAGGCGGCGGCTACGCCATGAACGAACTTCCGTTGATTGATCGCGATCTGGTCGATGGCTGCCTGCGCGTTACAGACGAGGAAGCCGCGCGCATGTCCCGACGTCTGGCGCGTGAAGAAGGCTTGTTCGCCGGCTATTCATCCGGCGCCAACCTGGCCGCGGCGCTGCAACTTCTGCGGGAAGCGCACCGGGGTCAACGCATCGCCATATTGCTCCCCGATTCCGGCTTGAAATACTTGAGTACAGATCTTTGGGATTGACATCATGAATACAAATGAATCGCGCGACGATATTGTCCGCTGGATCCGCGCCAACCACGAGTCCCTCTCCCCCAGCCAGCAGAAGGTGGCTGAATTCCTGCTGAAAGGCGGCATCAATGTCATTCACTTGACCATCACCGAGATCGCCGGCGCCGTCGGCGTCAATTCCTCGACAGTGGTGCGGACAGCGCAAGCGCTCGGTTTCGAAGGCTTCCCCGAATTGCAGTCGGTCTTGCGCAGCCAGTTTCTCAACCAGGCCAAGATCGCCCAACGTATGCAAATCGGATCGCAAGAGCTGATCGACGACCTCTCTTCCGGCGCTCCCGAAGACCAGCATCTGCTGAATACCGTGCTGCGCGATGAAATCCAGACCTTGCTTGATCTGCCGCAGCACGTGCCTACCCATATTTTCGACCGCGCCGTCGACTTTGTTGACCGCGCCAAACACGTTTACATTATCGGCCTGGGCGCTTCTTTTCCGCTCGCGCTCAATTTCGGCATCGTATTGCGCTACATCCGTCCCCATACCACCGTGCTCACGCCCGGCATCAATCCAATCGCCGCGCAATTGACGCCGCTCAAGGAAGGCGACCTGATCTTTTCCCTATGCTTGGCGCGTTACACGCGCGAGACCCTGACCGTGATGGAAGTCGGCAAGCAGCGCGGCGCCTCCGTGGTCACCATCACCGACAGCCATGTTTCGCCGGCCGCCAAACGCGCCGACCTCGCGCTGATCGTGCCCTTTCGCCTGCGTCTCTACAGCAATACCGTCGCGCTCTTTGCTTTGGTCGATGCCATCCTGGGCGCGCTTTCCCTGCGCTATCCGGAGAAGACGCAAGCCCGTCTCGACAGCCTCGAAGATCTATACAAGCAGTTTAATCTTTTGACGGCGGACGATGACTGAAGGTCAAGCGCGCACGTTGGGATCAAGCGCGTCGCGCAAAGCGTCGCCGATGATGTTCAGGATCAGCACAACCAAGGTGATAGTGATGCCGGGGAAAACAGCGATCCACCACTGCGTCCGCATATAATTGCGCCCGTCGGCCAGCATCGCGCCCCATTCCGGCGTCGGCGGGCTGACGCCCAAACCCAGAAAGCTCAAACTGGCGCCGGTGACGATGGCGCCGGATACGCCCAGCGTCGTCAGCACGATCAAGGGTCCCAGCACGCCGGGCAGAACGTGGAAAAACATGATGCGGGGCGAGTTCGCGCCCATGCTGCGCGCCGCCATCACATATTCCATCTCGCGGATGGACAAGGTGATGCCCCGGATGAGACGGGCATAGGTCGGCAGGGAAAAGAAGGCGATGGCGAATATCACGTTCGTCATGTTCGAGCCCAGCAGACTGACCAGCCAAATCGCCAGAATCAGCCCCGGGAACGCCAGAATCAAGTCCATCACGCGCATGATAAAGTCATCGACCAGGCCGCCGACGAAACCGCCGATAAGTCCCAGCGGCACGCTAACCAGCGTGGTCAGCGCGATCGACAGGAAGCCGACCTGCAAGGACACGCGCCCGCCATACAGAACGCGGCTCATGATATCGCGCCCCAACTTGTCCGTGCCAAATGGATGCGCCAGCGACGGTCCCAGATTGCGCTCCGGCGTATTGCGCTCGATGGGATCATAGGGTGTGACAATGTCCGCGAAAAGGACCGCCAGCGCGATCAGCGCCAGGCAAATGAGGCCGGCCACCGCCACGCGGTTCCGGACAAACTTCCGAATGACCAGCTCATATAAGCCGGTTGGGCGCTCACTGCCCTGCACTTGCTTCACGGGCAAATCCTACTCATAACGAATGCGCGGATCGACAAAAGCATAGATGATATCGACGATCAAATTGACAAAAACAAAGGAAGCGGCGAGCAAGATCACCACGCCCTGAATCATGGGATAGTCGCGGTTAGGGATGGCATTAATCGCCAGTCGCCCCACACCCGGGAGGCCGAAGATGCTTTCGGTGATCACCGCGCCGCCTAGCAAGCCGCCGACCGAAAGGCCGACCACCGTGATCACCGGTATCAATGTATTCTGCAGCGCATGGCGGATCAGCACGCGGCGCTGCGCCAGGCCCTTGGCCCGCGCCGTACGCACGTAATCGGTACTCAATACCTCGATCATGCTCGAGCGCGTCAAGCGGGCGATCAAGGCGCTTTGACCCACGCCCAGCGTCGCCACTGGCAGAACGAAGTGCTTCCAGGTGCCGACGCCTTGCACCGGCAAAATGCGCAGGCCGACCGAGAAAATAAGGATCAGCATCAAGCCCAACCAGAAAGTCGGGATGGAATAGAATAGCACCGCCAAGATAATGCCAAAGTTGTCAATCCAGGTGCGCTGATACACCGCCGTCACCACGCCGATGACCAAGCCTAAACTTGTGCCAATGGTGACGCACAGAAAAGTCAGCGTGGCCGTGAAGGGAAAGGCTTTGGCGATGACGCCCGCGATTGGTTCGCGAAACTTGACCGAGCGCCCCAAATCGCCCTGTACGAGATTGCGCAAGAAGATCAGATACTGTTCAATGACCGGGCGATCAAAGCCCAGGTTATGGCGGATCTGCTCAATCAATTCCGGCGTGGCGCGGGGGCCCGCCATCACCTTCGCCGGGTCACCGGGCAAAGCCACCCGCAGCATGACAAAGACGACGGTGGTCACGCCCAGGATCAGCGGAAAGGCGATCAGGATACGGCGGAGAATGTACTTGCTCAAACGTAGAAGTCCTTTGCGCAGAGCAATCGCACCAGATTTTTTAACCACCGAGACCACCGAGACGAACCTCTTGACTGCCAAATCGGGAGGCAATGTAGCGGCGTTTGACGGTCAGTGTCGGCGGTCAGTGCCTGCGGGACCTACGCGACCCGCTGAAACTCTCACATACTAAAGGTTATTTTCGCGGACGGCTCGCGAGCCGCCCTGCATCTCGGTAGATTTATTTGACGTTCGACACAAAATGGCTCTGGTACGATAGCTCTACGATGCAAATTACATATAGTCGTACTGTGATTTGTCTCTGCGTCTCTTTATTGATAAACCGCGTCGCCCATGCGACGAAAAGGCTTGTTAGTTTGTGTGAGCGCGGCAGACTTTTTCGCTGCCGCCGAGCGGCTGTGGCAAATGTTCTTTGCTGACTTGCACTTACTTCTGAGCCTTTGTGGCGAGTTTTGCTTTGAATCTACGGAATACTGAAGGACTGTGAATGCAACGCGCCTGCCCGGCCCCAAGCCCCTGCCCGAAGGACAGGAGCGAGGGGATGGGAGGGTAAGACAAGTTATTCCGTCCCGAAGTAAGCGTTCCAGTACAGGAAGCTCAAGTCCGGATGGATGCGCCAGTTTTCCAGTTCGGCGCGCACGCCGGTCAGCGCCGGCGGCACCGCCAAATAGACCCAGGGCGACGCCTCGATGATGTATTCGCTGACCGCTGTCACCGCTTCGTAACGCAAGTTTGGATCTAGTTGCGTGTCGGCGGCGTTCAGCAACTCAGTGAGTTCGTCGGTGGAGAACCAGGCGCGGTTGCTGCCGCCCTTGCGCGCCGGATCAAAGAAGTAAGTCAGAATGCTGGGATCGCTGTAGCCGTAGAGCAACAGGAACAGGTCGTGCTCGCCGGTTGTGGTCAGGTCGACCAAAGCCGAGAACTCCAGAAGTTGGATCTCCAGCGGGATACCGACATCGCGCCACTGCGCTTCCAGCACTTCCGCTTGACGGCGCCATTCGTCCGGCGAGGCCGTGGCTAGCGGAACCGACCAGGCAGCACCGTCGGGATCTTCGCGCAAGCCATCGCCATCGACATCGACATAACCCAGCGAATCGAGCAGTTCACTCGCCTTGTCCGGATCAAAGCTCGGGGCGATCGCGTCCAACTCGGGGTTGTGGCCCCAGATAGTCGGCGGCAGCGGCTGATAAAGCGGCTGCGCCAAATCTTCCCAGGCCAACGTCACAAATTCTTCACGGTCGGTGGCATAAGCGAAGGCGCGCCGCAAATCCGGGTTGGTCCAGGGGTCCTTTGAGGTATTGAAGCCGACATAACGGATCTGGTTCAACTGCGCAATGTCAACGTCAATATCGGGATTGGCTTGCGCGTCGGCCAGGTTCTGCGTCGGGATGCCCGCCAGCGACACTTCGCCGGTCTCCAATGCCGCCAAAACGGTCTGCTCTTCGCCGATGAACAGGATCTGCAATTCGTCCAGGAAGACCGGGCCCGGGTGATCGTACAATTCTTCCGGCGCCCAGGTGAAATCGGGATTGCGCTCGAAGAGCACATAGTTGTCCGTGACCAATTCCTTGAACATGAAAGGTCCGCCGCCGACCGGGCTGGTGCCGAAGTCGTCGGGTCCCGAGGCCTCGTAGGCCGTTGGCGAAACAATTTCCAGGCCCGAAAGAACGAAGAACAATGGCGCATAGGGCGAGGCGAGCTGCATGGTAAAGCTGTAGTCACTGTTAATTTCGACCGCTTCCAACAAGCCGATCAGATCGCGACCCTGCGAGGCGCCCGTATCCGGATTGGCATATCGATCCAGATTCCATTTGATCGCTTCCGCGTCAATCGGACTGCCATCGGTGAATGTAGCGAAGTCGATCAGGTTAATTGTCAAAGCCTTGGAATCTTCCGATACTTCCCAGGTATCCGCCAGGAAGCCGATATAACTCATGTCCTCGGCGCGCGCGAACAAGGTCGGATATATGGCGTAATGCGGCCAGCTATGCCAGGACGATACAAAGGGATCGAGCGAGGTATTGGAATTGGCGTCGGCCACGACCAAGCGCCCGCCCTTGCCTTCCATCACGTCTTGCGCCATGACCGCGCTGCCAAGCGCCATGAATACAATCATCAGCAATACAAAAACTGCGAGTCTAGATCTATACACGATTACTTCCTCCTGAAATGGACAATACGATTAAAAGCACCTTGCCCTGCATCTCTAACAGTAAGCCCCCCTTTTCTGAACAGCCCAAATTGCCTGTATTCCTTGCGCCTCGGTTCAGAACCCAAACGCTACATTTCTGGGTTGACCTGGCCGCCACCGGGCGGCTTCGTCCAGCTCAGTCTCGCCTCAGAAACGCTTCATACGCGGCGAGGCCAATCTCGCCCATCGCGCTCTCGACTTCGAAAACACGTTGATGATGCGCCGCCGGCTTGTCCCAGAAAGGCCTCTCATCCCATTCGCTGAATATCGTCAAAATCACATGATTCTTATCGCTGATCTTGATGATTCCGCTATCATTGCGGATGCCGCCGATGGTGCCCGTTTTGTGCGCGACTTTGACGCCCAGCGGCAAGAAGCGCGACAAGCGCACATTGAATTGCTGCTTGAGCAGGATATCGATGGCGATCTTTCTCGCATCGCCGTCGAATAGTTCCCCGCCGTAGATCATATGCAGCAGCTTGTTCATGGCCTTGGCCGTGCAGACATTGTTTTCCGGCCCCTTGCTGAACGCCAGGCCATCGCGCATAATATCATGCTTCGCGCTCCAGGCGATCAGCTCCTCCAGCGGCAAATCCAGGACCTCGTCGGGGAACAAATAGCGCAGCAATTCCTTGCAATTGTGCTTGAAGTAAATCTCGCTCAGCCCGATCTCTTGCATGTATCCTTCGATAGCCGCCGCGCCGCCGAGGGCCGCCACCATCATGTCGGTCGCGGTATTGTCGCTGATGATGATCATCAACGTCAGCAGGTCGCGCACGGTCGGCTGCAAGCCGCTCTCGAAATAAGGCAAGATGCCACTGCCCAGGCTCTTGTCATCGTCACTCATGGCTATACGCGTATCGAGGCGTAGCTCGCCCCCGACGAGCTGTCGGCAGGCGGTCGCCAGTATGGGAATTTTGAAGGTACTCGCCATCGGGAAGGGCGCGTCGCCATTGACATCGACTTGCTGGCCCGACTCAATATGCCAGACGGCCACGCCGACGTGGATGTCAGCCGCCTCTGCAATGCCCGCGATTGTCTCGGCCAGGCTCTTGGT
The DNA here is from genome assembly GCA_026713245.1 of Chloroflexota bacterium. Lineage (GTDB taxonomy): Bacteria > Chloroflexota > Anaerolineae > Aggregatilineales > Phototrophicaceae > UBA6055. The sequence goes on from JAPOOU010000014.1 coordinate 7,058, forward strand.
CACGCTCCGCCTCCGTAAGGATAGTTGTCGCGCCAGGCTTGTTTCGCAACTTCCAGGCGATCTCTTTGCACGTCGACGCCGATGCCCGCGCCATCCGCCACCGCAAGCGTACTGTCGTCGCCCAGCACAAAAGGCGGTTCCGTCAGATCAGGATCGAAATAACGGTCGGTCGCCGAGATATCCGACGGCAAGTTGACCGCGGGCAAAGCCGCAAAAGACAAGTTCGCCGAGCGACCAATGCCGCATTCCAGCATGCCGCCAATCCAGAGCGGCAGATCATGCTCGACGCAAATGCGGTATATTTCGAGGCATTCGCTGAAGCCGCCCACGCGAGCCGGCTTCAAGTTCAGAATGCCTATCGCGCCCACTTGCAGCGCTATACGCAAGTCACTCGCTGACTTGACGCTCTCGTCCAGACAGATCCGCGTAGCCATGCGCGATTGCAAAACACCGTGCTGATAGATGTCATCGTGGGACAGCGGCTGCTCTATCATCAGCAAGTTGAACTGATCCAACGCCGCCAGGTGCTCGGCGTCGCCGATGTCATAGTCGCTGTTTGCATCCAGCATCAGCAGGATGTCGGGAAATCGCGCCCGCACCGCTCGCGCCACCTCGATATCCCAGCCACGCTTGATCTTCAGCTTAATGCGACAGTAACCTTGATCCAGGCGCGCGGCTACTGCCGCCAGGGTCGCGTCCAGCGAAGACTGTATGCCAATGCTGACGCCAACCGTCGCTCGCCCCTCGGTTTTGTGCCCATCAGGCGCATAAAGGTCGAAACAATCGCTCAGCCGCAGATCGTTGTGCTTGGCAAAGGCGTCCCAAACCGCCGCCTCCAACCCGGCCCGCGCATGGTGATTGCCTCGGAAACGCCGAATCAACGCCGGAAAATCGGTCGGATGATTCAGCGTCTCGCCAATCACCGCCGGCGACATAAACTGCGACAAGATATGTGTCGCCGTCTCGGCGGTCTCGTGTCCATAGCCGGGCCACAGTTCGATCGCGCATTCGCCCCAGCCTGTCACGCCGGTATCCGTGGTCAACTCCACCAGTACCGCTACCTTGTGCGTTTCTGCGCCGAAGCTGGTCTCAAAGGGCGCAAGATATGGCAAAAACACCGTGTGCAACTGAACGGACTTTATCGTTATCGGCTTCAAATCATCGTCCTTTTCGCCGCGACTACGCTTCGGAAAGATCAAGGCATGACGTTCTTCAGCGGCAGCGTGTTTGAGCAGAGTCCGTCAATTATAGCAAGTCGACTTGCCCTTGTAAAACTTGGCGCAGAATAATTTGCGCATCGCCCGGCGAAAGTCTATATTTAACAGCATTCAAGCGAATGGATGGTCCCTAATGAAAGTCTTCGCGGGCGGAATCGAAACAGAAACCAACACCTTTTCCCCTATGCCGACCGGCATGACTGATTTCGAGGTCATTCGCGCCGCCGACTTGGATGCAACCATGGACCTCGGCGGCTTTGGCGGGCCCTTCAATATCTTCCGTCGTCGCTGCCAGGAACGCGGCTGGGACTACATATTCAGTCTCTACGCCTTTGCCCAACCGGCGGGCACAACTGCGCGCTCGGTCTACGAAAGTCTTCGCGATGAACTGCTGGCGGCGCTGGAAGCGGCCATGCCGGTCGATATCGTCCTGCTCCCGCTCCATGGCGCGATGGTGGCGGAAGGCTATGACGACTGCGAAACCGACCTCGTCACCCGCGTCCGGGAGATCGTCGGTACCGATGCCAAGATCGGCGTCGAGCTCGACCTGCATTGCGATCTCACGCAAACCCTGATCGACATGACAGACGCCGTCGTCATCTTCAAGGAATACCCGCATGTCGACATCAACGATCGCGCCGAGGAACTCTTCAGTATCATCGCCGATGCCGCCGAGAGAAAAACCCGACCAACCATGGCCATCTTCGATTGCAAGATGATCGGCCTCTACCTGACGCCCGTCGAGCCGATGCGCGCTTTCGTCGAGGCCATGATCGCGCGCGAAAAAGAACCGGCTGTGCTCTCGCTCTCGCTGGCGCACTGTTTCCCCTGGGCCGATGTGCCCACCTGTGGCACGCAAATGCTGGCGGTCACCGACGACGATCCCGAATTGGCGGCTCAACTGGCGCGGGAGTTCGGCAAGAGGCTCTTCTCCATGCGCCACGAGCTCGATCCGAATTCGCTGCCGCTGGATCAAGCCCTGGACAAGGCGCTAGCGCGCGCTTCGGGCTTGGTTGTCGTCGCCGATCAATCGGACAATGCCGGCGGCGGAGCGCCCAGCGATTCCACCTTCGCGCTGCGGGCGCTGCTCGAGCGCGGCGCTACCGATGTCGCGCTGGGCATGATCTGGGATCCAGTCGCCGTCCAGGTGGCCATGTCCGCCGGCGAGGGCGCGACGTTGGATCTGCGCCTCGGCGGCAAAATGGGTCCCATGTCGGGCGATCCACTCGATCTACGCCTGACCGTCGCCGGCATCATCGCCGATATGAAACAGCAGTGGACGCAGACCGAGGGTCCGGTAGCCATTGACTGCGGGGATTCCGTCGCTCTGCATTGCCAGGGCATAGACATCATCGTCAACAGCCAGCGCGGCCAAGTCCTCAGTCCCACGGTTTTCTCGAACTTCGGCATTGATCCTCAATCGAAACGCCTCCTGGTAGTCAAATCGACCCAGCATTTCTACGCCGGCTTCTCCCCGATCGCCGACGAGATCATCTATATGGCGGGGCCCGGCGCCATTCCGCCGCTTTTTACGGAAATCCCCTATAAGCGCGTCGACCTCAATAAATACCCCTGGGTGGACGATCCCTTCGCCTAGAATCTATCTTCATTAGTTGTAGCAAAACAAAGAATCTGAACATAAAAATCGCGCATCTGCGGAACTGCCTTTCCCGCCGCAATGGCCAGCATTCCGCAACTCCCTGGAGCAGCTTGCGGTCTGTTTTACGGGTTCTCGCCCGGCGCTGAGCTCACCCCAAATAAGCGAGCCAGAACGTGATTCCTGGGCAATGCACTATGCGCCGAACAGCCGTATGTATTTATAATAAGTATCAATAAAATATGAATTCCGTTCGTATCCCAACACCGCGACTATTTAGTCGCATCGTGCTAGAACAAACATGCTAACTTGCCATCAAGCGAGCAAATGAAAGGAGAAGATCAAGCAACGATTACTGACAACCGAGTCTGAAGTACGGATTAAACTGTTCTGTCGTGTTAATCAGACTGTGACAGAGCAAGTCAACACGACAGTTTCGCCCACCTGCTTGATACCTGGCAGGACCCTTCAAGATTACACGATTAATTGATCAAATCCAAAAAGGAGCAACATAATGGCTTGGACAACCCCCAAAACCGACTGGAGTACCGGAGAACTGGTTTCTGCCGCCGACCTGAATACGATGAACGAGAATTTGGCGGCGCTGCGACATCCTTCAACAGCAGTCGCTGCCTACACAACCACGGAGGATATTGTTGTAGACACGGATAGAGAACTCTTCGAGGACATCGACAGCACTAACCTCAACCTGACACTTGTCACTGCTGGTGGGGATGTGATGGTTCATTTTCACGGCGTGTTCACGCGCGGATCCGATCGCGACACAGACAACTGCCTTGACATTTTACTTGACGGTAATCGGCAAGGTGGAGAGGATGGCCTCATGCGATTCGGAGTATATGGCCGTCGCCGTGCCCAAAGTTTTACTCACTTGTTCCAAAATCTGGGCGCTGGCTCCCATACCTTTAAACTCCAATGGCGAAATTGGAAACTGGTAAGACTCTACGCCGGCGCCCAATTCTGGGTGCGTGAGATCTAGCATGTCCGTCGCCACACGATGACCGCACGCACGAGTTGAGCAAAGGCGCCGGCAAGCCAGACATCAAACTTGACCGGCGCCCCGACTCACGCGACATCCAGCCCTGCCGCGGCTGACGAGATCAACGAGCCCTCGCTTGAGGGCTCCCACCAGCAATTCCTTCCCGCGTTCAAGTCTCCAGTCTCGCCGTCTGTTCCAACTTCGGCATATCCACGCCGGGTTCTCGCCCGGCGCTGAACTCGCCCCAAATGAGCGATCCAGAACGTGTTTCCTGGGCAATGCACTATGCGTCGAACAGCCGTAAGTATTTATAAAAAGTATAAATACAATACGAATTCCGTTCGTATCCCAACACCGCGACTATTTAGTCGCGTTCCGTTAGAACAAACATGCTAACTTGCCATCAAGCCAGCAAATGAAAGGAGAATATCAAGCAACGATTGCTGATAACCGAGTCCAAAGTACGGGATAATACTGTTCTGTTGTGTTACTCAGCCTGTGACAGAGCAAGTCTACACGACAGTTTCGCCCACCTGCTTGATACCTGGCAGGACCATTCAAGATTACACGATAAATTGACGAAATTCAAAAAAGGAGCAACATAATGGCTTGGACAATCCCAAAAACCGACTGGAATACCGGGGAACTGATTACCGCCGACGATATGAATGCGATCGGCGAGAATCTGGCGGCCTTGAGAGGAGCTTCAACCGTCGAATCGTACACAACGACGTCGAATATCAATATCGGTTCGAGAATTTCAGAGTTCATCGATATTGACAGTGATAACCTGAATCTGTCACTCACAACAGGTGGTGGTGATGTTCTGGTTCACTTCGACGGAACGCTAAACGTCGGTGATGCTCAATTCGTTTATCTCGATGTAGAGGTTGATGGAGCGCGTCTCGGTGGAGCCAATGGCATCCTATCGCACCAGATGGTCGAGGTGAGCGGCGTCCGTTACGCAGATAACATCGTGAGTTTCACTCGTCTGATTCAAAATCTAAGCGCGGGTCCTCACACCTTCAAGTTCCAGTGGAAAAGTTCGTTCAGATTCTCTATGAAGGCCGGCGCTCACTACTGGGTGCGTGAGATCTAGGCTACCCGCCTTCAAGCTCGGATATTGAGTAATAAGGAAAGTATTTCCAGGTTAGTCAGGTAAATCGCAACGGGGAGTTTGTGTTGGGGCGACCCTTGGGTCGTCCGCAAACTGCTCAATGAAAACGAGCGCGATTACCCAAAGCTCAAGTCGAAGGGGGATGCTGGAGGCGCGTCATTAAGCGTCTCCGGCGCCCCGACTCAGGCGCCAGCGACATGGTCAACGAGCCCTCGCTTGAGGGCTCCAGCTTCCCCGAAAATCAATTGCGCCAACTACACGGTCATTTGCAGGTCCCCAAGAAACATCCCGTTCAACAGTTTCTAACAAGTACGAATTTCATAAAGCTTCCATTCGAATCTTGAAAACGCGACTAAAGGGTCGCGCTTTTAGAACAGATGTGCTAATATCCCGTCGTCTCAGCAAATGAAAGGAGAGGATCATGGGAAGATTTCTGACGGCAGATTTCAGCGTACGCAGTTGAACCGTTTCGTCGTGCCAACCTGCCTGTGAAAGGATGAGTCCGCGCGACAGTCTCGCCCACCTGCCTCTGGCAGGACAATTCGAGTAAACGTGAGAAACTGACCGAATTCGAAAAAGGAGAACATGCAATGGCTTGGACAACCCCAAAAATCGACTGGACAACCGGAGAACTGGTGACTGCCGCCGACCTGAATACGATGAACGAGAATCTGGCGGCGCTGAAGCAGCCGGCGACAGCGGTCTACACAACGACGGCGGACATCACTGCGGACGTTCGCGAGTTCACCGATATTGACAGTGATAACCTGAATCTTACGATTACCACCGCCGGTGGAGATGTGCTGCTTCATTTTCACGGTTCGATGGTGCAGATGGACAAAAGTTCTATGTTTCTCGACATTGAGGTTGATGGAACTCGTCTAGGTGGGGATGACGGCATTCTCAAAAACGAGTTTCGCAATATTACTGGTGATCCCAGTGGAGCTCGCATTATAAGTTTCACCCGTCTATTTCAAGGTTTAGGTGCCGGATCTCACACTTTCAAGCTCCTGTGGCGTGGGACTCGTGGCTCTAAAACACTGCGACTAGGCGCCCAATTCTGGGTGCGCGAGATCTAGCCTGCCCGTCCGCACGCAACGAGCCCTCGCTTGAGGGCTCTTACGCACCATTCCTACTCAAGAATCATCTCTAGAAAAAGCCTCACGTCAGACCGCATCCAGCGCGCCCAGCCCCAGCCCGCGAATCGCCTCGTTAAAGGCCGCGACCTTGGCGCCCAGATCCGTATTTACTCGCTCGACGTGAACGTCCAGTTGCGCCGAAAGCTGCTCAAATACCTCGATCGCCTGACGCGGCGGCGCGTAATCGGCGCTATCCACCGATCCGAACAGCGCGTTGAACTTCTCGTGCAGGCCGCTGGGGTACAACTGCGACTCGCTGATGCCGGTGTTGATCAACAAGGGCAAAAGCGCGTCCACATCGGCGACAATGGCCGCGGCCGCCGCCGAAACAGCTTCATCATCGCAACGCGCCCTCCAAGCCTCCACTTGTACCTTGAGCGCCACCAGCTTGTTGAGGGTGGCATTGTTCTGTGATAGCCGATCGCGAATCTCCAGCAGCAGGTCCTTCTGCGCCGCAAAGGCGTCCGCCGTCGTCTCCAGGCGCGGGTCGGCGCGCACTTCAAATGTCTGCCGACAACGCTCCGCGCCAACCGCAAGTTCCGCGACATATTCGCCCGGCACGACCAATGGACCGTCTGGCCGCTCCCAGGAGGCCAGCGATTCATCGACATCGACCGCGCCCGGATAGCGCAGGTTCCAGTGAAAACGGTTTAGCCCGGCCTCTGCCGGCAAGCCGTCCGCCTCGGAGGCGCTGCTGTAGGACCGGATCAAAGCGCCATCCATGTCACGAATATGCAACTCGACCGGCGCGTCGCTTGCCCCCGCCAGGTAGTAGTGGAAGACTACACCGGGTCGCGGATTCTGCCCGGCGTTCAGAAATTGCGGCAAATCCGAATCGTCGCGGTATTCCAGCGCCGCGACACTGGTGCCGATACGCCCGAAATTCAGCTTGTTGCTGTCCTGCGCCCCATACCAACTGCCGAACCTGCCATAATCGCGCATGCGCGTTTTTGGCGCCGGCGCGAACAGGCGCGCGCCCTCCACGGGTAAATCGGACCCTGCTTGATGCAAGGGCGCCAGATCATCGAGTATCCAGAAGGACCGGCCGTGCGTCGCCACCACCAGATCACAATCTTTGATCACCAGGTCGTGTATCGGACATACCGGCAAATTGCCGACCATGGGCTGCCAGTTTTCGCCGTCATCAAAGGAGATGTACAAGCCCGTTTCCGTCCCGGCATAGAGCAATCCGCGCCGATTGGGATCCTCGCGAATGACCCGCGTGAATTCGTCGTCGGGGATGCCATTTGTGATCGGCGTCCAGGTCTTGCCATAATCGGTGGTCTTGTACAAATAAGGGCGCGTATCGTCCAGCTTGTAGCGCGTGGCGGCCAGATAGGCGGCTCCGGCTTCGTGCGGCGAGGCGTCAATGACGCTGATCAGCGCCCATTCCGGCAGCTCCGGCGGCGTGATCTCTTCCCATTCGCGCCCGCCATCCTCGGAAATATGCACCAAGCCATCATCCGTGCCCGCCCAAAGCACGCCGGCCTCGTGGTGAGATTCCGCCAGCGCGAAAATGGTGCAATAGACTTCGGCGCCGGTATTGTCCCGCGTGATCGGGCCGCCCGACGCCCGCAGCCTGTCGGGATCATCGCGCGTCAGATCGGGACTGAGCGTTTCGAAGCTCGCCCCCAAATCCGTCGACATATGCAGGCAGTTGCTCGCGACATAAAGCAAATCGGGATTGTGCCGCGAAAACATGATGGGAAAGGTCCACTGAAATCGATACTTCAAGCCTTCGCTGCCCACGCCCCAGCCATACAGCTCGGGCCATACCGTGATGTCCCAAACTTGCCCGGTGCGATGGTTATAAAGCGACATGATGTCGTTGTACGCGCGCTGGCCCTGCGGTCCCGAGGCGACAACATAAGACGGATCATCCGGTTTGATAGCGATATAGCCGCTCTCGCCGCCGCCCGGCGCGTACCAGTCCCGTTCGTGGATGGCGCCGTCAATCGTCGCGCTCGGTACGGTAATGGCGGTATTGTCCTGCTGCGATCCATAGACGCGATAAGGAAACTGATCGTCCGTGCAGACGTGGTACAACTGCGCCGTCGGCTGGTTATAAATGGACGACCAACTCATGCCGCCGTTGAAGGAAACGCAAGCGCCGCCGTCATTACCGTCAATCATGCGCCGATTATTGTTTGGGTCGATCCACAGCGCGTGATCGTCGCCGTGCGGAATCGGAATCGCATCAAACGAAGCGCCGCCGTCGATCGATTTCCAGAAGCTGTAATTCTGCACATAGACCGTGTCCGGATCTTGCGTGTCGGCCGTGATATGCATGTAATACCAGGGTCGGGTCCGCAACAGCGATTGTTCGCTTAGGCGAATCCAGGTCTCGCCGTAGTCATCCGAACGGAAGACGGCGCCATCATGGGCTTCGATCACCGCCCAGACGCGCCCGGCCCGCGCCGGTGATATCGCCACGCCGATCTTGCCCAGGACGCCCTGCGGCAACCCGGGCTTGCGCGAGACCTCTTCCCAACTGTCGCCGCCATCCATGCTGCGCCACAATCCACACTCGGGCCCGCCGCTCTCCAGCCGATGCGGATAGCGCTGCGCCTGCCAAATCGCCGCGAACAGAATCCGCGGATTGTTGACGTCCATAGACACATCGTGCGAGCCGGCATTGTCGCTCTTGTAAAGCACTTTTTCCCAGTTCTCCCCGCCATCCCGCGAACGAAAGACGCCGCGTTGCTCATTCGGCCCGAAGGCATGGCCCAGCGCCGCGGCATAAACGATATCGGGATCGCGCGGATGGACCTGAATCTTGCCGATATGCCGGGAGTCGCTCAAACCCATATGCCGCCAGCTCAACCCGGCGTCGACCGACTTGTAGATGCCGTCGCCATGCGAGACATTGCCGCGGATCGACGTCTCTCCTGTGCCGGCGTAGATGACGTTGGGATCCGCCGTCGACACTGTCAGTGCGCCAATCGCGGCCGTATTGAAATAGCCGTCCGAGACATTGCGCCAGTATTGGCCGCCGTCGGTCGTCTTCCAGACGCCGCCTGCGCAAGCCCCGAAATAAAAGGTCATGGGATCCGACACATTCCCCGCGACCGCAACCACGCGCCCGCCGCGGTGCGGTCCAATGCAGCGGAATTCCAAATTATCGAGCAATTGCTGTCGTATGACTTGCACAGCGTCTTTCTCTGACCCGTTCATGACGTCTCACTTTCTCTTGTCTGAACCCCTTAGCCCAAAACTATCTCAGTAATACCAATAAAATAATGCGAAACAACTTCATTTGGTAGCGAGAGTTCTGGATGTAATCCTAATCCCCCCGGATGCGCTCCCCTGGCGCTTCGGCTGAGGAGCGGACAGTTTTCGACAGGCAGTTGCTTGCAAGGCGCGAGCGCTTTGTGAGGCGGAATGTGTCCTCAAATGCTCGGAAGATGCCCTCATTTTGCCCCCTTTTTGGGCAATAGTATAG
>JAPOOU010000099.1 GCA_026713245.1 Chloroflexota bacterium
GACAGGCCGGGTTGAGAGCGGGCGGCTGCCGGCAGGAAAGCGGGAAATGCTGTGGCGAATGTGGGCAAGCCAGCGGGCGCATAGGTCGCGTAGGTCGCGTAGACTCTGACCGCGGCATGCCCCTCGAGTATTTCGTCATAAGAGATGCCTGGCGATCGGCGCAGGTTTCGCTTTGAAGTTCCTTCGTTTTTGTCCATTTGCGGATCCAGCAAGCTCATTTTGGGAGTTTAGCGCCTCTTTTTGGACAATGTCGCTTGGTTTGAGCCGGGCGCCGGGTTTGAAGAGCGGGGACCCGGGCTGGGCGGCTGCGTGTGTTGCAAGATCGAAGTATAGAGCAAGGCAGGGAGAAAAGGGCGACTATATGGTCGCGTTGCGGGCGGGAGGGCGAGCCGCCGCTGCGATTACAGGTATTGACGTGATTGCAGGCGGTGATTTCGGGCGACCTGACAGGTCGCCCCTGCCAGACGGTAATCAAAAGTCGGCTTGAATCCGCGCTTCCCGTACCTGATATAATTGACAAGTCTTTACAAACAGCCGAAGCCAGCCCATGCCCAAAGCCCCGCGCCAGTACCGCACCCAGGCCATCATCCTCAGCCGCCGCGACTTCGGCGAATCTGACCGGCTGCTGACGCTCTTCACGCCCGAGCGCGGCAAGATCCGCGCCATCGCCAAGGGCGCCCGCAAACCGCAAGCCAAACTGAGCGGGCACGTCGAACTCTTCGCCCGCAGCGACTTGATGATCCACCGCGGGCGCAACCTCGATATCATCAGCCAGGCCGAACTGAAAGATCCCTATCTGGGGCTGCGTGAGGACCTGCGCCGCAGCGCCTACGCCAATTATGTCGCCGAGTTGCTCGATCGCTTCACGGCCGACGAAGACGTCAGCCAAAGCGACTTGTTCGAATTGCTGCATCTGACTTTGGGGCGCGTCGCCGACGCCGCCGACCCGCGCCTGGCAACGCGCTACTACGAGCTGCGTCTGCTGGATCTGGTGGGCTTCCGACCTGAACTGACGGCATGCGTTTCGACGCGCGCCGAACTGCTGCCCGAGGCTCAGTTTTTTAGCAACGAAGAGGGCGGCGTCGTCAGCCGCGCCGCCGCCGCCCAGCTGGACTCTGCCCTGGTGTCGCTGGAGATCGAGACTTTGAAAATTCTACGCCACCTGCAGCGCAGCGTCGGCGATTACGACCAGGTAGCGAGCTTGCGCCTTTCGTCGGAGCAACACGCGGGCGTCGAGCGCGTTCTGTTGGGCTATATCGTGCATTTGCTGGAGAGCAATTTGCAGAGCGTCGAGTTCATCCGGCGTTTGCGGATTGTCGCATCCCGCTAAATTGGAGGGTATTCACGCTGAAACCAGCAGGTTTAGCGTTTCTCAATCGGTAGCATCACCAGGTTCGGGAGTAAAGCCCATGCCTCTCGGCGAGTCTAGCATATCCTTTATCGCAGCCAGTTCCTCGATAATCCGCGCCGCCAAGTTTTCCAGGTTGCTCAAACGACTAGAATGGTCGTTGAGAATAGCAGAGTGCTCGTTGAGAATAGCAGAGTGCTCGCTGAGAATAGCAGAGTGCTCGTTTAAGCGCGCGTCAATACTACGTAGCAAGCCCAAGATCGCTGTCTGGTTCTCAATCGTCAAAACTATCAGTTTATCAAGTCTATCGATCCGAAGATCCTGCAAATCCGTTGTTTCCACCGTGAGCCTCGTCTTCTTCCGCGTCAACAGATCATGATTAGCGCTTGACCTACCGTATCTTAACACATCAAGATGGAAAAGCCAACAATTCTTGATAAACCTCTACCGTTTCCCGCGCGATGCTGTCGTTGGTGAAACGCGACAGGAATCGCTCCCGTCCGCGTCCCGCCAGCTCGGCGCGCAAGGTCGCCCGGTCCTTGAGGTCCTGGATGGCGCGGGTCAGCGCTGGCACATCACTTTCGGGCACGATCAAGCCGGCATCGCCAATCACGCCGGGGATGGCGCCGCTGTCGCTGCCGATGACCGCTACGCCGCTGGCCATCGCTTCGACCAGAACGCGACCAAATTGCTCTTTCCAGTTATCTTGGGTTAATGAAGGCAAGACAAGAATATCGATCTCGCGGTACTGCGCCGGCAGGTCGGTCGACGGCAACTGACCGACGACGGCAACGCGGTCGGCTATGCCGAGCGCGCTCGCCAGCGTCCGCATCTCGCCCAGGGACGGTCCGCCGCCCACCAATCGCAGCCGCCAATCGCCATCGACGGCTGCCAGGGCGCGCAGCAAGATGTCCACGCCTTTCGCCGGCACGATGCGTCCGATATAACCGACGGTGAAGGGTCGATCCAGCCGCGAGGGCGCGGGCTGAAAAAGCGCGCCGTCGGCGCCGAATTGCGGGATCGTCGTTACCGGACCGCTATATCCCTTGGCACGCAGCACAGCTTTGGCATCGTCGGTGCCCGCCAGGGCGTGGTCCGCCTTGCGGTAGACCCAGGACTCTCCCCAGGAAAAGGGCGGCGGATAAGTCCGCTTGATGTTTTGCCAGGTGAAAAAGAGCGCTTTGGCGCCGATTCGCCGCGCGTGATACAGGGCCTGCCAAGTCGCCAGGTTGTATGGCTCCTCGTCGATGTGAACGATGCTTGGCCGGAATGCGCGCAGTTCTCGCGCCAGCGTCGGATAGTGGTGAAAGTGGAAACTTCCGTTGAAGCGGATGGGGATCGACTGCAACTGATAACCGGCTGTGTGGGCGCGTTCCAGAATTTGTACGCCGCGTTCGTCTTTCCAGGAGGGCGGCGCCAGAACCTTCAGGTCAATACCTAGTCTGGCGATCGCTTCCAGCTTGGGCTGATATATGCCGACGACACAAGCTTTGGAGAGCATCAAGACGCGCATATTGTGCCTGTCGCTTCGCCCCCCATATGTTGCCGGTCAGGTCCCCGGCGAACTGCCCAACTTGTAGCTGAAGGGGAATAGGGCCACCGGCACCAGCTTGAAGTGTTGAATGGCGAAGGGAATGCCGAGCAGCGTGAAGGCCAGCATGATCCCGAATAGCAGATGCGTCAGCGCGATCGACCAGCCCACGGTCAACAGCCAGATGACATTAAAGGCCATGGACAAACAGCCCGTGCGCGTTTGTCCGCCGTCGATGACCTTGCCGAAAGGCAAGAGCACCATCACGCCGAACTGTATCGCTTTGATGCCAAAGGGGATGCCGACAACGGTCAGGCAAAGCGCGAACCCGGCGAGGATATAGCTTAGGCTGGCTATCGCGCCCCCGAAGACCAACCAGATGAGATTGCCGAGAAGGCTCATGACCGCCTCTTTCGCTCTTAACTGATTATACGGGAAATCTCCAGCCAGGCATCAGCGAACACCGCTCGCAAGCAATAGCGTCGCCAGGGCATTTCGCGCCCCGGCCAGGCGCGGTTCTAGATGATCTCGAGCGGCGCCTGCTCACAATCGGCGTGGGCGTCGTATACCCGGAAGCTCAGATCCGGCAGGGACAGCACGCCATAAGTAGAGGACGACGCTCTAGCGCATTTGAAGGTATACAGCGACCCCGGATTGACCAAACAGCCCCATTGCGTCTTCATATGCAGGGGCATATGCGTATGCCCGGTTACCAGCACATCGGCTTTCAGCGACCGCAAGACCATCTTCAAATACGTCGTCGACAAATGATCTTTGTACATGCCCCACATATTGTTGCCGGGCTTGCCATGGCACATGTAGACCGTTTTGCCCGCCAGTTCGCCCTGCCAATCAAGAGGCAAGCTCTTCAGGAACTGCGTATTCTCCCGGCGCAGCCCATAAACCCATTCATCGTGGTTGCCCCGGGCCACCGGAATATCATGCTCGCGGATCAAATCGACCACACGGTCCGGCTCCGGTCCGCGTCCAACCAAGTCGCCGGCGCACAATACCCGGTCTACGCGATGATGTCCCTCAAGTCGACTGAGCACCTCTTGAAGCGTATTGTAGTCCGCATGTACATCCGAAATGATTCCAATTTGCATCCACACCAGACCTTGACCGTTCACTACAAAAGTCATTATACGCCAGCTTTGGTCTTGTGTAGAGACAGGAAATTGCTATGGCGGTCTATCGACTCGGTGCCGTTGATGCCGGGATGGCGTCATTCCTTATCCGCCTGACGGCGCTCTGACATCCGATCGGCGGACAACCGGCGTAATATAGATCCACTGTTAATGAACACCACAGTTTACATAATACATCGTTATAATGAATTACTATAACACACTTTGATACTGTGTATCATTAGAAAAATGAAGATTCTCCCGGTTGCGCTGCCCGTCCTCCGGAAAGAACTTCTGCCTGCAACCGGAAAGCAAATGCGATCAGGTGAACTGGACACAAGATCTTCGAGAAGCGCTTGCACGCTATAGCCATTCTATGATACGCTATGTTGAGAAAGCGCTCATCCTGAGCGCCTTTGCGCGCTTAATACATTTCGCAGTTTCTTGTTTCACAATGATCAACACGTGTTGGGATGAGTGTAAACTATAACATAACTATTACTGCAAGAGCTTTCCGCAGCTTCGCGAAGTTTTGAATGTTGATCGCAAATTCTTGACTGTAATACCGGGACGAATTTAATGGGGGGTAGGGCAATGACGATGCTATTCTGGGTTTTGGCTGTGCTGCTGCTGGCGGTTTTGGTTTTTGTGATTCCGTCTTTGGCCGGCCAGCCGGCTCTCTTCTGAATTAGCGCAACTGACACGACGAACCGACCGAAAACAGTTGCAGTTTGCGCGTGGTTAAATCACGTGTAAGAGACTCCGCGTTCGTTGCGCGAGTCGTCGGTCGCCGGGAACCGTGAATCACGCGAGCGCCCGCAGATGCTTGATCACAGGAAATTGCTCGAACCGCAAGTCGCGCATCTCTTGTCCGCGGCCTGCACAACAGTCTTGCAATCATCACAGATTGTGATGCGGCCCTTTTTTAGGCTGTGGTCCACAGTCACGCGTTCATCGAAGACGAAACACTCCCCTTGCCATAGCGACTCGGCTGGATCCACTTGCTCCAGATAGCGCAGTATGCCCCCGCGCAAATGATATACCTCGCCGAAGCCCTGCTCCAGCAAATAAGCCGTCGCCTTTTCGCAGCGGATGCCGCCGGTGCAAAACATGGCTATGCGTTTGTGCGTCCCCGGGTCCAAGCGCTGCGACAAGAATTGCGGCAGTTCATTAAAGGATTCGGCGCCGGGATTTAGCGCGCCCGGGAAGCTGCCCATCTTAACTTCGTAGTCATTACGCGCGTCGATGACGATGACATCGTCTTGCCTGATCAAGTTGTTCCAATCATCCGCGTCTACGTATGCGCCGACCCGTTTGTTAGGATCAAGGCCCGGGACCTTCAGTGCGACGATCTCGCGCTTCAAACGGACTTTCATGCGCTGGAAGGGAATGTCATGATGAAACGAGGTCTTGATCTCCAAATCCGCAAGGCGCGGATCCGCCCGCAAGCTATCCAGCACAAACTCGACCGCGTCGCGCTTTCCGGCGATGGTGGCGTTGATGCCCTCTTCCGCAAGCAGTATCGTGCCCCGCAGGCCGGCGTCCCGGCATTGCTTTCGCAAGGGCGCTTGCAAGGCTCTGTAATCCGGCAAGCGAAGGAATTTGTAGAAGCTGGCGATCAGAATATTATTATGCATCAGAGGACTCGCTTCCTTGGCAGCGTTCATTTTATTGGGGCTGGGGACGTCCGTGCAGGGCGAATCCTCCACCGGCATGCGCATATGCTATAATTTACGATATGAAAATAGGGCTCAACGCGCACCTGCTGTCGGATCAGTCGGGTTATCGCTCGGCTGGCATTCACAGCTATATCGCCCATTTGCTCAGGCATATGCCGGCGGGGGCGCCTGCCGACTGGCGGTTTCAAGCGATGGTAGGCGCGTCCAGCCGCGCGCGCTTCGACGGCGTTACAATGTCGCGCTCTCGCTTCGATACATCGTCTGCCTGGCGGCGGATCGTGTGGGAGCAATTCTTTCAAGCCCGGCAATTGCGCCAGTTCGACCTTTATCATGCTATGGCATTTGTCGCGCCGCTCTATTTGAAGGCGCCTATGGTGGTCACCGTATACGACCTTAGTTTTCTGCTTTTTCCCGGGCGGCTGAGCGCCGCAAGGCGTTGGTACCTGCGCAATTTTACAGCTTTGACTTGTCGCCGGGCACTGCGCGTCCTGGCAATCAGCCGCAGCACGGCTAAAGATCTGAGCAGGCTGCTCGGCGTAAATCCGGACAAGATCGATGTGACGCCGCTTGGTTACGACAGATCGGTGTTTCGGCCTTTACCCGCCACGACGATCGAGCAGTTTGTCGCCCGCCAGGGTTTGCCCGCCCGCTTTTGGCTCTTTGTTGGTACGCTTGAACCGCGCAAGAACCTGGCGATGCTGCTGCGAGCATACGCCCGCCTGCCGCGCGCGCAGCGTCTGCCCTTGATCCTGGTCGGGGGCAAAGGCTGGATGACGGATGACGTTTTCGCGACGATCGAGCGCGAGGATTTGAAGGACAGCGTCCGCCATATTGGTTTTGTCCCTGCCGCGGAACTGCCGCTTTGGTACAATAGTGCGGAGGCTTTTCTGTATCCTTCCATATATGAAGGTTTTGGTCTTCCGGTACTCGAAGCGATGGCTTGCGGCACACCGGTTGTCACGGCGGACGTATCGTCCCTGCCCGAGGTTGCGGGCGACGCGGGGCTGTGCTTGCCGCCGGAGGACACCGAGCCTTGGACGGGCGCGCTGGGCAACATCGAGCAAGATCTTGACTGGCGGGAGGCAGCGCGTGAAAGAGGTTTGGATCGCGCCAGGCGCTTTTCCTGGGAGCGCACGGCGGCATTGACGCTCGACAGTTATCGCAAAGCGCTGGCCGTCCGCGGCCTGCCGCTGGGTGGACAAGCGTCCGGCGCCGCGCCGCAGGCGCAACCAAAGGATCGAACGCTATCGTATTCGATCCGCGTTGAGCAAGAATTGTTTATGAATACTACGGTACTTATGCGACAATCGAGATACCATTCTTGCCTGAGCGCGGCAGATTTTTTCGCCGGTTACGCGCCGAGCGGCTCTGACAACTGCTTATGACTGCCAACCGTCCGCTTTCCGAGCGCCCTACGATTGAGCCACGCTGGTTGTTCCTGCTGCTTGACGGCATGATGGCGTTTCTGGTATTTGCCCTCGCCTATGTTTTACGATACGAACTGCAGGTTATCCGCCCCATTCTTGATCCGGCGCAGCGCGATTTCATGCCTTATGTCCCCTATGCCGGGGTCTACGCAGTGCTGATTTGGCTGAATTATCAACGTAACGGTCTGTATCGAAATATTGTCGGGCGCTCCTGGCTGGAGGAGGTTTATCTGATTGCCAGCAGCGTCGCCGTATCGATCGTGATCGTGTTGGCGATGTTTTTCATTTTGCAGCCCACCGCAACCAGCCGCTTGATGTTGATATACGTGGCGGCCTTAACGTTGATTATTGGCGCCCTGTCGCGCCTGGTGAGACGGTGGGTGCTGGCATATTTTCGTCATCGTGGCATTGGCATTCGGCGCGTGCTTATCGTCGGCATGGGCGATATCGGTCAAGATATGCTGGGCACGATGTTGGCGCGGCCCGACTTCGGTTACCGGCCGATCGGATTCCTGGACGATGACAAGACAAAAGCGGGAGTCAGCGTCGGTCGCGTCGCGGCTTTGGGCCGGACCGATCAACTTGAAGAGATCATTCGCAAACAGCAGGTTGATACGGTCGTCATCACCTTTCGCTGGAAGCACTACGACCGCATAGAGGCATTGACGGAGATTTGCCGCGCGACCGGCACGGATTTGCGCATCGTGCCAGAACTCATGCAGCTCAGTATCCGCCAGGTGCAGGTGGAAAACCTGGATGGGATACCGCTGTTGGGCTTCGGCGCGCATCGTCCCTTCACGTCCGCCGATCAAGTGCTGAAACGCGGTCTCGATCTGATCCTTGTCGCGCTAAGTTTCCCCTTGTGGGCGTCGGTAAGTTTCTTGGTAACGATCGCGCTCAAACTGGAGGGAAATGGTCCAGTCTTGTTCCGACAAGAGCGGGTCGGCAAAGGCGGACAAAAGTTCGAGATGCTAAAATTCCGCAGCATGGTGGCGGATGCCGCGGCCATGCACGAGCAGATGCTGCAAGCCTCTGGCGAGGACCCGCGCCATCCCAAGTTCGTCGACGACCCGCGCATCACCCGCCTCGGCCAGTTTTTGCGCCGCACCAGCCTCGATGAACTGCCAAACCTGTTGAATGTCTTGCGGGGTGAAATGAGTTTGGTTGGGCCGCGCCCGCCAACGCCGGATGAAGTTGAACACTACGAAGCGCGGCATACGCGCCGCTTGCAGATCACGCCGGGCATGACCGGCTGGTGGCAAGTGCGCGGACGAAGCAATGTGCCATTCGATGAAATGTGCGCCATGGACATCTATTATATCGACAACTGGTCACTGTCCATGGATATCGAGATTCTCATGTTGACTATTCCCCGCGTCGTCTTGCGCAGCGGCGCTTACTGAATCAGTCCCGAACTGGCGATCGGGTAGGACAATCCGCGCCAATTTTGCGATCCCCTGCGGTATCATTGGCAAGAAGAACATCGGCCGCAGCAACTTGAACATCTCGTGGGCAAAACCCAGCAGTCTCTCCGTTGAGGCCTGGCCCGGCGACCGGTCATAGAGCCAAAAGACAATCAGCAGCATGTGAAACATATAAAGTGCGATGCCCAGGTCCGTAGCCGCGGGTTCGCGCAAGGCGTCGTCCGAATCCAATACCAGCTGTCGATAAGCAAGCGACAGGCGATGTCCCGGCGGGCTGTCCATCAGCGAGGCTGCGTCCTCGGAACGCATGGCGCCGGCGAATAGCGCCAACATCGCCCCACGCATGGGGCGCAAGCGACGGAGGTTCAATTCCAGCGCCTGACGATAGCGATCGGCAAGCTGCCCAGCCGGCAAGCCGGCCATGGCCGCCGCCAGCGCTGCGACTTGCGCGATGTACCAGCATCGGGCGATTTCCTCCTTGCCGTCAAAATAGTGGTAAATCAGGCCGACCGATACGTCGGCCTTCGCCGCGATCTCCCGCATGCTGACGGCATCATAACCGCTCTCGCTGAAGCATTCGGTAGCATTCTGATAAATATGCTGACGCATCTGATCACGTCTGCTCGCGGGCTTGGCGGACTCCGTCACATACCCCTCGCTTTCAGTCGATACAGAAAGAGTATACTTGATTTGCCGCCGCTTATGCGCTCGCGCGACTCGAGCGATCAACCGACGCTCCCGCTGGCGCAATTGCTTTGCGTCGCGACAGAGGCGATAATGCCTAGACAGCCCGGAGCGAAGGACGCAATCGCCGCCGGTATCGCTCGAAAAATGGAACGCAGCCCAGAGCGCCAAACATGACCATCAGACCCTTGCTATGCCTGCTCGTGATCGGCCTCTTCGTACTGGGCGCTTGCGACTCAATCCTTCTGGAACGGAACTCGGCGTTGACAGCGACTGCGCCGCCCGCAGTCCTTGAGTCCAGCAGCGCCGATCCACAAGATGTATTGCGCAAATTCATCGACGACTGGAACGATGAGGACTACGAGAGCATGTATCGACTCATCGCCGGGCGCAGCCGCGAACTTTATCCCAGGCAGGTGTTCATCAATCGCTATACCGAGGCGCATAGCGTCATCAGCTTCGCCGGCGTCACGCTCGCGCGCAGCGATGTCACGTACCAGGGCAGCACGGCTGTCGTCGACTACGACATCGTCATCGAGTCCCCTACCTTCGGGCGCATTCGAGACCGCGAACGCACCGTGCGCATGGTCGACGAGGGCGGCTGGAAGATCGCCTGGTCACAGATGGATATCTTCAATGGCATGTCGGCCCGGGCGCGCCTTAAAGAAGAAACCAGCTACGCGCAACGCGAAAACATCTACGATCGGGAGGGGCGGCTGCTGGCGGAACAAGGCGGCTTGGTCGACAGCCTGTATGTCGTCCAGCAGGACATGAACAACATCGACGACTGCCTCAACACGCTCGCTGTTGTCACTCGACAGCAGGTCAATACCATGCGCAATATCTTCACCGGCTATCTGCCGGAAACTTTATTTCATATTGCGGAGATTGATCCGGAGCGCTACGAGGCCTATCGCGACGATCTGGAATTCGATTGCGGCGTCACCACGGTTTCGCGCTATCGCAGTCGCCGCTATTACGGCCACGGCATCGCCACCCACGTCCTGGGATATATCGGGCGCATCCCCGCCGAGTTGCTGGACTTTTGGAAAGCGCGCGGACGGGACGAGAGCGCGCTGGTCGGGCGCGCGGGCATCGAATTCAGTTATGAAAGCGTCCTGGGGGGCGAACCGGAACGGACGCTGCAGATCGTGGAGCAAGGCGTCACAGTCGTCCGCGAACTCGGCGGGTCGACAGGCATAGCGCCGCAGGCGGTCACCCTCACCATTGATCGCGATCTGCAAGAATCGGCCGCGCAGGCGCTGTCGGACGCGGTGAATTACGCTTTGCTCAATTGGGGCGGCATCACGCTCGGCGGCGCTATTGTCGCCCTGGACGTCAATACCGGCGAGGTATTGGCGATGGCCAGTTATCCCAGCTTTGACCCGCACATCTTCAATCCCGATACGCAATACGATGTGCCGGATCGAACGGCGCGCCTTAACCGCGATATACGTTCGCCGTTTACGAACAAGGCCATCGCCGAACAACAAACGCCCGGCTCGGTCTACAAGATAGTCACGCTGCTTGCCGCCGCTTCTGAGGGCGCCTTGCCGGACCCTTACCCCTATTTCTGCGATATCAAGTGGCAGGGGCAGGAACGCTTTGGCGACGCAATCCCCGTCCGCTATGACTGGCGCCTGTTGGAGAACAGGCCGGCCACCGGCGAAGTCGATATGAGCCGGGCGCTGGCGACCTCGTGCAATCCTTTTTTCTGGGAAGTGGGCGCGCTCATGTTCCGGCAAGATCCCGGCTTGCAAGCGCGTTACGCCGAGCGACTCGGCTTCGGCAGCGCGACAGGCATCAGCGGCTTGGGCCCGGAAGCCGCCGGCGATGTCGCCTATCCCAATCCGCAAGAGCCGACGGAAGCCATCAATAATGCCATCGGACAGGGCAATGTCACGGTAACCGCGCTGCAAATGGCGGGGGCCACCGCCATGATCGCCAACGGCGGCAAACGCTATCAACCCTATGTCGTCAGCCATATCGGCACGCCGGGCACAGAAAACTATCGACAGGAAAACGAGCCGACTCTGTTGCCGAGCCAGGGCCTGGACGCGAATGCGCTCGAGATTGTGCGCGAGGGCATGTGTCAGGTCACGACGATACCGGATGTAGGCACGGCCTGGTGGGTCTTCGACGGAGCGCCATATACAGTCTGTGGCAAGACCGGTACGGCCGAAACCGCCGGGCAGCCCAACGCCTGGTTCGTGGCCTATTACCCGGCGGAAGAACCGCAGATCGCCTTTGCCGGCGTCATGGCAAATTCGCGCGAGGGCTCGGAAGTAGTGGCGCCGATGATCCGCCGCATCCTCGACATTCGCGAAGGGGCTGTGGTCGAGCCCTGGCCGGAATTCTGGCTGGGTCCCTTCAATCCCTTGCCATCACAGGAAGAAGCGCTCGCGGAATACGATCCGGAGGGTTAAGTATTGCAGCCGCCGGGCACGCTGCGGATCGGTGTCCAGGCTGGCAAGATATAGTCGATTTCGGGCGGAACCGGGGTCAACAGATAGACCTTGACATAGCGCCGCCAGGAAACCCAGTCTTCATCGCTGTAACCGAGGTCAATCCAATAGCGCGAGCTGCGCGGTCCTCCGGTATCGGCCATAACAGCGGCGCCATAGCCGGGAACATAGACCTCGCTGCGATATCGAATGATCTTTGGGTCAGCGGCGACGATGCCCTTTTCCAGCTTCCAGCCAATCGAGGTCACGTTGTCGCCGCCCAGCGCCGCCGGATGATAGCTGGTCGCTAACATGCACAGCCCCCGCCAATAGAGACGCGGTCCGCCCGGCGTTTCAACTGTCCGCAGATCGATCGTCGTTCCGTAATGGATGAGTTGGTCTTGCGGCGGCTGCGTGATGACAGTTTCGGTAATATTTCGGCTGACTTCGGCGCCATTCTCATAGCGCGCCAGACTGCGGATTTCCCGCGTCCCGATCTGGCCCGGCTGCGCAAGGACCGTTTGATCGAGGCTCAATCCGGCGTCAGCCACATAGCGCAGTTCAAAAGCTATCGTCTCTTGCTGCGCGCTGATCTCTTCGGTGACGCGCACGATCTCGATCAGCATGTCAGTGACGACCTCGGTGTCGCCGCTCGGTATCACGTAATCCAGGCCGAAAAGAGGCGCGTTTAGCTCTTGCAGCACGTCATCTACGCTCTGGGTCTGGGTGCGCACTTCAATGAGCACGCCATCCAGCCGCAAGGCAATCGGTATCGCCCGCTCGATTGCGATCGTCATGTCCCGGCTGACCGCGCTGTCCCGGGGCGGTTTGGTCTCGTCGTCCGGATGCAGCTCAATGCCGGACCCGGCCAAGGCTGCGCCCACTGTTTCGGCTGTGGTTAGAATAGTAGATCGTCCGCCATCGTCAATGACTGTCAAACTTAGCGGTCGGCGGACTTCGATATGTTCGGCGGGGACCGTCCAGTCCGCCAGGGCGTCGGCGTATGCCGGCGCGCCGTTCACCCGGATTCTGTCATCGCTGGTGACCGCGATTCCGGCGCTACTCAAGATCGCCAGGGGATTGTCCAGCGCAGTCCGCAATACCTGGACTTCGTCGCCGACCTCAATCGTCACATCGCGCGCGCTTCTTATCGTGATGGTCATGCCATCCGATACCGCGTCTTCAAGGTCATGAGAAAGCGAAGCATCAAGCGGCACTGCTATATCCGATTCCTCCAAAAGCTCAGCAATTGTCTCGGCCCGCGTGGATACCTGGCGCGGATAACCGTCCCGATTGATCGTAACCTGTCTCTCGGCGCCGATGCTCGCGAGTAAATCAGGGGGAAGGCTGCGGATAAAGAGTACGCTGCTGATAACCAGCGTGCAGCAGGTCACCGCGACAAGCAAGAGCAGCGGCCAGCGCCGACCCCGACTCGCCCGGCCTCGAATCGGCACGGGATTCACCGGCTGCGTATCGTCCGCTCGGTCGCGAAAGGGCTGGGTATCCTCAGCCCGCGACGAATTAATACTCATAATGATGAGTTTACCGAGCCGCGGCGCATCTGAACAGCGGCGTCGGGCTTGCAGCCGGGCAATCGCCTAAGCGCAACCTTAACCCGGCCTTCTCGGTGTCTTCAGTGGTCAAAGAAAACTGCCCTGGCCGCCCTGGAACTCATGAAGTTAATGAGACAAAGTCTCAACTAGGTCTTGCGTCCGGGTTGCAAGCCATGTAGGATTCAGTTAGGACAATTCTTGTAATGCACCGTAAAGTTGGAGGCGAGACAGATGCGAAGAAAAGCGGTAGGAATACTTGCGATATTTTTAGCGACGTTGGCGCTGTCGATTTCTACCGGGGCGCAGGGAGCCACGTTAGAAGTGGTGGCGTCGCACAGTATCCTGGCGGATGTCTTGGGCAACATCGCCGGCGACCACGTTGAACTCACGACGCTGATTCCGATCGGCGCCGATCCGCACGGATTCAATCCTTCGCCGAGCGACTTGACCTCGGTCGCCGAAGCCGACCTGGTCTTCGTCAATGGCGCAGGCTTTGAAGAAACCTTGCTGGAGGTGATCAAAGGCGCCGCCGAAGATGTTCCAATCGTCGAAGTTTCGGCTTGTGTCGAGATCATTGCCATCGGCGCTACGGGTCACATGCACGAGGACGACAAGCACGCCGACGAACATGACGACGAAGACGCCCATGATGACGACGAGCACGCCGACGAACATGACGACGAAGACACCCATGATGACGATGACCACGCCGACGAACATGACGACGAAGACGCCCATGATGACGATGACCACGCCGACGAACATGACGACGAAGACGCCCATGATGACGATGACCACGCCGACATGGACAGTCATTGCGACGCGCATGACGCTGAATTTGTAGAGATAATGGGCGACGAGGACGCGCATCAACATGGCCCGGTCTTGGGTCGGCTGGAAGATATCGACTGCGGCGCCGGGCACGGTCACGGTGACGGCGGTCATGCCCACGGCGCAGGCGACTGCGATCCCCATGTGTGGATGGACCCGCACAATGTGACTTACTGGTCGCTGATGATTCGCGATGTCTTGAGCGAGTTGGACCCCGGCCATGCGAGCGATTACGCCGCTGCCGCTGCCGAGTACATCGGGGAGTTGGTCGCGCTGGAATCCGACTTCATCCTGCCGCTGCTGGAAGAGTTGCCGGTCGAGCAGCGCATCTTGATCACCAGCCACGATTCACTGGGATACCTGGCGGCGACATTCGACTTCCAAATCATCAGCACGGTGATTCCCGGCGGCAGCACGCTGGTCGAGCCCAGCGCGCGCGATGTCGCCGCACTGATCGACCTCATCAACGAGACGGGCGTAGCGGCTATCTTCGGCGAGACAACCGTCAGCACATCGGAGGTGGAGACCATTGCGGCGGAAACCGGCGCTGAACTAGCGATCATCTACAGCGGCACGCTGAGCGACGGCGGTCCGGCTTCTACTTACCTGGAGTACATGCGCTACAATCTGGGCACGATCGTGGAAGCGCTTGGCTGATTTCGCCAAAGTGCCTGAACTGAGGCTGGCTGGCAATGTCTATATTCAAGCGAAACAACATCGACACAAGCCAGCCGGCTCTCCTGGTGGAGCATCTGACGACCGGTTACCCGGGCAATCGTTATGCCTTGTCGGATATCAGTTTCACCATTAAAGCCGGCGAACGCGTTGCAGTCATCGGACCGAACGGGGCCGGCAAGAGCACGCTTATCAAAGCGATCGTCGGCTTGCTGCAATTCACGCATGGCCATATTTCAATATACGGCGCCGATTGCTATAGCAGCCACATCTATGTCGGTTATGTACCGCAGCAAAGCGAGATAGACTGGTCTTTCCCGGTGTCGGTTTACGATGTGGTCATGATGGGGCGCAGCCGGCGCGTCGGTTGGTTCCGCTGGCCGGGCAAACGCGACCACGCGATCGTTAACGATATTCTGGATCATCTAAGCCTGGGCGATTTGGCCAAACGACAAATTAGCGAGTTGAGCGGCGGGCAGCGCCGGCGTGTCTTCATCGCGCGCGCGCTGGCGCAAGACGCCCGTGTGCTGCTGCTCGATGAACCCTTCGCCGGCATCGACCAGACTGCCGAAAAAGAGATCGTCGAGGCGCTCGACATTTTGACGAGTCACGGGATCACGATTCTGCTTTCTACGCATCACATGCAGAACGCCGCCCTGCACGCCGACAAGGTAATGATTCTGCGGCAGAAATTGCTTTGCTTCGGACCGCCAAACGAAGTGCTGACCGGGCAGAATCTGCGCGATGCCTTCGGATCGGCGCATGTCTTGCCACATAACGACGAACTGCTTATGTTCGGCCTCGATCAGTAGGGCGATAGCACATATGGACATCGCTGGCTTTCTCTCCGAACCGCTTGGCTACGCTTTCATTCAGCGCGGCATGTTGGCGTTGGTGCTTGTGGGCGGCGTCAGCGCCTTGGTCGGCTGCTTCGTAGTGGTGCGCGGCATGTCCTTCTTTGGCGATGCGCTGGCGCATTCTATCTTGCCCGGGGTGGCGCTGTCCTACTCTTTGAGCGGCGGCTACGTCGCCAGCAATTTGTTTCTGGGCGGCTTGGGCGCCGGTGTGGTATCGGCAGTAGTGATCGCTTGGCTGGCGCGTAACCAAGAACTCAAGGAAGACAGCGCCATCGCCATTGTCTTCGTCACCATGTTCGCGCTCGGAATCGCCATCATCGGCACGCAATCCAGCTACGCCGTCGATCTCACGCATATCCTGTTTGGCAGCATCAACGGCATTGGCCAGGATGATCTGATCAACATGACGGCCATGGCGGCAATCGTGCTACTGGTGATATTGCTGTTTTACAAGGAGTTTCTCCTCGTCAGCTTTGACCTGAGCCTGGCGCATAGCTTGAAGCTGCCGGTGCAACACTTGAATATCCTGCTGCTCGTTCTGATCGCCGTCACCATCGTCGCCAGCATGCAGGCGGTGGGCATCGCTCTGATGCTAGCGCTGTTGACCACGCCCGCGGCGACCGCCCGTCTGCTGGTCAATCGGCTGCATCATATGATCCTCATCGCCATCCTTATCGGTATCGTCGGTGGCGTGGTCGGCTTCTACGCCTCCTACTATCTTGATATCCCTTCTGGCGCTTGCATCGTGCTGACGCTGAGCGCCCTCTTCGGCCTGGTCTATGCGCTCAAGTCCGGGTTTTCGCTTTTACAAGAACGCGGCTGAGGCTGCCGGGCTATCGGGGCAGTCTTTTGCCACCGAGGACACCGAGAAAAGCTAACGAAAAAAGCCCTTGCCTAATGCAGAGTAATTTTTGGGCGGCAAACCAAGTTATGCTGGCGGCTTTAGCAAATAGAGCCGCGGGTTTACAGGAAGAGTCGTTAGAAGACTCAACGCGCTGCGCACTATGTATTCTCAGTAAATCCAAGTTAGTTATGCAAAACACGGCGCAAGGACACGGTGTAAGGCTTGATTGGTATTACCGATGAATTCGCCGGAATTTTACCCCATCTCCCGGCCCCCTCCCCGACGAGTCCGGTATGGGAGCTAAATTCTGCGAATTTCATTGTATTTTGATA
>JAPOOU010000021.1 GCA_026713245.1 Chloroflexota bacterium
CATCAATCTGGGAAAACCACTCATCAACTCGGACAAATCGCTCGTCTATGCGGTCAAGGCGCGCATCAATCTGGGAAAACCGCTCATCAACTCGGACAAATCGCTCGTCTATGCGGTCAAGACGCGCATCAATCTGGGAAAACCACTCATCAACTCGGACAAATCGCTCGTCTATGCGGTCAAGGCGCGCATCAATCTGGGAAAACCGCTCATCAATTCGAATAAAGCGCTCATCAAAACGAGCTTGTCCCTGTTCAAGGTTCTGAACGCGATTGTCAAGGCCGTCGAGTTGGTCCGCTATGCGGTTAAACTGGCGTGTTATATAGGCAAGCAAACCAACGCCCACCGCCAATACTGATGTGATTGTCGCGATTGTTTGTACCCAGTCCATGATGCTCAACGGCTCCTGCAATGTGATTGTGGATACGCATATTCTAACGACGCGCGTTTTGCCGCGCAAGCAATTGCGAGCGCGTTAAGCGCGCAAATGAAAAGCTCCTCTTCCACGCGCCGGTGGGAGAGGAGCTGACTTGCCGATTGATGAGCCGATCAGGCTTCGGCTTCGGTTTGCGGCGCTTCGAGATCCGCCAGCGATGGCATCGTCTCTTTCCTGGAATGGACGCCGGTGGCGCCGTCCGGGCGGGTCCCGCGCGATTCCAGACTTTGCAAGTTGCCGTCGCCGTCATAAGCGCGCACGGCAAAGCGGTAGTCGCCTTCCTGGAAGCGCCAGTCAAAGCGCCACAGAACCCAGGTCAGTTCCGAAAGCGGCATACGCAGCTTCGCCTCTTGCCATTCGCCATCGTTGACGCTGACTTCGACGCGAGAGATGCGCTTGGCGCCGGCATAGGCGATCCCGCCGATAGGCACGACATATCCCTTGTCGTCCTTGAGGATGGCATCGGTTGCCGCGGTGTCCACAACCGAGGTCGGATTCACCATCGCCTCCACGCTCCAGCCGCGGCGCACCCAGTAACCCTCTTGCCAGGTATCAACAAATTCGATGCTCTCGATCCACTTGGGTTGCTTCATACCGTAGCGATCGGGGATATAGATGCGTAACGGGAAACCGTGTTTCTGCTTCAGCGGTTGGTCGTCCCACTCGTAGGCGAACATGATGCGGTCGTCGGCGTTGATGACATCAAGCAAGACATATTCGTCGAAATTGTCGGCGCCGGTGATCTTGAGCGCGACGGCCTCCGCTTGTGGTTGCACCAGATTGAGGAAGTCGCTCATACGGAAGCCTGACCACTTTGTGGTGCTGATCAAGGTACCGCCGATGCGGTTGCTGATGCAAGACAAGGTGATAAAACGATCGACCCGCTCGAATTTATCGTAGAGATCCTCCAGCGACAAGCTGACGGGATTGTCTACCAAGCCCGTGACGTCAAGCCGCCACTCGCCGGAGTCTATCACCGGAGGTCGGGAACTGATGTCAATGCGATAGTGATCGTCCAGCGGCGTGTACTCGGGTCGGGTGCCCGGCGCCGGTTCCATATTGCCTTCGAGGTTGGGCAGGACATCGCCGCCCGACACGCCCGAGGCGTCGCCGGCGACCTGCCCTTCGCCCGGACGATTGCCGATAAAGGCGCCCAGCCCGGCGCCGATGACCGTCAGAGCCGCACTGGCGCCGCCGATGCGCACCATGAACTGGCGACGATCGAGGGCCTCGACGGTGATCGTCTCACCAGTCTCGTCGTCGATTTTGGTTTTCGCGCCGCTATGCGCGAGCGCGTTATAGATCCAGTTGGCAGCCGTTGCCCACAACTGACAAACTATGAGAACCCAAACGATCTGCATAGCTTTCGGCGCGGTGGCGGTCAGATTTACCTGCTCGGAGATTAGCATCATGACCGCGCCAAATCCCAAGCCCAGCAACACGCCGGGGTAGAGGTTGCGAGCGCGCGTTTTGCTGCGATTCAAGACCCCGTAGAAGACCGCGATACTAACCAGGCCGAGTACGATGAAGGCGCCCAGACCCATCAACTGCTCGGCGGTCTTGGCAGCGACCGATGTCTCGCCCATGTTAAAGGCGATGATGATATCCACCATCACGTCAATGCCGAAGGTCAGCAGCGCGCCCGGCAAGACCCGGGAGACAAAGTCGAACACATCAAAGGGGATAAAGGGCAATCCGGCCAGTTGATCCGCCAGGAATAACACTGAAGTCAGCGCCATCGTCAGCATGGCGCCGACCAATGCGCCGAGCCACAATGACGGTTTCTTGATCGTTTCCATAATCCTCTTCACTCTCCTAATCGAATCGGATACTTATAGTATAGTACATGTTTTGGCGGAAATATATTGCCTTGAGATTACGGCGCGCTTACAAATTGCGTACTAAGGATTGACCGCGCGAAGGCGACATTTCCCGTAACAGGCGAGCGAAATGGATGCTGCGATGAGTGAACTGATGAGTGAACTAATGTACCGGCTGCAAAACGAATCGACGGACAAGGCGATCTATCGCCAGGCCCTCGATCACGGCCTGGCATATCTCGATTCGTTGAAGGATCGTCCCGCCTTCCCGACCGCGTCCGCCCTGGATGCATTGCGATGCTTGGACGAGGGGCTGCCAGATGGACCCTGCGCAACGGGCGATGTCTTGCGGCTGCTGCACGAGATCGGCGCGCCGGCGACGATCGCCCAGGGCGGCGGACGCTACTTCGGCTTCGTCAACGGCGGCGTAATTCCGGCGGCGCTGGCGGCAAGGCTGCTGGCGGATGTTTGGGATCAGAACGCGGCTCTGCGCGTCATGTCGCCGATTGCCGCCAAGCTGGAAGCGATCTGCGAAACCTGGCTGGTTGACCTGCTCGACCTGCCAAAGGGCAGCGCGGCGGGATTTGTCAGCGGGACGTCGACGGCAACCCTTTGCGGTTTGCTTGCCGGACGCAATGCGATCCTTTCGCGCCAGGGCTGGGACGTCGCCGAGCGCGGGCTTTTCGGCGCGCCTCGCATCCGCCTGATCATGAGCGAGGCGGTACATGGCAGCGTCTCAAAAGCGCTGGCGATTCTCGGCATTGGCCAAGCTCAGATCGAGGTTGTGGCCGCCGACGATCAGGGCAGATTCGATACGCGGCAACTCCCTAAACTGGACGCGACAACTCTGCTGATCTTGCAAGCGGGCAACGTCAACAGCGGCGCCTTCGACGAATTTGCGACCATCTGCGCTGTGGCGGAGCAAGCCGGGGCCTGGGTGCATGTCGACGGAGCCTTTGGCTTGTGGGCCCGCGCTTGCCGAGCGACGGCGCGCCTGACCACTGGCATTGAACTCGCGGATTCCTGGTCCGTCGACGCCCACAAGACACTTAACAGCCCCTACGATTGCGGTATCGTCTTTTGCAAAGATCGCTTGACGCTGGTAAGCGCATTACAGGCGAGCGGCAGTTACCTCCACTTCAGCGAGGCGCGCGACGGCATGCTGTATACGCCGGAGATGTCGCGTCGAGCGCGCGGGATCGAGCTGTGGGCGCTGCTGAAAGCATTGGGCCGCGCCGGCGTCGATGAGTTGGTCGCGCATCTTTGCGCCCGTGCGCGACAATTCGCCGACGAGCTGGCCGGGCACGAGTTCCGGATTCTGAATGACGTCGTATTTAATCAGGTGCTGGTGGCTTGCGAGCGGCCGGAGTTGACGCGGGCAACCCTGCGCGCGATTCAGGCGAGCGGCGAGTGCTGGTGTGGCGGGTCGGAGTGGCGCGGGGAACCGGTGATACGCATCAGCGTTTGTTCCTGGGCGACAACGGAAGCCGACGTGCGGCGATCGGTAGCGGCCTTTGTGGCGGCGCGATCACAGGCACTATCGATGATATAGCGCTGCGATTTTCCGGCGCAGATGCGCCGCCTCGCGCAAGTCCGTGTTGTCGCTGAATTGATCAATACTGCCGATTGGCGCTTGCGCCGCCGCCGTCCGCAGCTGGTCATCGCCGATGCGCTCGATCAATGCCGCGCAATAGCGCCAGGCCGCGCTGACCTGGAAACCGCGACTATGAAAGGGCAGCAGCGCCGGTTCAATCGCCTCGGTCAGTCCCAGGGCGTTGTGCTGACGGTTCAGGCTCTCGTAGGCCCCGCACAGAGCCTCCTGTCGGTCCTCATCGTTCTGCGCGACTTGAACGCCACGCAGGGCCGGAGTCAATTCCTTTGCGCAGGGCAATTCGGCGAAAGCGCTACCTAACCACTTGGCGTAAGGCGCGTATCGGCGCGCCATCAAAAAGCACAATTGCATGACGGAGCGAACCAGTCGCCCTGCGATCAAGGCCGCGCCCAGTTCGTCGCCGACCATGGCGGCGCGCGGCGCCAGATGCTCGTCCTGGCCGATGCGCGACCAGCCACATGCCAGCAGATACAGCCATACATCATGCGGGTACCAGGCCAGCCGCGCCCGTAGCGCCGCCAGATTGAGATCGTCGCGAAATACGTCGCCGGCAGTCAGCGAGAGCAGCTTCTGCTGTGGCAGGCTGAGCCAGTCGGCGGCGCTCAGCGGCTGTTCAGCGGAAATACCGATGGTAGCGCGCAGATAGCCGTCAATCGTCAAGATCTCGACACGGTGATTGACGGGGCCGGAATCGATCCTCGCTGGAATCTGCGTCCCGTTGTCGCCTCCGCCGATCTTTGGCGAGCCAAAGTGCGTTGACCAGCCCGCGAATTGGTAGGGCAGACGGTGACTGAGCAAGCCCCGCAATGCCCGAGCGTGGCGCGCGTGATCGTCGGGTCTAAGGAAAAGCATGACGCGCGGACCCCAGTGATGATCGGTGGACATCTCGGTGTCGTAACCCAGCACCTCGGATCCGCTGCCGATCAAGGCGGCGCTGTAAGGCAAACCAGGGTAAGCCCGATCAATAATCGGCGCGACCGTCGTGTGGAGAAACTCGCGCGAAAGCGACAAACCTGGAATGAAACTTGGCATCACAGACCTCGCCCGGCAGAAAAAATCGAACCATGCTATTTGCCGATACCTGTGTATAATATCCTTCATCGGCCATTTAGTGGATGTATTGGGAGTACATAAGCCGTGTCATCAACAAACCGTCTCAAGGAGTTACGGAACCAGATTGACCCGATCAATCTGCAGATCCTAGAATTGCTCAACAAACGTGCCGAAATCGCGCTGGAAATCGGCAAGGTTCTGCAAGAGATGGGCACGCGATTTTATGACCCGCAACGCGAGGCGGAGATGCTGACCGCGCTCCAATACGTCAACGAGGGCCCATTCAGCAACGAAACGATCAGCAAGCTGTTTAACGAGATTTTCCGCGCCACGCTTAGCCTCGAAGAGCAAGACGCGCGGCAAACGATTCTGGTGCAGCGCAAGTCGCCGGAGCAGCATACCGTCATCGAATTCAGCAACGGGCTGCAACTGGGCAATGACAGTTTCGAGCTTATCGCCGGTCCCTGCGCCGTGGAAAGCTACGAGCAAATGGACCAGGTGGGGGCTGCGCTGGCCGCGCGCGGCGTCAAGATGATCCGCGGCATGGGTTACAAGCCGCGCACCTCGCCTTACGACTTCCAGGGCATGGGCGAAGAGGGTTTGAAGATCGCCCGGCAGGTCGCCAACAAATACGGCCTCGTCGTCATCAGCGAAGTGCTGGATCTGTCCTTGATACCCATGATGGACGAGTATGTCGACGCTTTCTGGGTGGGCGCGCGCAACATGCAAAACAGCTTCCTGCTGCGGGCCCTGGGCAAGCAAAGCAAGCCAGTGCTGCTCAAACGCAGCTTCGGCGCGACATTGAAGGAATACATTTACGCCGCCGAGTACATCATGAGCAGCGGCAACCACCAGGTTATCCTCATGGAACGCGGCATCCGCACTTTCAGCGAATGGACGCGCAATACGCTGGATATCAGCGCTGTGCCGCTGCTAAAGCAGGAAACGCACCTGCCGGTGATCGTCGACATCTCACACTCGGCGGGACGCCGCGATATCGCCAATTCGCTTGGGCGCGTGGCCCGCGTCAGCGGCGCCGACGGCTTGATGGTGGAAGTCCACCCCAACCCCGATGTCGCTATGTCCGACGCCAAGCAACAACTCAATCTCGATCAGTTCAACCATCTGATGGACGATATCGAGTCGATATCGATGGGCCACAAGCAACCGGCGGTATGAACATGCCCGGCGTCCTTTTCAATTTGAATGGGACGCAAAAGACAAGCATCTGATGTAGTCCCCCTGTACAGTTGTAGAGGGGGATTTCGTTTCATTGTTGAGAAGCCAAAAGACGATATCCGCGGGGTTATCCACAACTTACCGCTTCATCTGCTGAAATTTGATAACAAGTAGTGCTATACCAGAACTAAAGTCGAACGATGCGCAGGCCGCTTGTTAAAAACAAAATGATTCTGGTCCTGGCCGTCGCAATCATCGCGCGGCTGGGCGCGCTATTCGCGTTTCCATCGGTCTTCGCCTTCAGCGCGCCCGGCGCCGAGGTCCACGGCTCGGTCGCCTACGACGCCTACGCCTTGAACCTGATCGAGACCGGCGTCTATGGCCGCGAGCCAGGCGCGCCGGATTCGGTTCTGCCGCCGCTTTACAGCACGCTGCTGGCGCTGATCTATGCCGTCTTCGGACGCAGCTACGTCGCCGTCGGACTCATTCATACGCTCTTGGATGTCTGCGCCATCGCGCTGTTGTACGACATCGCGCGCAGGCTCTTCCCGGGACGTCGCGGCGAATGGATCGCCGCGCTCAGCGCGCTCTTCTTCGCGCTCTATCCCTACCTGATCTTCCAGAATCTCACGCTGAATGACACTGCGCTCTGGATTACCTTGCTGCACCTCTTCGTCTGGCTGATGATCCTGCTGCGCGAACAGGAAAGGGAAAATCGCCGGACCTTCGCGATCGCTGGCGCTGGCGGAATCGTCCTGGGCATTTCCGCTCTGGCGCGAGCGCTATTGCCGCCCCTGGCGCTGCTGGTGGCGCTCTGGTTCCTCTTTCGCTTGAGCTGGCGGCAAACGCTGCTGCGCGCCCTGCCGGTGGCGATTGTCAGTCTGCTCGTCTTGCTGCCCTGGCTCGTCCGTGGCGCCGCCATTCACGGGGGATTCGTGGCCGTGGCGCTCAACGGCGGCGAGAATCTGTATCAAGGCAATAATCGACAGACTGTACCCATCTTCCGCGCCGGCTACGATGTGCAATGGTCGAGCCGGCCCCCCGACGCGCCACGGACCGACGATCCCTATCTCAATAACCAAGTATTACTGAACGCGGGCCTGCGTTACCTGCGCGAGAATCCCGGGCGCATACCGGAATTGCTCTGGGTGAAATTCTGGGTTTACTGGAACCCGCAAGTTACGCCGCTCAACAACCTGCGCCAAGGCGAGCGCCTGCGCGTCACCGCCGACTCTGTCGTGCAAATCATCAGCGACGGCGATTCTCATACCGGCGTCAGCGCCGCCAACGCCGCCTATCAAGACGAAGGCCTTTTCACTGTTGTCGGGCGCAACCTGCATATCCTCGTATTTGGCGGCTTGTGGCTGCTGGCTATCGCTGGCGCCGTCTTGAGTCGCCGCGACTGGCGGGACCTGAGCCTGCTGTTTTTCGTGCAAATCAGCCAGACGGCGGTCTATTTGCTCTTTCATCCCTCGACGCGCTACCGCTCGCCGACGGACCCGCTGCTCTTCGTGTTCTCGGCGCTGGCTGTCGTCTGGATCTGGGAGCGCTGGCGGGGGCGAGCACGATCCGGCTCAGCCGACATGAGCTGAAGAGCGGACAGGTTTGAATCAACAGGGTACGATATCTACGTGGCAGCTAATAGCGTAGGGCTGTGTCGGCGGTCTGTGTCTACGCGACCTACGCGCCCTGACCCTTACAGGTTTCGTTTGTGGCGAGAATTGTAGGGGCAACCTATCAGACGCTGTTGAAAAATAGGATTTCGTCTTAAAGAGTGGTCTATTCTGAACTGTTTACACCCCTCCCCAAAGCATTGGGGAGGGGCCGGGGGGAGGGGTTAGAGAAGTATTTCAACAGACTCTATCAGGTCGCCCGAAAATCACCGAGAATATTCAGATTTTGCGGAGGTTTAACGCATGATGAAAAGGTGTCCTCTCCTCATCCACTAAATGAAGAAAGGTGAGCACAACTGGAGTAGACCGACTAAGTTTTTTATGAACATGGCCGTGTCGAGCTGATTATGCTGCACAAGGCGGAGGCAGTGCATATGAGCGCTGAGACTGAGAAAAACAAGAAAGACCTGTTCAAAGATGTGACAATTTCGTGCGAGACTGCGCGAGAGTTCCTAGATAATCTTGACTTGACGCATCCGAGATGGTCAAGGCAAAACTGGATCTTCCGCGGACAGAATGACGCGCGCTGGCAATTGATGCCAAGTCTATATCGAACATGGGAAAGGGGGACAAATCCGGGACTTGAGCTAGCGCTGATCAGACTTTTCATCAGCAACGCTAATCTTGCGAATTTACCCATTCCCAATAACTCGCTGGGCTATTACTCCGACGCTTTTAAGCCAACTGTCCGGGAACTATCGGCCGGGGCAAGGTATGATTTTTCGCATGTGGTATTCGCGATCGCCCAGCACTCGGGCGTACCTACCCGATTGCTGGACTTTACACACAGTCCCCTGGTTGCAGCCTACTTTGCAGTAGATACCACAAATCTCTTCAAAGCCATCGGTATGGGTTCTGACCAACTTGCGGAATACTTTAGACAGTGCGCGCACTGTCTTGTGGAAGAAGAAGACGTTATCGCCAAAGTCACAGAACTTGCTTACAAAGTACAAGGATGTTATGAACTTCTGCCTGACGAAATTGCTGTATGGGCGGTGCATGCCCAAGACCTAGGAGATTACACTACGATCAAATTGCTGGAGCATCCGTTTACGGAGATATTGCCGCTAAGAATGCAGAAAGGCGTGTTTTTGTGCGACACCGATTTCGAGGAACTAGATGTACAGCAGGGCAAAGACTGGCCATCGTTTGACAAAAAGCTGGCTATTCTTGTAGAAACTAAAGGTATCTTCAAATTGACGATGCCCTATACACAGATAGAGGCGCTGCACGATCTTCTCACGCTTCACAGATATTCCCCCGCCGTTGTTAAGCCATCATATGAGGCAGTTGCCAAACAGACGGTTGCTGCCGCATACGAGATATTTGGATATACCAATAAAACCACAGAGTAAGAAACCCAGCCGACCTGTACTTTGCCATTTAGACTCCTTAACCAATTGGCCTCTAAGTGACTCTGGGCGTCTCAGTAAGTACAATTAAGTAATGAAAATCATCGACAGCGACGAACCGAAGTGGCGTTTCGCCGCAACGCCCGCAAAATATTATTCCTCCGTTGGTTTTTCTCTGTGCTCTCTGTGTCCTCTTTTTTAATAAACTGCGTCGCTCTTGCGACGAGAAGGCTTGTTATTTTGTGTGAGCGCGACAGACCTTTTCGCTGCCGCCGAGCGGCTGTAGTTAGATCTTGTTGCACGACTTACCTGGATTCACTCCTGACCAATCCGCCCGATCCGGCGACATCAAATCCCAGAAGCGATTGAGCCGACAGCGCTACTCCATCCTACGCTCACCAACCTCCGTCTTCCCACCCAAAAACCGCGACCAAAAAGTCGCCACTTCACGCCCATTCCCTGCTACCCTCAAGTCATGACCGAGCGCAGCGCAGGACCAACCCGAGCCATCACATCGCCACTGAACATAAAATCCGCCCGTACAGCAACGAAAAAACTTCGTTCCGGACACAAAACCAAGCTTTTGGACGCAAAACAGTCATCTGACCCGTATTTCGGTCGCAACGCGGACACAAACATGGACATGCGGTCACAACGCGGACACAAAAATCGGGCAGCGGTCACAACGCGGACACAAAAATCGAGCAACGGACACTACGCGGACACATAAATCGCGACTCAATCATATCGCGGACACAAAACGGTCACAAAATCAATGCATTGAGGGGAGATTTAGGGGCTTG
This sequence comes from Chloroflexota bacterium, assembly GCA_026713245.1. Classification (GTDB taxonomy): domain Bacteria; phylum Chloroflexota; class Anaerolineae; order Aggregatilineales; family Phototrophicaceae; genus UBA6055. Next base: position 9,929 of record JAPOOU010000021.1, read on the forward strand.
GAAGCGGAGTGAGTGGGCTCCCTGTTCTTGTCTGATCGCCGATGACCTTTTCGCCCGCGACGCGCCGAGCGGCTGTGGTCAATTCGACCGATCCGGCGACATCAGCTCCCAGAAGCGGTTGAGCAAGTAGCGGTATTTCATCCCGTGGCTCAACAGCGCCATCGTCAGCAGGAACAAGACCGCGATCGCCACGATCAACAGCGAGCCGTCGCCGCCGTCCCAGACCGGTGGCTTGAACTCGAAGAGCGCCGGAAAGGCGTACATGATGAGGATGGTCAGCGCCGTCAAGACGCTGGTCAGTATCAAGATGCGCCAATGCTGAAGGAAGCTGCGCGGCTGATAAAGATCAATGCCCTGGACCTGCCAGGTGACCAGCATGCCATAGAGCGCCACCATGATCGTGATGTTCGAGCGCGTCAGCATCAGATCGCCATCGCTGCTGAGCCAAGTGATCAGATAGAGCAGCGTCATGATCACCGCGCCGATAAAGCCCATGGTGAAGATGTAGTCCATCACGTCGCGGCGGAAGCGCGCCATGAACTGCGGGCGCAGCCAGCCGAAAGCGATGAAAGTCGCCGGCAAGTTGACCGTGCCGAAGGTGGCCCAACTGATCTGCACCGGCGTAATCGGGAAAGGCAGCGCCATGAAAGCGATGAAAACGAAGAGCGCGATATTGTAGAAATTGCGCACCAGGAACATCTTCATAGTGCCGAAGATGGTCTGCGTGGTTTCCTTGCCCTCGCGGAAGGCCCGCGGCAGCGTCGACATGGCGTTGTTGAGCAGCACAATATCGGCCACGTCCTTGCTGATCTGGGTGCCGTCATTCATGACGATAGCGAGGTTGGCCGCCTTCAGCGCCGGCACATCGTTGACGCCGTCGCCGACCATCGAGACGTATTCGCCGCCGCGCCGCAGCGACTCGACGATGCGCTGTTTGGTATCGGGTTCGACGCGGGCGAATACCTGCGACTCGCTGACGGCGCTGGCAAACTCCGTCGCGCCCATAGCCTCAAGTTCAGCGCCGATATAAGCGCTGTCAACCGACATGCCCGATTCCCGGGCGATGGCGCGTACCGTTTCCAGGTTGTCGCCGGAAATGACCTTGAGCTTCAAGCCCTCGTCGCGGAAGGCTTGCAATGTATCTTGAATATCGTCCCGTATCTGGTCACTCATGATAATCAGCGCAATTGGCTCTACCGCATCCGCGACCTCAATGGCGTCAGCGGCGGGCGCGCCCCGCATCCGCGCGAAAGCCAGCACGCGCATGCCATCGCGCGCCAGGGCCTGCGCATGAGCGAAGTGTGGATCTGCGGGGCGCAAGAGGCGTTCCGGCGCGCCCAGCAGCAGCGTCGACCCCGGCAACTCAACCGCCGCCCATTTGCGCAAGGAGGAGAAGGGGATCTCTCGCTGCTTTGACGGATAGCCGTCTTCGCGGACGACGCGCCGGACATAGCGCTCGATCGCTTGAGCAGTGTTGTTCAGGTGCGCCAGGTTCTTCAAGTAAATGTACAGGTCGCGGTGGACCGCGTTAAGATCGGCTTCGCCAATCTCGATAACCTCGTGCACGGCGAGCTTGTTCTGGGTGAGCGTGCCGGTTTTGTCGAAGCAAAGCACGGTAGCGTTGGCCAGCGATTCCACGGCATTGACGCGCTGCACCAGCGTCTGCTGTCGGCTGATCTTGACCGCGCCGATAGTCAGCGAAAGAATTGCCACCAGAACCAGCCCTTGCGGCACCAGGCTGGTGGTGAAAACGACGGCGTTGCGCACGATTTCCAGGAAGGCGTTGTCAATCAGAAAACCGGTGATGAAGATCAAGGGCACAAAGACAAACATGATCAAGACAGTGACTTCGACGATGATGTCGATCTTGATCTGTGTGGGCGTTTTGACGATCTTGTATTGCTTGGCGATGGTGGAAAGTCGATTGATATAGCTTTCCGCGCCGACCTTGCTGGCGCGCATAATGCCGGCGCCGGCGGTGCAAAACGAGCCCGAGTAGACGTCGTCGCCGGGCGCTTTGCTGACGGCGTCCGATTCGCCGGTCAAGAGCGATTCGTCCATTTCCAGAGAATCGCTCCGGACAATGCCGCCATCGACGACCAGGCGATCGCCGGGTTCAATGCGAATTATCTCGTCCTTGACCACGGCTCGCATCGGCACGTCGATCCAGTTGCCGTCACGATGGCAAGAGACGTTCTGCTCGCTTAGCGCCGCCAGCCGATCGAGTTGGCGTTTGGCGTTGAATTCCTGAATCATGCCAAAAAATGTATTCGAGACAACGCTGAAGCCCGCGAATATCGCCGTGGCGTAATCACCGAGCAGAATCACGCCGATCAGCAAGCTGCCCAGGACGATGTTGAACAGATTCAGCACGTTCTCGCGAAAGATATCCCAATAGCTGCGCCCGACACGCGCCTCATAGTCGTTGCTTTCGCCACTGCGCAGGCGCTGCCGCACATCGGCGCTGCTCAGCCCGACAACGGGCTCAGTTTCATGATGTCTTCGTTCGACCACGCTACCCATGGATTCTCGATTCTCGCTGCCGATATCGTTATTATCTACGCATGCGATCCAAAAAAGATGTATCCTGCGCATCGTAAAGGCGCAGGACAGCCGCAGCATTTTATCAAGGATGCCTGCTTTTGCGAAGTCAATGCGAATCCGATGCGAAGCGCGCCCGCGCTTGACAGACGAGCATTCGCGCTGATTGTTTAGCCGATTTCTTGCTCAAAGGAAATATGATGATCGAGATTGCTGAGTTTTTACCCCCGAACCATTCTTCACTCTGGGATATGGTCGCGCAATGCGGTGTGACAAAAGTGGTAGGCGCGATGGACCTGAACGCCCGGCGCGGGAATGAGCCTCCCTGGTCATACACATCGCTGTTGCGCGTGAAAAACGCCTACGAAGATCGCGGCTTCGAGCTTGTTGTACTCGAGAGTCGACCGCCGCTGGACAAGGCCAAGCTGGGCTTGCCGGGCCGCGACGAAGAGATCGCCACCGTCTGTGAGCTTATCAGAAATATGGGGGCGCTGGCCATAGAAGTCTGGTGTTACGAATGGATGCCGGTGATGAACTGGATGCGCACCTCGACCACGATCCGGTCGCGCGGCGGCGCTCTTGTCACCGGATACGATCACGGCCAGATGACCCAGGCGCCCCTGACCGAATATGGCGAGGTCAGCGAGGAGCAGCTTTGGGAAAACCTGCATTATTTCCTGGAAAGAGTGATTCCGGCGGCGGAGGCCGCTGGGGTGAAGTTGGCTATGCACCCCGACGATCCGCCGCTTTCGCCCATTCGCGGCTTGGGACGTATCATGCGCAGCGTGGAGAATTTTGAGCGCTTGCTCGCACTCGTACCCAGCCCGATGAACGGCATCACGTTGTGTCAAGGCAATTTCACGCTTATGACGGATGACTTGCCGGCGGTCATACGAAAATTCTCTGACAAGATCTTCTTTGTGCATATGCGCGATGTGGCGGGCGTGGCGGAAAAATTCCAGGAGACATTTCACGATGCGGGCAAAACGGACATGGTCGCTTGCATGCGCGCCTATCGTGATATTGGTTTCGACGGTGTGCTGCGGCCGGATCACGTGCCGACGATGGCCGGCGACGACAACGAGAACGCCGGCTATTCGGCAATCGGGCGGCTATTCGCCATCGGCTATCTCAAGGGGATTCGGGAGGCAGTATACGGCGAGGGTCGTCGGGCTTAGGCAGTTCATCCGGCAGTACATCGGTATCATCCAGGATGTCTTGCCCGCGTTTGAGCTTCAACTCGCGATCGTCGATGGTGAAGATGGCGATGACGGCGCTGAGCAGGCAGGCGACGGTTCCGATACGCATCAGGATGCTGAAGATTGCGGCGAAGGACTCCCTGATAGCCTGAAGCACTCGCTCCTGCTCTTCGGTCGTCAGCCAATCGGGGATAGACGTCTGCGCTAGGTCACCGGCATCAGCGGTGAGATGCGCCCGCGCCTCGGCCGGCAAGGATTGAATATAGGGATCGCTCATCAGCAGCTGACCGAACCAGGTAATGGCGAGGCCGCCCAGGACACCGACGACCAGCACCTGTCCGACGCGGGTGGTCGTGTGGTTGACGCCGGAAGCGATGCCGGCGTTATTTTCCGGCGCAGAAGCCATTGCCGCCATCGTCAGGGGCGCGAATGACAAACCGAAGCCGAAGCCAAAGATGACAACGGGCGCAAAGAATGAAGTGAGGTAATCGGATTCACCGGCGGTGACGCCGATGTTGCCGAAGAAGAAAAAGCCGATGGCGACAATGACTAGTCCGAGGGCCATGGGAAGGCGCGGTCCGCGCCGGTCGAGCAGGGGGCCGACCAGGGTGGAACCCAGTGTCGCAACCAGAATCAACGGAACGATAGAGAGCCCGGTGGTTGTGGCGCTGTAGCCTTGCACCTGGATCAGATTAAGCGGCAGGTAAAGCAGCGCCGGTTGTATCACGCCGTGAAACACAAAGGAAATGGTGTTCGAGGAGCTGAATGTCCGCGACTTGAAAAGCCATAGCGGCAGAATGCCGTGTTTGCCGTCTTTCTCGTCGCGGAGGAATATGGCCACGGCGATCCCGCCGCCGATCACGGACACGATAATCACGGGACTATCAAAGCCGAAAGTTGAACTTTCAATGAAGCCGAAGGTTATCCCGCCCAGTCCAAGGATAATCAGCAGCGCGCCAACAAGACTCATGCGCCTGGGCGTGTTTCTGTTATAGCTCTCGGGCACGTAGCGGAGCAAAACGAGGGCAGCCAAAACGCCCAGGGGGATATGAATGAGAAACACGAGACGCCACATACCCAGATCAGTAACGACGCCGGCAAAAAATGGCGCCAAGCCAGCCATCAATACGGTGAATCCCGACCAGAGCCCTATTGCCCAACCTTGGCCTCGGCGACTGAAGTGCGCGGAAACGATCGCCAGACTATTCGGTACGATCATGGAACTGCCGACGCCTTGAGCCAAGCGCCCGGCGATGATAACATTCGTGGTCGTGGCGAAGCCGCAGATCACCGAAGCCAAACCGAAGAGCAGGATCCCCACCAGGCAAACGCGATTCCGCCCATAGTGATCGCCAAGCGAACCAGTCACCACGATCAGCGAGGCCTGCACCATAATATAGGCGTTGGGTATCCAGATGAGATCGGCGCCGCGCGCGCCCAGTTCAACCTGAATTGCCGGCAGCGCCACATTTAGCGACGAACTGGCTACGAAGGCCATGCTCGCGGCCGTTATTGTGGCAAAGAGCACCCAAAAGCCAGGTGCACTGTTATGTTTCGTCGGCATGATTCCTGTCGTCAAAACTCTACCCGTACCCGAATTGCGCGCCCGCTACGCGACTGCTCAGCGAGCGACAGGCATTTTTCGATGGTCACTTATACTCATCCTGCGGCAGTTTTTTTCCAGCTTAGAGCAAAACTGCCGCTGACAGCAAATCCCGCAAATCTGAGACGATTTCTTAAGGCACATTCTCCTGTCGGCGCACCAAACGATTGTCGATCATAATCCACGAGATTATCCCGCTTAGCAAACAGAAGGCAGCGCTGACCCAAAGCAATACATTATAAGCGGCCACATGAGAATGGCGTATTGCCGCCTCGACATCCGATTTTTCAGACGGGGTCAGCGACTCGGGAATGGTTGTTTCCCCCAAGTCCATCGACGCAGTTTCCAGCTGATACCGCGTTGCCGCGGGCAAATCTCGCACGTTTGAGTCATTCAACAGTGCGGTTGTGAATATGGACAGGGCAAAACCGCCCATGACGGCCACCGAGAGCACCTGCCCCACGCGAGAAAGCGTGTTGCTGATGCCGGATGCAATGCCGGCTTTGGTTTCCTCAACCGATTCCATCACAGCGACGGTCAGGGGCGCCAAGGTTGTTCCCAGCCCCATGCCGGCAAGGAATAGCGGGAGGAAGAACGTTTTCCAGTAGTCATGCTGTCCGCCCGTGATACCAATCATAGCCAACATTACAAACGCAATGAATGTGAACCCATGGCCAACAGCAATCGGTTTTCGCGGACCATAGCGATCAACGATGCCGCCAATGTAGGCGGAAGACAAGAGCATGAGTATTGTCATCGGCAAAATGGCAATGCCGACGAACGATTCGCTGTAGCCCTGAATCTGTATCATATTCAGCGGAATGTAAATTAGAATAGGTCCCACAGCAACGTACAGCAGGAACAAGGCGAGATTGCCGCCGGTGAATGTCCGCACTCGAAAAAGAGCCAGCAATTCACGAGCATGCTCGTGGGTTTCCACCAACACAAACAGGAGCAGCGTCAAGATGCCGAAGACAATGGATAGCCAGATCGCCGGATGGTCGAAACCGAACTGTGGCGCTTCGAGGAAACCGTGGGTCAGCCCGAGCAGCGACAAGGTAATCAGCAACGCGCTCAGCCAGCCCATGACAGGCCCGGTATCTTTGAAGTAAGTTTCCGGCACAGATCGCCATAGCACCCAGGCCGCCGCGACACCGAATGGAATCTGCACATAAAAGATCATGCGCCACATGCCCATCTCCGTCAGCACGCCCCCGATCAATGGACCCAAGCCGCTGGAGAACAATGTAAAAGCCGACCACATGCCGATTCCCCAGCCATGTCTGTTGCCGCTGAAATGTGCGGACACGATAGCCAGGGTACAAGGTATGATCATCGCGCTGCCGATGCCTTGGGCAAAGCGCGCCAATATCAAGATCTCGACAGTTGGCGCAGTACCGGCTACCAGCGAGGAAATGCCAAATAGCAAGATACCCAGCATGCAAATATGGTTGCGGCCAAAACGATCGGAAAGCGATCCGAATACAACTAGCAGCGAGGCTTGCACGATTATGTACGAATTGGAGATCCACAAGAGATCGGCGCCGCGCGCGTTCAGTTCGATTTGAATGGCTGGCAAGGCGACATTGAGCGCGGTACTACCTACATAGGCCATGCTGGCCGCGGATATCGTGGCAAACAGCACAGAATAGTCCAGCTTGCGCGACCGCTTTATTTTTTGCGTCGATGCGGACAGTGCAGAAATACCAGTTATCTCGTCTCTAGCAACCTCAACACAACTACCGAGGCGCAGCATTTTAAGTTGTCAAGCATTTGGGGATTCAGGCGTCGCGCAGGTCACTGAGTTCTCGTTCCAGTTCGCTTCGGCGTTCCGAGTTGGCGCGGCGCCCGGCGGCCAGCGCGCGGCGATAGTGTTGCCGGCAGTTTTCACGGAATTCGGTCGAGGAAACCGGCGAAAAGAATGTAACAAACAGAGCGCCCAATGTGGCGCCAAATCCAAGACCGAACAATAGACTCAAGAATCTACGCATAAGCTAGCCCCATTGTTCAGCATACGGCAATTGCTAACCCAATTACAAGTAATGTGTCGAAATTCAAACATTTGGCGCGTTTCTCCGCGGAATCAATGACAGGACCCACCAGGGCATTCGCATCAAACTGAAATGCCACCGACTGCGCCGCATTCGTAATCAGGAATGCTTGTGGGGTATTGTGGGGTTTGCCGCTATTATTGCACCCCTAATCCCCCGGCCCTGCGCCCGCAAATCACAGTTCATTTTGGCGGGCGGTTCTGCGCAGGTCACGCAGGGCTCGTGAACACAACCTTTCGACACCGACCGCCGACACTACATGTTGGTCGCCTCTACATAGACTTCTTTTTTGGTGCAAGAGTCTTAATCACAGCGTTTTTGACATCTCAAGAAGACCATAGGGGGCCCCTTACAAAATATCGATGGGATCAAGGTCAATCTGCCAACCTGGCTCTATCGCCAGCTGGCGCAGCATCACCCGCGGGTTGGGTCCCCTTATAAGCAGTTGCCAGCGATAATGACGATCGATGCGCGTGAAAAAGCAGGGCACAGGACCGATCAGGCTCGTGCCGGTCATGTCATAACGTGTTATCAGAAGCTGGATGCGCTGGGCGGCCATCGCAGCCTGCTGCTGCGGCTTTTGAGGATCCGTGTAGCTGAAAACCATACGCGCCAGCCGACGAAACGGAGGATAACCCAATGCCTTTCGATACGCGATTTCCGATTCGACGAAGCCGGCGTAATCGTGCCGAGAGGCGGCCTGAATGATGTAATTGTCGGGCTGGTAGGTCTGCAAGACCACCTTCCCGCCCAGGATACCCCGCCCTGCGCGACCCGCTACCTGCGTCAGCAGTTGGAAGACGCGCTCGCCAGCGCGGAAATCTGGCAGCGACAGACCCAGATCGGCGCTGACCACACCGACCAGCGTCACCAGTGGCAGGTCCAAACCCTTGGCGATCATCTGTGTGCCAATCAGTATATCCGCTTCGCCGTCGATGAAACGCTGCAGAATCTCGAAGTGCATATGTGGTTTGCTCGCAGTATCCGTGTCCCAGCGCAGCGTGCGCGCCTGCGGGAACATATCGCGCAGCGTTTCGTCGACCAACTGCGTGCCGGCGCCGAAGTATCGGATTCTTGATGATTGGCACATGGGACAGTGCCGGGGTTGCTCTTGGCTGGCGCCGCAATGATGACAGCGCAGTGATTGATCAAAGCGATGGTAGGTCATAGGGCTGTCGCAGCGGGCGCACTCCAGGACATATCCGCAGTCGCGGCAGAAGACGTAGGTCGCCTGCCCGCGCCGGTTAAGCAGCAGCATGGCTTGCTCGCCACGATCGAGGACCTCCGCCAGACTTTGTTCCAATTCGCGGCTGAACATGCTGCTGTTGCCTTGACGGAGTTCCGCCCGCATATCGACGACCGAGACCGGCGGCAGGTCAATATGGAGCGCGTCGAAATCGCCGGGCGCATAGCGCGCGACGACCCCCGCGCGGTTCGCCTGCTGCCGAATCCGCCGGCGATGTCCCATGATACGTTTGGGCAGTCGCAGGTAGGTTAAGAGATCCTTTTGCGCGCGGTACCAGGAGTTGAGGTCGGGCGTCGCGCTGCCAAGGATCAAAACACCGCCCTTGCGTGTCATGATATAGTCAGCCAGGTCTCGCGAGTGATACTGAGGTTGTCCTCGCCATGAAAGCTGTTTGTAGCTGGCGTCGTGTTCTTCATCGAGAATGATCAAGCCCAGATCGGGCAGGGGCGTGAATAAAGCCGAACGAGTTCCGACCACCACCGAAATATCGCCCCGGCGCGCCCGCACCCAGGTATCATAGCGCTCGCCGACGGGCAGGCTGCCATGCACCATCGCTACACGGCCCGCAAAGCGCTCTGATACGCGTCGCACTGTCTGGGGGGTCAAGGCAATTTCCGGCACGAGAAAGATGGCTTGCCGGCCTTGATTCAATACTTCCGCGATCGCTCTCAAGTAGATTTCGGTTTTGCCGCTGCCGGTGACGCCATGCAGCAGAAAACGGGCAGATTCGCTGCTATCGTCGGCGCTCCGCCGCAGGGCCGGCAGGATCATATCCCAAACCGCTTGCTGATCTGGAGTCAAATGGGGCGGCTCTGTCGGCATAAAGTCCAGATCCTGCAAAGAGTCGCGCCAGATCCGCTCCTCTCGTATTTCAATGATGCCGGTTCGTTCCAGCTTTTGAATTAGCTTCGCCGAAGCGCCGGTCGCCGTCCGTATTTCCGAGGGCGTCGCCGGCGGATTCGCTTCAATTATGTGGCGCAAGAGTTGACCGTAGATCTCGTCGCCACGCCAGCCCGAGAGTTGCGTCGACACTTCGTCGGGCGTCGCTTCCAGGAAGACCAGGTCTTGCTGGCCGCGCTCGGTTTTCTCGACAAAGACCAGGCCGAGATCGATCAATCTGTTCAAGGGCGCGCGGTTCTTCGCGCCGGCCAGTTCCAGCGCCTCATGAACGCCTAGCGCGTCCTCATCGCGCGCCGCGATCAATTCCAGCAAATCGGCATGCTTGACGCGCTTGCCGAGCTTCCTGGCAAGTTCATCGATCTGATCGTTTGAGAATAACGGATAGACGCGTGACCCGGTCTTGCCGCGCGCGGCCGGCGGCGCCAGCACCGATTGACTTCTGATCATGCCCGCGTCTTCCAGAAGCGCCAGTTCACGCTCGATAGCTTGTTTGGGAAAGGCTCGCTTCAGTTGCTGTAAGCGCCTGGGACCGCGCTGGCGCAAGTAATCGAGCAATCGTCTCGGCAGCGGCCCTTCGGATTTGGTCCGCGTACCGGGCAATGTCATTTGCTCGGGCGGCCCGTCCGTCAGGTCATCGCGGCAGAAATGATAGCGCCGGCCGGACCTGCCGGTGAATCCCGGCGGCAGCAGCAGCCAAACACAGGGGCCGATCGACGCCAGATAGGTTTCGCTGAGCCAGTTGACGAGTTCGATCGCGTTCGCGTCAAGCGCCGGCTGCGGATCAAGCAGCTCGATCACAGGCTTGGTTTTGGGGATATCGCTTTGGTCGCTGAAGCGCAGGATGACACCGGGTTGCATGGCCACGCCAAATTCCACGCGCACCAGCGAACCGAGCTGCAAGTCCGGTTCCAGCTCGGCTGGAATGTGGTAAGTGAAGGTGGAATTGACCGGCACATTCAGCGCGATCTCGGCATAGCGCATGGGGCGACGCTCTACTCTCGTGTTGTTGGCAGAGCTACGATTCTAAGTCATTGACACATGGACGCCAACAACAGGTTTGGGAACCGGATCGCGAAATCAAGTAGTGTATCCTTTTCGGTTGAAATACTTCGTGGCCAGTTCTCGACATGAGATCCTTAAGCGAAAACAGGAACGACGTTGCTCGGTGCGAGCGCTCTGTGAAGCGCAATTCGCCCTCCAATGCTCGAAAGTTGCCCTGATTTTGCCTCATTTGCTCTCATTTTGCCCCCTTTTTGGGTAACTATATAGATACAGTATGTATACGGGG
>JAPOOU010000013.1 GCA_026713245.1 Chloroflexota bacterium
CGATCAAATAGCTGGCGACGATGCAGGCGATGACTTGCAGGGCGTTGTCGGCGTTTATCATGTCGTTCATCAGTATGCAGTCTGTTCACACTCAGATTATGCAACACTTTGTAGTTAGGATATATTACCGGATTATTGCAAGACTGACAATTACCCTTTGCGGGGCGCCTGAAACGCGCCGCATATATCTGATGTGCCCTCTTTCATAGGAAACCGCGTCGCTCATTCGACGAGAATGCTTATTATTTTCTGTGAGCCCGGCAGACTTGTCCGCTGCCGCCGAGCGGCTGTGGCTAGATAGCCCGCTTTTCGCTACGATACATAAAGTCGTCTTGATCGGAGGAGCCATGGGTTCACCACCAGTCATAGCAATTGTCATGGGCGATCCCGCCGGTATCGGCCCGGAAATAATTGCCAAACTGTTGTCGGGCGAGACCTGGCACAAGCGCAGCCGACTCTTCATCATCGGTGACACCCAAGTCATGATTGACAACGCCGCCGCGCTAAATGCGCCGCTACAATTTCGCGCCATCCGCGAACTCGCGGATGCCAAGTTTGCGCCAGGATGCATTGACGTGCTTGCTCCACCCGGGTTCGCGTTGGGACCCGTCCCGCCGCCGGAAGTGAACGCCAAATGTGGCGAGGCGGCCGGGCGCTATCTTCAATGCGCCTACGAGCTCGCCGCGCAATCGCGCCTGCACGGCGTGGTCATGGCCCCAATGAACAAGGAAGCCTTTCGACTGGCGGGATACAACTATTTCGACGAGCTCGAGTTCCTGGGCGAAATCACCGGCAGTCCCGAACCCTTTATCCTGGGCGCGGCTGGACCAATCTGGGCAGTGGCGGTCACTGAACATATCGCCTTTAAGGACATCGTATTGCACATCAAGCGCGAGCGCATACTGCGTTATATCGAACACATGCAGAATGTCTTGGAAAAGCTGGGACATACCGAGCCAAGGATCGCGGTAGCGGCATTGAATCCGCACGCTGGCGAAGGCGGCTTGTTTGGCAGAGAAGAAATTGACGAGATCGCGCCGGCTGTCCGTGACGCCATGCGCGATGACATCAATGTTACCGGGCCCGTACCAGCCGATATCGTCTTCAAGCGGGCGCTTGAGGGTGATTTTGATGGCGTCGTCTGCATGTATCACGATCAGATGAACATCGCGCGCAAACTCCAAGAACGAGGCGATATCGCCACGCTTTGGATGGGACTGCCTGTCATCGGCGCGACAACTGCGCACGGCACCGCCTTTGACATCGCCGGCAAGGGCATCGCCGATCCAGGCAGTTTGCGGGCGGCGCTGAATCACGCCATCAAGCTGGCGCGACAAGCCGCGTGTTGACAAGCTGAATGCCGCAAGAATTGATTATGTAAACAGCGACGCTCATGCGGAAAGCGGGCTACATATTTTGCGTGAGCGCAGCAAGCCTTTTCGCCGGTTACGCGCCGAGCGGCTCAGGGGTTGTAGCGCTGGATGCCGCCGCCATAATCGCGACGGCGCAGGCGCTTCATACGTGGCAGGATATTTTCCATGATCTCGCCTTTATCGAGCGTCAAATGCTCCCGCTCCCGCATGATGATCCGCCCGTCGCAAATCACCGTGCGCACATCCCCGGCGCCCGCGTTGTAGACCAGGCTGGCAGTGACGCTGTTGAGCGGCAGATGATGCGTCCCGCTCAAATCAACCAGGATGATATCAGCTAGCTTGCCCGCGGCCAAATCTCCCAGTTCATCGCCTTGCCCGTAGACGCTGGCGCTCTCTTGTGTGGCGATGGTCAGCGCCTGCGGGATGGTAAGATTCTCGGCATCCCCGGTGCGCTGTTTCTGTCCTAGGGCGGTTAGTCGCATGGCCTCCCAGAGATCAAGAGTATTGTTGCTAACAGCGCCATCTGTCCCCAAACCAACGGATATGCCCATCTGGCGAGCTTCGACCAGATTCGGCAGACCCATCGCCAGCTTGGCATAGGTCTTGGGGCAATGAGCAATGCCCGTCGGCTGTGCTAGCTCGGCGAGGGTTTCCAGGTCGGTCGATGTCGCGCCGACCGCATGCGCTAATATAGTCGGCACGTTGAAGATGCCGCATTCTTGAAGGACTTCGATCGGCGTAAGACCGCGTTTTGCCAGGCTGGCTTGCGTTTGTTCGACCGTTTCCGCGACATGAATGTGAATGCCGCTGCCGATCCGCTCGGCTTGCCTGGCGCTCGCGATCAGAAAATCATCGTCGCAGGTGTAGGGGGCGTGTGGCGCGAGAATCGTGCGGATGCGTCCACCGGCCTGGTTCTGCCAGCGGACCGCAAACGCTGCCGTCTCTTCGATTTGCTGCATGCCGTTGCTGCCGAACATCGCTTGCCCCAAGAGAGCGCGGGCGCCGGCCTGCTCCACTGCGCGAGCGGCGTATTCCATGTGCCAATAGTGATCGCTGACCGCCGTAACTCCGGCTTCGATCATCTCCAGCAGCCCAAGCTGCATGCCCCAGAACACATCCTCAGGTTCTAGGTTGGCTTCCAGATGCCAGATGTAGTCGTTGAACCAGCTTTCCAGATTGACGTCTTCACCCATGCCACGCCACAAGACCATCGGCACATGGGCGTGAGCATTGATAAAACCGGGCATCGCCAATTGCCCGTCCGCGTCAATCACGGTCGTGGCATGACTAGGATCAAGCGCGCCGCTTCGCTGAATGGCGCTGATGCGATTACCGGAAACCAAAATCTCGCGACCATGCAAGATTGACGCTGCATCGCCACTGACCTGCAAGACATCGACATTCTGTATCAGTAGATCGACCATCAGCTTTTGCCCTTGCGCTCACCTTCTCGACGTTGAATTATAACAGCCGCGCGGCGCGCGAACCGGCGCAAAAGCCCCGGGGATGTTACGCTCGCACAAAATCGCAGACTTTCTCCTTAGTAAAAATTAAAGAGGTTCGTTCAAAAATGACCGCTACACTGTGTACGCAAAGCGATACCTAAAGTGACACTTATACGCGCCCGCGCAACACTTGATCATGCCGAGCATTTTGCTCAACTGGCGCAAATTTCCAGCGATGGACTGTTCACGGACCTGCTTGGCAGCCGAGCGCAGGTCACGCTTCGATCCATGTTTTTCCGCGCGGACAACGACTACAGCCACAGGCATTGTACTTTCTTGCAAGCGGGCGAGTCGGTTGCCGGTATGATCCATGCTTACAGCGCGGAACAGGCAAGCGCCAACGCCCGCCAATCGCTGTGGCTGACCTTGTATTACGCGCGGTGGCAAATCTGGCGCTGTATCGTCGTGGGCTTCGCCCTGCGCGACATCCTCGGCGCCGATCTAGCGCCGGGCGATTTCTACATCGCCATGGTCGCGCTCTATCTGCCCTACCGCCGCCACGGGCATAGCAAGACCCTGCTCGAAAAGGCAAGCGGTCTTGCTATCCGACAAGGTTGCTCGCGCCTGACCCTGGATGTTGAAGATCGCAATCATATTGCGATCGCTGCTTATCAGCGGGCCGGCTTCACAATATCTGCCGAATCGAAAAAGATAAATTATGCCGGCGAACGCTGGGGACTTCTGCGGATGGTGAAGCCATTAGAATAGCTGCAGAGGCGAAGCGCGTCCGTCGCGCCACATCACACGAGCGCCTGCCGCAGGAGCACTATCTCACTGCGCCGACAGATAACAATCAGCTAGCAGCGTATCTGAAGAATGGCTATCCGTTTGGATCAAGCGAGGTGAAATAGTCGCGCACCACGTCGCGCAAACCCAAGGGCACATAGTCGCTTTCCAATGCGCGATTCGCCGAATTCTGATACTCGCTGAAGACGGTATCGTAGCTCACGCGCGATTCGCCCAGCGGATTGTCGTCAAAATCGCCTTCGTTGAGCGTCTGATCGCCGGCGTCGCTGCGGAGGCGGATTTCGTCAGCGCCACCGCCGCTGATGCCGCTTGGGCTGTAGATCGCTTCGTATTCGATTTCACCCGTGCCCCGGCTGCGATTGTCCGTATCCGCGCCCTGGTCTTCCCCCGCGGCGCCTGCCAGGCTGCGGTTGCTCGGGTCGCCCTCGCCTGCGCCGGCGCCGGCTGATCGGCTGTCGCGGCTCACGCTCGCGTTCTCCCCCGCGCCGGGACGATTTCGATCTGACTGCTGGTCACCTTGATTTGCGCCCTGCTGGGCGGAATCCGACTGTTGACTGCTTTCCTGACCTGCCCGCTGCTGGCCGGATTCAGATAACTCGGATTGGCCTTGTCTCGGGTCTGTCATCTCTTGTTGTTGTTCCGCCTCTTGCTGGCCGATACCATCTGCGGCTTCCTGGGCGCGCTCGCCTTGTTCCTGTAGCATATTTTGCGCGTTTTGGCTTCTCTCCTGCTGCTGCTGCTCTTGCGACAGCTCTTGTTGCGCTTGTTCGAGGTACTCCTGCAAGTCTTCGCTTGCGCCCTCGTCCAGCGCTTCCGCCATCTCACCCAAGCGCTGCGACAATTCGGGATTCGTTTCCGCCAATTCACGCGCTGCTTCTTGCAGGGCTTCCGCCAGCGCCTGCCGCTCTTCTTCGCTCATTTGCCCCGCCTGTTGCGCCAAATCCTCAAGAGCGTTTGACAGATCGTCAAGACCCGACGATGGCAGCCCCTGTTCGCTTTCTGCGGATTCGTAGTCGGACGGCGGGAGAAAATCCTTCATGGCTTCTGCCGCCGCTTCCAGCGCGGATTGGTCCAGATCAATCGTGTCCTCGAGTTGATTTTCAATCTCCTCGATCTCCGCGCTCAGTTGGCTCAATGCAGCAAACGCTTCTTCCTCGCTGATATCTTCTTCTTCCAGGCGTTCAAGAGCGACTTCAAGCGCGTCAAGCAACTCGCGCCGGTCGATATCGTCCAGATCGGTGTCTTTGGCGACCGTCTCGATCATTTCGCGCACTTCTTCAATCGGCTCCTCTAGAGTGGTGGAAGGCGCCGCGACGACTGGATACTGTCCGGTCAATAGCGGCAGCGCAATCACCAGGAACACCGCCAGAAGCAAGACGCACATTAGCATCAACTCGCGTGGTCGAAAGTCCAGCGAAATCGCGTCCCGCGCGTTGATTTGCCGGGCGTAGACCAGGGCATCAGCGATCTGTCGCGATTCAATCTCCGGGTGCGTTTTCAAGCGACCGGACATCAGCTCCAGGGCTGTCGATATGCGTTCCTGCAAAGCGAATTCGATATCGAAATAGCGCGCGCGTTCCTGTGGACTGCGGGGGAAGATTGCCGTTTTGACCAGGTTCAGAAGAAAACCGCCGGCAAAAAGCGCGGCGGAAATCACTGCCAGCTGTTCGGCGCGCAAGCGAAAGTGCAGATAACCGGCAATGCCAACTACGAGACTGACAATGGCCGCTACGATCAAAGAGCGTGGCACGGTCTTTGATAGCAGCCTTAGCTCGTAGCGGTTTTCCCAGCGCGCCAGGATCAGAGCGAGTTCAGCGGCTTTGTTTTTATGCGGCGACAGGAAGGCCATGATGGATCCCATACTGATGTGCATTGCCGGATCTCAGTGTATCAGGGTCAGGAATGGAATTCCAGCTTGCGCGCAGTTAAGCTTGCGCAAATGAAGACTGACGGTTATGTTGGCTGCTGTGCCCGACGGAGGTAGCGCATGCCAGATTGCTATGTTGTGACCGGCGCCGCCGGTTTCATCGGCTCGCATATTGCCGAGCGCCTGTTGCGCGCCGGCCAACAGGTACGCGTCGTCGACAACTTGCTGACCGGCAAGCAAGCGCATCTCGACTTTTTGACGTCCCTCGGCGGCGACTTATCGATCACCATCGCTAGCATCACCGACCTTGATGCGCTGAACAAACTGTTCCGCGGCGTAGATTATGTGATCCACCAAGCGGCATTGCCATCGGTGCCGCGCAGCGTCGCCGATCCGCTGGAAACGAACGCGCACTGCGTCGACGGCACGCTCAAGGTCCTGATCGCCGCCCGAGACGCGGATGTCAAGCGCGTGGTCTATGCCGCTTCCTCGTCCGCATACGGCGATCAAACAGGCGCGTCAAAATACGAGGGCATGTCCCCAGCGCCGATCTCGCCCTACGGGGCCGCTAAACTATCCGGCGAATTCTATGCAAAAGCCTTTTATCACAGCTACGGCTTGGAAACGGTCTCTCTGAGATTCTTCAATGTTTTTGGTCCACGCCAAAACCCTGATTCCACCTACGCCGCGGCCATCCCCAAGTTCATCAAGCTGATGCTGAATGGCGAACGGCCGCCGGTATATGGAGACGGGGCACAGAGCCGGGATTTTACTTACATCGACAATGTCGTACACGGGGTTCTACTGGCCTGCGAGGCGGACGGTGTCGGCGGCGAAGTCATCAACCTGGCCAGCGGCGGGCGGATCGTTATCAACGATCTTGTTTACAAGCTAAACGCCCTTTTAGCGACCGAATTGCCACCCGCCTACGTCCCGGAACGGCCCGGCGATATCTTGCATTCGCGCGCCGATATCAGTAAAGCGGGCCAATTATTGGGTTACGAACCGGTCGTCGGATTCGACGAGGGATTGCGCCGAACGGTCAACTGGTTCCGGGAGCAGAAGGAGCAGATAGCGAAGAATTCCGGCGCTGGGTAGGCTGTAACTGTCGAATACCCTAAAACGACAGAGCCGAGAAACTAAGATCACGCGCCAAATCGGCGGCTTGTCAACGCCAGCACTGCATGATTACTTTCTGCATACGGATTTATGCTAAGGCGTCTCGACATGCTCGCACTCGTCGAATTCCCCACTAGCAAAGAAACTCTTAACGCAGGCGCTAAGCAGGGCGCCGATCTTCTGATGACCGGCGCTGTTCCAATGAAGATCCGGACCCGCCGCGTAGTCGCTCGCGTCAAGTGAATCAATCGGATCGAGGTATGCTACGCGCAGTTCTCGCATCAGTTGAATGGCCGTCTGATATCGCTCGCTCACATTGTCCAGATTATCCTCGTGGGGAATCAACATCACCAGCAAGGCGGCGCCCTGCTCTGCAGCAGCGGCGCGCAATTCGTGCAGGTAGTCGCGGGTAATCGCCACTTTGCGTTCAAAGCGCGCATCTTCAAATATGGTGGCGCCTAATGCATCCGTCATGCGCAAAACGAGCGACCCCAAGCGCGTCATTCCGACGATGCGCTTCACTTCGCTCGCCGGCGGATCCACGTCGTAATGGCGATAATAAAGATCAGACTGAAGATCCAGCTTGATTAGATTGCCCCAGACATCAACCCGGTATTGCTTAATCATAAGCATCCCGTTCGTCTCCAGGTTCACAGCCTCCAGGTAGCTATCGATTGGCGTGACATTGTCATCGAAGTCATTCATGTAAAAGCCAAGTATCGCGATTTGAGGTCGAAGCAGTGGCGCAAAAGCTGCAAAAGATGCCAAGGCATGATTTGTCCCGGTACCGCCAATGGCGGTGTTCCAGACGACGCTATCCGGCAACATTGCTTCAATGGTTTCGACATAGGACTTGCCGATCTCGGCGTTGTAACCGGCGGTGAATGAATCCCCCAGCATCAAAATTCGCATGCTATCGTCCCCGTCGTTTACGGCGACAAAGTCTCCGGAATCCTGGTATCCTTGGCGATTGACAACGCAGCGGCGTCCAGAAAATACACCCGCATCGCAGGCCTTAACCAACTCATCGTAAACGTAGCGACAGCCAGTTTCGTCGCAGCGCCACCAAGGGACGGGCTCAATCCATTTTTGCGGAATCTCTGTCGGGTAATAGGTCCCCGTACCCAATGCAACAAGAACAAATTCCAGAACGACGAGTGTAAGAAGCGTTACAAGCAATACTCGCAGCATATTCTGTCTAATAGATTGGAAGAACCGGCGCCGCACAGTTGTACGCCGCAATGTCAGCGAGACAAACGATAGCGTCAGCCCGGCTGCAACAAGCAGGAGTTGAGGCAGATTAAAGCCCGGGCTGGTGTATGGCAGCAAATAGTCTAGCCCAAAGCCGATGCCTGCGATCACAAGCCCCAAACCTGCGAACAAGGCAAATGCAACCTTAGCGACGGCGGTTGACCGTGATGCATTGGCTTGCATGCGTCGTACCTATTCTTTCGAATCAAGCAGCGATCAGTTTAACCCGATGCGTTGATCTTTAACAGCGAATTTCGCTGCTTCATCTCTCATTCTAAACCGCTTCGCTCATGTGACAAAAAGGGGGATTCTGAGATTTGTGAGCGTGACAGGCCAAATATGTCGGTTGCGTGTCCAGCTGCTCTGTCCGCACAATCTGTCGCAGGACCCGTAATTGGTCTTTCCGCCAAAATACACGGTCTTGGAATGGTTGCTTCAATCGCGGGCACTGAATCGAAAGCGGTTGAGATTAGAACACTACATTTCACCGCGACTGCGCAAAGAACGCGGAGAGCGACAATACTGTAAAATAATTCTCGGTGCTGGCAGGCGGTGTCTATGCGGCCCTCGGTACTTACGGTTTCTGTTTCAACCGAAATGGACACAATACGCGGATCTCACAGCCGCATATTTGGTAATTGAAATCGACTTCGCTATAATTCCGGCATGATGCCGCATCGGCCGGAGGGACGGGATGTATACTGATATCGACAGCCAAGCATACCGGGAACAATTCGGCAGCCGGGATAGTGGCGAGTACCAGTTGATTGACGTGCGCGAAGAAGATGAATACGCTGCCGCGCATATCCCCGGTACGAAAAACATCCCCTTGAGCGAGTTCCCCGCGCGGATTGACGAAATCAGTGAGGAAAGTCCGGTTTTGCTGGTCTGCAACACGGGTATTCGCTCGTCGCAGGCGGCGCTCTTCTTGGCGGGCATGGGTTACGAGGACCTGTACAACATGGAAGACGGCACCAAGGGCTGGATGAAAGAGGGCTATCCTGTCGAAGGCGAAGATGTAGATTGAACTACGCCGACATGGTCACATATTGATCAAACTACAGTAAGGAGATTGTTGCGATGGTTTTACGCTCGATGGTAGGCGCAAGCGTCAAGCGCAAGGAAGATCCCGGATTGATCACCGGTACGGGCAAATTTGTTGGCGACCTCAAATTGCCGGGCATGCAGCACGTGGCCTTCGTGCGCAGCCCCTATGCCCATGCCAAAATCCTCGGCATTGACGGCTCGGCTGCGGCGGCGCGTGAAGCTGTGCTGGCGATCGTGACCGGCGAGGACCTGCGCGATCAATACGAACCCGTGCCGATGGCCGGCGGCAAGGAAGCGCTTGCCAATTACAGCCATCTAGCCCTGTCGGTCGATCGTGTCCGTCATATTGGCGAGGCGGTCGCGGCGGTTATCGCCGTCACGGCCGAAGACGCGGAAGATGCAATCGACGACGTCGAGGTCGAGTGGGAAGAATTGCCCGCCTCCGCAGATCTGCTTGGCGCCTACAGCGGCGACAACGGACCGATATTCGAAACCAGGAGTGACAATATTCCCGATGTTGGAGAGAAGAAAACGGATGGCGTTGATGAAGTCTTCGCCAATGCGCCCCATGTGATCAGCCAGCGCATCGCCAGCCAGCGTGTGGCCGGCGTACCAATGGAGGTGCGGGCGGTGGCTGCCGCGCCCGATGCCGTCACGGGCGGTATAACGCTGTGGTCGAGTACCCAGATTCCGCACGGCGTGCGCTCTGCGCTGGCGACAACATTGCGACTGCCGGAGAATTCACTTCGTGTCATAGCGCCCAATGTCGGTGGCGGCTTCGGCGTCAAGAACGCGCTTTATCCCGAAGAGATCGTCGTGTCGAAACTGGCGCAAATCCACAATATGCCGCTCAAATGGGCGGGCACGCGCGCCGAACATTTCCAGACCACGACGCAAGGACGGTCCCAGATAGCCGACGCCTCGGTCGCCTTCGACGACGAAGGAAAAATCCTCGGTCTGCGCTTGCATGTGATCGCCGAGCTCGGCATTTACCCGCCCTTCTACGATATCGCGCACCTGACCGGCCTGATGGCCACCGGAAACTATGATATTCAGGAAGTAGATTTCAAAGCGAGCAACGTCTTCACGAACACGGTCGGGGTCGCCGCGTACCGTGGCGCGGGACGCCCGGAAGCCATCTATTACATCGAGCGGATGATTGAACTGGTCGCTGCCGAGTTGGGCATGGATCCCGCCGATGTCCGGCGCAAGAACTACATCAAGCCGGAGCAATTCCCCTACAAGACGCCAACCGGCTCCACCTACGACACCGGCAATTACGAAGCTAATCTGGATACAGCGCTGGAAACCGCCAACTACGCCGCCCTGCGCCGGGAACAGGCGCAAAAACACGGGCAGGATTCCGACACGCTCCTGGGCATCGGCATGGCGACCTATGTCGAGATGTGCGGCTTCGGTCCCTATGAAAGCGGGCAGGTGCGCGTCGAGCCCAGCGGCACGGTCACGGTATACACGGGCACATCGCCGCACGGGCAAGGTCTGCAAACGACCTTTGCGCAGATCGTCGCCGACGAAATCGGCGCGGACTATGAAGACATCATCGTGCGACACGGCGATACCGGCTCGCAGCCGATGGGCGTCGGCACCTTCGGCAGCCGCAGCCTGGCAATCGGCGGTTCTTCAATCGTGCGCGCATCCGAGAAAGTGCGTGACAAGGCAATCAAAATCGCCGCGCACGTACTGGAAGCATCGCCGGGCGATATCGAATTCGCCGATGGCGAGTATCGCGTTAAAGGCGTGCCGAGCCGCAGCTTGAGCCTGACCGATATCGCCAGCCGAGCCTACTCGGACCGCTTGCCGGACGATATCGACACCGGCCTGGAGGCGACCGATTTCTTTCGACCGGCCGATTTCATCTATCCTTTCGGCACACATATCGCTGTCGTCGAAATCGAACGCGACACCGGCATCGTCAGTCTCCGCGAATTCTATTCGGTTGATGATTGCGGACCGCGAATTAGCCCGTTGCTCGTGGAGGGACAGATTCACGGCGGTCTGGCGCAAGGCATTGGGCAGGCATTGCTGGAAGAGGTTATCTTCGACGAATCCGGGCAGCTCTTAACTGGCACAATGATGGATTACGCCATGCCCCGCGCCGACGATTTTCCGCATTTCACCATCAACAAAACCGTGACGGAAACCACGCTGAATCCGCTGGGCGCAAAGGGCATTGGCGAAGCGGCAACCATTGGATCGACGCCGGCGGTGGTCAACGCGGTCATGGACGCCCTCGCACCCTACGGTATCAGTCATTTGGATATGCCACTGACCTCGCGCAAGGTCTGGGAAGCGATGAACGGCGGTTGATAACAGCGGTGCCGCCAGGCTTGTACGCTCGCTTGATCTGTCTATTTGAATAACTATTTCTTGACAACCGATATGGAGTTTATGCATGTATGCAATGAGGACCAAACTATTCGCAATTATATTAACCCTGTTTGCGCTCTGCGCTGTGGCATCGGCGCAGGGTTATTCCATTCGTGCCAATGGCAGATACAATCTGAGGGCTGCCCCGAGTCTCCAGGGCAGATTCATTGAAACTGTGCCTCCTGGCACAGTCTTGCATGTCGTCGGTGAGCATGACCGATGGCTGAAGATCAACAGGAACGGCGCCGAAGTTTGGATGGCGGGTTGGCTGGGTTACACGCGCGTTGCAGATGACGGGCAAACAGGACCTTCGCAACAGACACCTCAAATTGACAACTGCTGTTTCGTTGACCGGCAATGTACGACCGACCAGCAATGGACAGACGGCTATTGGGCGTTTCAGAATGGCCAATGCGCCGCGCCGACACAAACTCAGACGCAGACCCAGGTACCGACGCAGCCGGTGACAAGCACATCGTCGCAAATCGACAACTGCTGTTTCACTGGTTGGCAATGCCACAGCGACGAGGACTGGCGGAACGGCTATCATGCCTTTCAGAATAATCAATGCGTTGCGTCTCAGCCACAAACATCATCGCAGCCTGTGACTGATATACCAACTGGAATTGACAATTGTTGCCGAGTGAATCGGCAATGCCATAGCGATGACGAGTGGACGCGCGGATGGTTGCATTTTAAGCATTTTCAATGCAATGTGCCACCAGCATCGCAGGCGGTGTCAATACGGGGATCACAAACCTTTATTTCGCAGATAAAAGCTGGGCTTCGTATGCTGAGGGACAGAGCCCCAAAGTGGTGGATCTACGCAACCACCGGATTGAACACGATAAAAATGATCCCGGATGGCGGTGTTTCGGCTGTAGACACGGAAACAAAGACTTACCAAGAAACCCTGTACGAGGTTCTTAGGGATGGCACCGGCGAAGCTGGCCAGATCTATGTGATCTATGGGATAGTTCATGAAGCCTGTCATGTACACCGAGACAGAGCTGGGTATAGATATTACGGTGAGGAAAAGAGAGAAGAAAAGGCCTGCCTGCAAGCAAGCCTTGACGCGCTTAGAGAAATCAATCCTGCCTCTCGATCTACAATTGATTGGCTTCAATGGTCAATTGATGTTATCGACGATCCGGAACATCAGTGGTGGCATTAGCCCCGCCACCTGCCAAACATGCGAGTGAGCCAAGCGACTGAATGGCTGGAAATGTCCTCGAATTACAGCATCAAGAGCGATCTCGCTGAACTTGCGCAAATGAGCGACAAGCTGCGCGAGTACATCCTCGGCGCTGCCCTCTACATGCCGGTGAGTGGTGGCTACGTCCGCGGCGGCGGTACGCCGCAGTTGACCATCGGCGCCTTTCTCTTGCGGCGGCGGCGGCTGTCGCTGCTCCAGGATGAGTTGGACGCTAAACAGCGAGGACTGTTGGACGCGACGCTGAAACAGCATGATGACATTCAACGCGAATGGCGTTTGCATTACGAGCAGAAGCTAGAGCAAGAGGTACACTCGCGCCTGAAACTGATGCTCGCCTTTTTCCGCGAATGCAGCGAGAGCCCGCGCGACTGCGCCGCAGCCTACCCTGTGGAAGCCATGCGCCGTACCATCGTGCAAGAGATCATGCTGGCGATGGATGAATTCGACTATGACCAGCGCGAATTGTCGCCCAAGGTACAGCATTGCGATGCCGGGTTGCGCCGATATCTTCGGCCGACCGTGTTTATCTGGTCGCCCCTGCTGGAACCGGTCTATCCCCGCGCGATATTCTGGTGGCTGTATGCAAGACCGGAGGCAAATTAACACAGTTGGCGGTCAGACCATATGCCTCAGTCCGGGAAGTGCCGCGAAAACTCGCTCTTGCGTCTACAAGGCTTGTCCGATACTCAGTTTTGTTGATCGAAATGGACCCAAATACACGTCCGACAGCAAGATAATGACGCCATTTTTGCATACCAAACCACAACATTAAGACAAGCTATGTAGGGGCGACCTATCAGGTCGCCCGCTTTCCGGCTAAAGGTGGCTGGATAACCGCATTGAAAAAGACAAATGGAGCGCTTAACCACCACTACCGGACAAGCCTTACAGCTTTCCGTACTCCTATCGCGAGTCTATAAACATATTACAATTGAATGAGTCAAGCGAGACAATTGATGAAACTTATACGGGTTGCAGTATTGATGGTATTGCCCTTTGTATGCGTAGTCGCATCAGCCCAGGCCTATGCCATCCGCGTCACTTACAACACCAACTTGAGAGCGGCGGCCAGCCTCCAGGACCCTGTCGTCGAAACCGTGCTGGCCGGCACGATCCTCAATGTCGTCGGCAGCAGCGATCGCTGGCTGCGTATCAACCGCAACAGGGCAGAAGTCTTCATGGCAGACTGGGTGGACTACACGCGCGTCGAAAGCTCCGACCAGACCCAAGCCAACATCGACAACTGCTGTTTCGTCGATCGGCAATGCCATACCAACCAGGAGTGGACAGACGGCTATTGGGCATTCCAGAATGGCCAGTGCGCCGCGCCTGCGGGGACACAGAGCGAGACGCAACCGACCGGCGGCGATACATCGCAAGTTGACAATTGTTGTTACCTCGATTGGAACTGTAGCTCGGACGACGACTGGTTAATGGGATTCCATGCCTTTCGGTCAAACCGATGCGTACATCGTGGCCTGGCAATAGAGGGAAGCGAAGCCTTTGTAGCCAAAATCGAACGAGCGCTCGCTATCTTGAAGCAGCGGTCCCCCGGCTGGTACGACTATTCGCTTCGAGGACTGGACAAAATCAAAGAGGTCCCGGACACAGTTCACGCCGGCGTTCACATCGCTGGCCGGACATTTAACATTTCACCTATTCACACAGTGGACAGACCCGGCGAACGCGCCGCGATCTGGCTGGCTGGAATCATCGTGCACGAAGCCTGTCATGTACATCAATTTGATGCCGGCCTGCCGTACGCTCATCTGGAAGGGGAACGGGCTTGTCTGGAAATACAGCTTGAAGCGCTTTCCTTGCTTTATCCAGGCGCGCGCGATCCTTTTGGACTTCGCACGGTGCTGGAGAATATCGAAAATCCGGACTATCAGTGGTGGCTCAACTAGCGCCCACGCGCGCTATAAGCCTTGTCCGGTACTTGTGATGAACAAAAACCTGGGTGAGCCCTCCCCCGGATTCTTCGAGAACCCCTGGGCGCAAAGGGCGTCTCCTGCTGCCAAATCCCAATTCGCTCGCGCGACCATATAGTCGCCCTTTTCGCCCGCTTTGTGATATCCTTCACTCGCGCCGCCATCGAAAACCCGCGCCCGACGCGCCTCAATCCGTCCGGCGCCGCTCGCCGCTCGTCAAACCCGTTTCCAACCCTGTGCGCGGCTCAAACCGAGGATCATTGTCCAAAAAGGGCGCTAATGTCCGAAAAAAAAGTTTCTTTGTCCGATTTCGGACAAAGACGGACAATGCTCAAACCA
>JAPOOU010000012.1 GCA_026713245.1 Chloroflexota bacterium
CGCCGCCGGCCGGCGCGGACGCGACCTCCGGCCCTCCTTATGAGGCCCTGGCCGACATGAACGATGCGTTGGAGAGCCTCTACGCCGAGGCAGCCGGCTTGGCCGATGCCGCCGTTGACGACCCGCGCGTCCGCGCCACTAACGACGCCCTGCTGGGCATGGCGCGGGAATTGGTGCTGATCAATTACACGCGCAAAGGGCGCTTCCGCAACGAGCCGCCGGTGCGCGTGCCGCAATTGCCCGATCTGGCGCCGGCGCTGGATCTGGCCGAGGCCGATCATCACATGCGCCGCGTGACGCGCACGCACCTGCTGCGCGGCGTCAATCGCGTGGCATGGGCTTTTGAGACATCGGCGAATATCGCGCGGGCGGCGTTGGAGAAGATCGGCAACTGACTAGAAGGATTTGTAGGGGCGATTGCCGGGCGGTGTCTACGTGCCCTCTGTGTCGCTCGCTAAATAACAACTGACTCCCTTTCAACATTGAGGGAGATGCCTGTCATAGAGATGGCGAGAGTGGCCGGCGGTGGGGTAGACTGGGCACATGCCACCTGCGTTTTGCTGGATATAATGGGTTGCTAAGTACGTTTCGCACTCAATCTCAGATGCTTACAAGTGTCAATTAGTCCATACAGTGAAATAGGAGATATCAAGATCATGACAATGCGACGCATTCTAGGATCAATCACTTTGCTTTTGATACTGACAACATCTCTTCCTTTTGTGTCAGGACAGGGAGAGGTTTGCTCTGATTTGCAGGAGATGTATGTTTCTCATGGAGAGGAATTAGTGGGGTATCTCAGCGCAAAGGGACAGCAATGCCTGGAATCGCCCCCTAAGCCAACAGAGGTGCCAGTAAGTAGCCCAATCTTTGAAGAGAGCGGCAGAGGGGATAAGCAGATTTCAGTCGATATCAGCTTTGTCCCTGGCATTTATCGGTTGAACCTTGTACGTCCGCTCTATCCTATAGATTATGAATCTTCCGATGTGTATGTAAATTTGGATGACATCATTGAAGTCCCTGACGACTGCATTTCGACAAGTTCGCGCTACACGCGTTTTCCGTCACAAATTGAGATAGGTGAAAATTGTCGGGTTTACGCGACGCTTTCGGCTAACGCGTATTCTTGGTCAAGTAATGTGCGCTGGGAAGTCTCGATTACTGAATATGTGCCACAAGCAACGGCGGCACTCGCAGAGGAGTGGACTGGATCTGGTCGAGGCAGCAAATATGACGCCTTTGATCTAATGTTCAGCCCAGGTATCTATCGTATTAACCTTGACACCAAACTTAGCGGTGATTGGGGTTCTATTGCTTTCGAAGACATATTGAGCACACCACCTGGTTGCTTTGGCTCATCCTATGAAAACCTTCCATACCAGGTTCGGATTAGGCGCGACTGCCAAGTGTATGGAATCTTACACGCCGACTTGGATGACGATTATCAAGGACGCACATGGAAAGCCAGCATTACCAAACTCAGTTGATTTCGCGCGCGAGACAGGAATAACGTCACATGAAACTAATCTACCTGGTATCAGGACCGATGGGGCGCAGCCCGGAAGGTCAAGCCGAGCTCGGCAGGCGGCGCGAGTACTTGCAGCGCTTCGCCGCGTCCGAAACCGAAGTCGATATCACCGACATAGCGGCCGGTCCCGGCTCCATCGAAAGCATGTACGAAGAATATCTGTCCATCCCGGAGACGGTCAAGAAGGCGCATGAGCTGCAAGCCGACGGTTGGGACGGCATCCTGCTGGGCTGTTATGGCGATCCCGGCTTGGGCGCGCTGCGGGAAATGGTCGATATACCCGTGGTGGGCGCAGGCCAGGCAACCGCGCTCATGGCATCGGCGCTGGGACGGCGCTATTCGGTCATCACCGTGACCGACAGCGTCATCGGACCGCTGGAAGAAACGATGCGCAACAGCGGTGGCGGCGATAAGCTGGCCAGCGTGCGCGCGGTGAACATCCCGGTGTTGGAGCTGCACCGCGATCGCGAACAAGCCATCGAGGTCACCATCGAAGAGGGGCGCAAGGCCATCAAAGAAGACCGCGCCGATACCCTGATCGTCGGCTGCATGAGCATGGGCTTTCTGGAGATTCCCGAAGCATGCCAGGCGGAACTTGGGGTGCCCTTCTTGAACCCGGCGCGGGTGCAGCTGAAGTTCCTGGAAGCGATGCTCGGCAGCGGCTTGAGCCATTCCAAGCGCGCCTACATGACGCCGCCCAAGATCGAATCCGGACTGGCCGCGTCGCCGGCTGATCTCTATCACAGCAAGAATTAATGGTGCGCAAATGCAGATAAGCGAGGTTGACGCTGCATCGGCGAGCGTAGTCCATATCTCTGTCTTCTTGGCTTATCTCATCACCTCCTTGATTACTTACTGGAAGTTAATTCCGCGCTTGTCGGTGGATGCCAAGCGGCTGGCGACGATACTTCTGGCGACGCAAATCGTGGCCATTGCTTTGTCGATATTAACCCGGCACGCCTCCGGCTCTGCCCAATGGGTCTGGCGTTTGAACACAGAGTGGAATATCCCGTCCACGCTGGCGTCAATACAATTGTCGCTGGTCGGCGGGGCGGCGCTGCTGGCGGCCTGGCTTGCGGACAAGCGTTCCGTTTGGCTGCGTATGTATCTGGCAGCCGTCGGTTTGCTTATCTTGTTTCTCGCTTACGACGAATATATCAAGTTCCACGAATCAATTCGGAATTGGCCAATGTATTACGCCGTCATCGGCGCCGTCGTTGCATTGGCTTCGCTGGCGCTAGCCAAGCATTCCAGACCGCGAATCAGGATTTGGTTCCTGGTTTTGATTATTGGGCTCTCTATCGCAGCGATTGGCGCTGTCTTATTTGAACGGGTCTTCTGGGAGTGTGGAATCGGCATTTATTCCAATTTCGGTATATGTATTGAGCGAAACAGCCCTTTGTTCAAGCACATTTATGTTTTGGAAGAATCCTTGGAGTTTCTCGGCGTTTGGATGGCGTTGGTTGCTGCGCTGGGTTTTTTTTCGGCTATATCCCCGGCGCCTGCCCGACGTATACAATGGACGCTCTATACACTGCCTCTGCTTTGGCTGCTCCTGCTTTTCCAAAGCAACTCTATCGAGACCATTGCGCGGCAGAGCACAGCCAATGGGACAGCCGTCGAGTTTGAATCTGGCGAGTATTTGCATGGCTACCTCATGAACAGGTCCGACAATGCCATTCGTTTCCATCTCTACATTTCACCGAGCGCGTGGGACTTCAAGGGACTAGGCTATTCCATCCACCTGGTCGACCAGGCCAGTCTTGCCTCGGTCGCTAGCAACAACAGGGTCACAAACACCAATCTTGAATTCCGGATTAGTCCAGGATATATGCCGGTGCACCGCCAGTGGATAGAAGTTGACACCTTCGACTTCCCGCCGCATAACAGAGCGCTTTGGGTCGTATTCACGCTCTGGCGGAAGGAGGGTGAAGAGATCGTTTACAGAAAAGTGCGCTCCAGTGACCGCCGACTATTGAGCGATACACAAGTGATTTTGGACGAGCTGGTATTGCCCGCGTCATCGACGACAGAATCGACCGACCCAATTGCCGTCTTTGACAACGGATTCATACTGCAAGACGTCAAGATCCCCGAACATGTAATGGCTGGGTCCACGCTAGAACTCGGCTTTGCCTGGCGCGCTTCGGCCGCAGGACAAGAAGATTATATTCAGTT
Source organism: Chloroflexota bacterium (assembly GCA_026713245.1). Lineage (GTDB taxonomy): Bacteria > Chloroflexota > Anaerolineae > Aggregatilineales > Phototrophicaceae > UBA6055. The sequence goes on from JAPOOU010000012.1 coordinate 3,707, forward strand.
CCTGCATGTGGGGCGCGAAGAGAGTGGAGAATGGCTGGTGCACGATCAGCAACCTCTCGGCGCTCGTTTGCCCACCCGCCTCTGGTACGATGGACTTTCCGACAGCGAAGTTTGGCAAGTGCCGGTGCCGACCGATTTTCATGGTGAATATGCGGTATTTTCCGGGCTTTACATGAAATCTGATAAAGTACGCCTAAATGCGCGTCAATCAGACGGAAGTCCTGTGCTCAATGCAAGAGTGCTTCTTGGCAGCATAGATGTCCAAAACGCTGATTGATTTCAGCATGGTACAATTGCTACTTACATTCGATATTTGCGCTGATTTTTGACAGATAGATTATCCAAACGCAAACAGGAGGAATAAGGAATGGGATATGTACTCTCGGGAGCAACCCTGATAGACGGGAACGGGGGCGAGCCGCTGGCAAAGGCCGCCGTGCATATTGAAGGCGAGCGTATCGCCTGGGCCGGGCGCGCGGCGGATTTGCCGGCCCGGGCGCGGGACTGCGAACAGATCGACGTCAGTGGCAAATGGCTTATGCCCGGCTTGATCGACGCCCACATTCACATCTGCTACAACGGGGAAGAGAGCGTCTTTGCCCTACTGGAAAAGCATCGCGACGAACTGGTGCTGGAAGCGGTGGACATCTGCAAGCGCGTACTTTCACATGGCGTGACCACGGTTCGCGATGTCGGCGGCGAAAAGTACATCGAGATGGCGCTGCGCAAGGCAATCAACGCCGGTTTCATCGAGGGACCGCGCATGAAGCTGTCCGGCCGCGTCATTTCCATGACAGGCGGCCATGCCCACTTCATCGCGCGCGAGGCCGATGGTCCCGACGAGATGCGCAAAGCCGCCCGCGAACAAATCAAAGCCGGCGCCGATATCGTCAAATTGATGGCGACCGGCGGCAGCGCCACGCCCGGTCAAGATATCCATGCCAGCCAGCTCACCGTCGAGGAAATCAGCGCGGTTACCGAAGTGGCGCACATGATGGGGCGCACGGTGGCGGCGCATTGTCACGGCACCGGCGGCATCCGCAATTGCATGTTGGGCGGCGTCGACTCGATCGAACACGGCACTTACCTCGACGAAGAAACAGCCGACATGATGGTGGCGAACGGCGCTGAGCTGGTGCTGACCGTTGGCGTGGGCAATCCCGACTTGGAGAGCTACCCGCTGACCCCGGTGCAAAAGGCCGATGCCGAGCGGCGCAAACCGATGATCGAGCAGGGCGTCAAGCAGATCCGCCAGACCATCGCGCTGGCGCGCTCCAAGGGCATCTTCCTGGGCTGCGGCACCGACGCCGGCGGCAATCCCCTGGCGCCGCATCGCTTCAGCATGGCGCGCGAGCTTGAGCTGCTGGTTGAGAATGACTTGACCGCCATGGACGCGATCTGCATCGGGACGCGCAACAACGCCAAGGTCCTGCGCTGGGATGATGAGATTGGCACGGTAGAAGCGGGCAAATATGCCGATCTGCTGCTGCTCAATGACGATCCGCTGGTCAATATCAGCAATCTGCGCGATATCGCCGCCGTGTACAAAGGCGGCGAGAAAGTCTAGGGATGGGCGCGGCGATGGCTTCAGTAGCGATGGTGGGCGACATATTCTTGCAGCAGCCCCTGCAAGACAGCAGTGAACTGACGGAAGTTATTGACGTGCTCAAGTCGGCCGACTTCGTCTTTGGCAATCTGGAAACCCCGGTATCCAAAGGTGGAGAGCCGATTGAAAAGTGGATCAACATGCGTATGCACCCTGATCTGCTTGACGATGTGATGGGCATGGGTTTTCAAGTCTTGACGCTGGCCAACAATCACATGATGGATTTCGGCGAGCTGGGCTTCGTGGATACCTTGACGCATTTCTACCAGCGCAACCTGACTTATGTCGGCGCGGGACTGGATATTGATCTGGCCTGGGAAGCCAAGATCCTGCGCAAAGGCGATGTCGACGTGGCCTTTCTGGGCGCGGCGTCGACGCTGGGTCCACTCTCGGCGGCGGGCGCCGACCGCCCGGGCGTGGCGCCGATCCACGTATCGGAATCCTACGCCATTGATCCGGCCGCCAGTATGGAGCAACCGGGCAGCGCGCCTTATGTCCACACCCACGCCTGGCAGGAAGATATCGACCGGGCCGTTGTCGCTATCGAGCGTGTTCAGTACGATGTGGATCTGATAGTGGTGGCGATGCACTGGGGCGTGCCGCCCTTTTGGCGTCCGCGCTTCCAAGATGGATTGGCGGATTATCAGATCGAGGTCGGTCACGCGCTGATCGATGCCGGCGCGGATGTCATCGTCGGGCATCATCCACATTCCTTGCAGGAAGTCGAGGTCTATAAAGACAAACCCATATTCTACAGTTTGGGCAATTTCGTCTTCCATCACAACGAGGGGCCGGTCAAAGAGACGCCCGTCAGCCGCAACGCGCCTTATGCCTTAACCATGGCGCGACGGGATCGCAACTGGTCGGAGTCGCTCATCGTCGTCGCGGAACTGGACGACGAGGGCGAAATCGCGTATCGTTTGATTCCTGTTCTGCTGGACGACCTAGGCAATCCGGCCTTGCTGAAGGGCGAGGAAGCGACATCGCTAATCGAGCGCCTGGACGCCATGTCGCCAAGTGCGACAATATCGCATGTTGACGGACTCGGACATTTATCGTTAGCTTGACGGCCGCTCGGCGCGTAATCGGCATATCATCCACAAGAACGTCGCGCCGGCGCGGAATAATAAGCCTTCTCGTGGCGTGAGCGACGTGGTTTATTAATTAAGAGACGTCATTTGCCCGATTTCAGTTTTGAGAAAAGAATCGCATTTGAAGGAGGTGCCGCCAATACCGCCAAAATGAATCGACCGCTATTTGTCAGAAAAACGAAGAAATGGAGAAAAACGAGTCATGAGCAGAAAACTGGCAAGAATTTCAGTGATTGCCGCCTTGCTCGCCTTGGTGATGGCAGCGGTTGTGCCGGTATCGTCGCAAAGCGCGGGCGAAATCGTGCCGACCATCACCGTGCATTCGGTGACGCAAGCCGAGCGCCCCGTCGAGTATGAGACCACGCGCCTGGTGGTCGAGAACATGCGCGAGCTGGGGCTGGATGTTGAACACCGCGCCATCCCCTGGGCGCAGCTGATCGACGAGATTTGGTTCAGTCGCACGGAAGATAGCTCCGTCGCGGACAGTCCCTTCCAAATGACCTACTGGCGTATGGTCGGCCGTCCCGAACGTGCCGATCCGGACGAGTTTACCTATAACCTGTTCCACTCTAGCGTGCGCGATGGCGGTTACAACTTCATCGGCTATAACAACCCTGACTATGACGTTCTGGCGGAAATGCAACGCGTAGAAGTCGACGATAAGGAAGCGCGCCTCGATATCATTTGCGAAGCGCAGCAAATAATCCGCAACGATATGGTCAACGCCTACTTCGTCCACCCCTTGACCCCGCAGCTCGTCAATACCGACGCCTTTAACGCGGACACCGTCGTGACCCAAGCCGGCATCGGCGTTCACAACTTCTGGACCTGGATCGGCATTGAGCCGACCGGCGACGACAAATCGCTGATCACCTCGACCACGTCCTTCCTGAATTCTTTCAACCCGCTGGAAATCGCCGGCGACGCGCCCAGCCGCGTAACCGAGATGGTCTGGGACCGCTTGATGCGCGTCAGCCCTATTGGCGCGGCCGAGCTCTGGGCGGCCGAGAGCGTGGTCTGGGAAGACCCGCTGAATGTGGTTGTAACCCTGCGCGAAGGCATGAAATGGCACGATGGCGAAGACGTGCTGTCCGATGACGCGGCATTTTCCTTCTTGGCAGCTTTGGTCGGTACGACGGTAATTAAGGAGGAGAAAGGCAATTTCTACGCGGAGTTTCGTCCCGAGGCGGCGGACTACCATCCTTTCGCCCGCAATGTCGCCAATATCGAGATCATCGACGACTTGTCGCTGCGCTTCACGCTCAACGCGCCCTCAGCCGCCTTCGAGACCAGCTCGCTAGCCAAGCTGAACTTGATTCCCAAGCATATTTGGGAACCGATCATCAGCGACCTGCTGCAGAGTGAGGCCGATGCCGACTCGATCCAGGAAGAGATTCCCATCGGCTCCGGTCCATTCAAATTCGTCGCTTACGATGTCAACGAATTCGTCTTGCTCGAGGCATTCGACGATCACTGGGCGCGCCCCAAGATTGATACCTGGATTATGAATGTCCTGCCTAACCAGGAAGCGACCGTGGGCCAGATTCAAGCCGGCGAGATGAATTTCCTCTGGGAATGGCCGGGCGACCCCGGCGTTCTGCAAGATATTGCGGCGGAAAACGAGCACCTTGATTTGTTCTCGGCGGCCAGCATTGGCTTCCAGTACTTCGCCTTCAACGTACGCTACGCGCCCTTCGACGATGTAACCTTCCGTCAGGCGGTCGCGCACAGCATTCCGCAGCAGTTTATCATCGACAACATCTACAATGGCTTCGCCGCGCCGGCCGACAGCTTCGTCTCGGTAGCGCTGGAATACTGGCGTCAATGTGACGACCTGCCGACCTACGACTACGACATTGACGGCGCGCGCGCGCTGCTGGCTGACGCGGGTTACAGCTGGGATGACGACGGACGTCTGCAATACCCGGCGGAATAAGTCAACGCATTTCGTAAAGCAACGGGTCAGCCACTGGCTGACCCCTGCACCTATCGCATATATCAGAATTTGTAGGGGCGGCCCATTGGGTCGCCCGAAAACACACGGTGAGGGATATGTCTTCATTAGGACATAGGACATGAGCCGAGGCGTCGTCTACTATATCGTAGGGCGTTTTCTACAGAGCGTGATGGTCTTGTGGATCATCGTTACGCTGCTGTTTTTGCTTTTCCGCCTGGCGCCCAGCAATCCCTTGGCCAGCTATATCGACACGACTTTTACCAAAGAGCAGGAGGCGGCGCTGCTGGCGCGTTTCGGCCTCGACAAACCCCTGGGCGAACAATACGTCATTTATTTGTTTAATCTGCTCAAGCTCGACCTGGGCGAGACCTTCAGCTATTCCGGCAAAAGCGTCTTGGATATCTTGCGCGCTGACCTGCCCAATACCATTTATCTGACCCTGAGTTCCTTATTGGTGGCTTATGGCGTCGGGGTGCTTGGCGGCATATTGATGGCGGCTCTGCGCGGCAGCCTGTTTGAGCGCGTCGGCACCACCTTCACGCTGATGACGCGCGCGGCACCGACCTTCTGGGTGGGTATGCTGCTGCTGACGTTTTTCGCTTTCCAGTGGAAACTGCTGCCCTCAGCGGGCATAGGCCCCGCCCTCGTGCGCTATCGTTGGGAAACGGAATTGGACAAGTTGCTGTCGCCGGTCTTCTGGCGGCACATGATCCTGCCCACTTTCACGCTGGCGGTCTATCTGCATGGCCTGCCGCTGCTGTTGATGCGCTCCAATATGCTGGAAGTGCTGGACCAGGACTATGTCACGATGAGCCGGCTGGCCGGTTACAGCGAGTGGCGCGTGATGATTCAGACCGCCGCGCGCAATGCCATGCTGCCGGTGCTTACGGCGCTGACGCTGGGCATCGGCTACAGCATCGGCGGCAACGTGGTAATAGAGAATGTATTCTCCTGGCCCGGCTTGGGAAGGACGCTGGTGCGGGCGGTCCAGCAAGCCGATTATCCGCTGGCCCAGGGCGCTTTTTTTCTGATCGCGCTTATTATCGTCTTTATGAATTTCATCGCCGATATCATGTACAGCCTGCTCGACCCGCGCGTCGGGGCATCAGCGCAGGCGCAGGTCTCTTGAGGCGGAGGTACGGATCCATGCAACAAGACGCAATGGCGCGTGAGGGGCAATCCGGCAAGACGACAGCGCGCTTCCGGCAAGGCTCGGCTATCCGTCAACTCTGGGAGACCAACCTCGAGGTATTTCAGCGCGACAGAATGGCGCTTTTCGGCTTGATCGTCTTCGCCATATTCGCGCTGGTCGCCCTTTTCGCGCCCATACTCGCGCCCAACGACCCGCTGACGCCGCTCAAGAACAACGAGGGCGACTGGATCAAGGACGCGCTGCCCTACTGGCTCGCCGAACCCGGCGAGGACCTGGCCGAGGGCTACAGCAATAACTTCCTGCTGGGCACGACCAATATCGGGCGCGACATATTCTCGCAGCTGATTCACGGTTCGCGCGCGGCGCTGCTGGTGGGCTTCTCGGCGGCGGCGGCGGTGGCGGGCATTGGCACGGTGATCGGCTTGCTGGCCGGCTATTACGGCGGCTGGGGCGATACCATTCTGATGCGCGCGGCCGATGTCGCTTTTGGCATCCCCTTCATCCCTTTCATCATCGTCATCGCGGCATTTTTTGATCCCAACATCTGGAATGTCGTCATCGCCATGGCGTTGCTCTTGTGGCGCGATACCGGCCGCGTCATCCGTTCGCAAGTGCTGGTGATCAAAGAGCAAGCTTTTGTCAGCGCGGCGCGTGTTTCCGGCGCCAGCGACCTGCGCATTATTTTTGTCTATATCGCGCCCAGCATATTGCCGCTTTCATTTTTGTACGGCTCCTTCGCCATCGCCTGGGCGATTCTGACCGAAGCCAGCGTCAGCTTCCTCGGCTTCAGCGATCCGGAGACGATCAGCTGGGGCTTCATGCTGCAAGACGCCTTCCTGTCCCTGGCGCTGACTCGCGGCGCTTTCTATTGGATCATCCCGCCCGGCCTCTGCATTATGCTGACGGTTATGGCGGGCTTCTTCATCGGGCGGGGTTATGAGGAAGTATTGTTCCCCCGTTTGCGGCGGATGTAGTCAAGCGCTAAGGAACCAGCAATGACGATTCTCTCCATACGCGATCTGAGCGTCAACTACGCCACACAGGACGGCACGGTACAGGCGGTTGACGGCGTTTCGCTTGATCTCGAAGAGGGACAGCGCCTCGGTTTAATCGGCGAATCGGGCTGCGGCAAGACCACGCTGCTCAAGGCGATTGTGCAAGTGCTGCCGCGCAACGGCCGGATAGTCGGTGGCAAGATCTTGTTCAAAGGCATGGATCTGCTGCAGTTGCCGGCGGCGGAGATGCGTCAGTTGCGCTGGCGCGAGATCGCAACGATCCCGCAAGCCTCCATGGATTCGCTTAACCCGGTTCAGCGCGTCGGCAGCCAATTGACGAAATTGCTACGGGTGCGTGGCGGATTCAGCAAGAAGGCTGCGCTGAAGCGCGCGGCGGATCTCTTCGACCTGGTCGGCCTGGATACCGAGCGGCTTATGCACTATCCGCACGAGTTCTCCGGCGGCATGAAACAGCGCGCCGTAATTGCGATGGCGCTGGCGCTGGAGCCGAGCCTCTTGATTGCTGACGAACCGGTCACCGCGCTTGACGTCATCGTTCAACATCAAATCCTGGAGGTGCTGCGCGAACTGGAACAGGAACTGAACCTGACGGTCATGCTCATCACCCACGATATCTCGGTGGTGGCGCAAGTCTGCGACTCGGTTTCGGTGATGTACGCCGGGCGCATCGTCGAGCAGGCCGCTGCTGAACCCTTCTTTTCCTCGCCCGCCCATCCTTACAGCCTTGGTTTGCAACAAGCCTTCCCGAATCTGGCGCGCCCGCGCGATGTGCTCGTTTCGATTGAAGGTTATCCGCCGGACCTGCGCGAGCCGCCGAGCGGCTGCCGTTTCGCTGAACGCTGCCCCTTTGTGCAGGACGCCTGCCACGACATAGACCCGACGCTGGAAGCCATCGGCGACGGCCGCGCCGCCGCTTGCCTGCGCTCCAACGAGATGGACGACCTGCGCATTCAATCGGAAGACCCGTCCCTGTGGCAGCGCGTGGAAGTGGCGCAGAGATCACTACAATCCCCCTCTGAGTCGCCCCCCATCGCTATGGAGGGGGACTTGGATGCGCGACTTGCAACTACCGCTTCGGTAGAGACGCCCCCATCTCCATCGCAATGGGAAGGGGGGATGGGGGGTGTTGTTACTGACGCCCCCCTGCTCGAATTGCAGAATGTATCAAAACGCTTCAAGATCGGCGGCGGATTGGCCGGATTGCTGCGCGGCGACAAAGAGCAGACAGTTTACGCCGTCAACAACATCTCCTTCTCGATAAAACGTGGAGAGAGCCTGGGGCTGGCCGGTGAATCCGGCTGCGGCAAATCGACCACGGGCAAACTTCTGGTCAAGCTGATCGACGCCAGCGACGGAGATATCATCTTTGACGGCGCCGACCTAGCCGCGATGGATGACGATTCCTTGTTGGCTTTTCGCAGCCGTGTCCAGTTGATGTTTCAGAATCCCTTTGAGGCGCTCAATCCGCGCTTCACGCTCTATCGCTCGCTGACCGAGCCGCTCATTATTCACGGATGGAAGGACGAGCATAAGCGCCTTGATCGCGTGATTGAGACTTTGGATCGCGTCAATTTGCGCCCGGCGGAAGTCTTCCTCGACAAGTATCCTCACCAACTTTCGGGCGGCCAGTTGCAGCGCGTGGTCTTGGCGAGGGCGCTCGTATTGCATCCCGACTTTTTAGTTGCGGACGAACCGGTGTCGATGCTTGATGTGTCCGTGCGCGCCGGCATCTTGAACACCACCCGCCGCCTGGCGCGAGAGCTGGGTCTGGCAACGGTCTATATCTCGCACGATCTGTCGCTGCTGCAATACACCTGCGACCGCATCGCTATCATGTACCTGGGCGAGATTGTCGAGATCGGCCCGAGCGAGCAAGTCATCAACAACCCGCAGCATCCCTATACAATGGCGCTGATCGCGGCCGTGCCGGTGCCCGATCCCACCATTGAAAACCCGCCATTGCGCATACAGGAAGGCGTTCCCCGCCCCACCGAGCAGTTTATCGGCTGTCCCTTCGCCCAGCGCTGCCCCGACGCGATGGAAGCCTGCCTCACGGTCCGCCCGCCGCTAATCGGCGACGAGAACGAGCACGGGGCCCAGTGCCACCTATACGGCGAACATCGAGATTCGCCCAAGCTCAAGCGGGCTTGAAACAGTCGCAGGACTGCATTTTGAGCATATGAACGGCGTTGAAACTGTCTTTTCCAGCGACGATGTCATCCGGATCTTCATCGTCCTGCTATACGTACCGGTATGCGTCATAAGTTTCTGGCAACTGATCCCTCGGCTATCCCGTGACTCAGCGCGCCTGGCAAGCCTCATGCTGTTCGCGCAGTTGCTGGTAGTTGTGTTGGCGCTGGAGATAACCGCAACTTCGCAGTTTGACGATTGGCTTTGGGACTTCCACGAGGAATGGAATATCCCCGCCACCGTGGCGTCTACTCAATTGGGAATGGTCGGCGGCGTCGCGCTGATAACAGCATGGCTGGCCCGGACCAGCCCGGCGACTGTTCGTCTCTATCTGGCGGCAATCGGCGGCGTATTTGTCTTCCTGGGCTTGGACGAATACCTCGCCCTGCACGAATTCGTCGAGGCTTGGGAGCGCTATTACATTGCGCTCGGCCTGGCTATGGTCGTCGCGACTCTGGTTGTGGCCCGGCGCTCGACAGGGACTGCCTGGATTTGGCATTTCTGCCTCCTCGCTGGTTTGGCTTTGGGCGCGCTGGGCGCAATGGCGCTCAACGCCTTGCCGCTAATTTGCGACAATCTGGGATCGCTCCGCCTGGACGGTTGCCTCGAGTTTTATTTCCAGGAAGAGACCCTGGAGCTCGTTGGTATCTGGCTGGCGCTTGTCGCCATGCTTGGCCATTTTTCTGAACGTGTATTGATGCCGCAGTCTCGGGCGCGGGCCACCTTGTTTGCCCTGCCAGCCATTTGGATTCTTCTGCTATTCCTCAATTCCCTTGTCCCACGCCTGGAATTGCGGCTATTGGCCAAGCCAGCCTCAGTGGCATTTGAATCCGGCATCCAGTTGCATGGCTACACCTTGGAGAACCTGAGAGCGTCTTCACGCGTCCGGCTATTTGTGTCCGCCCGGCAACGGGAGCGTCTCGGCTTGGGCTACTCCATTCACCTGGTCGATCAAGTCAGCGGAGAATCAGTCGCAGGCCTCGATGAATGGGGGGATGGCCAACATGGCGTCTGGCTTTTCGGTCCCAACTATTCGCCACTCTATGGCCAATGGATGGAAGTTCATCTGCCGCCGGAAACGCCGGTCAACCGCGCGCTGTCGGTCGTGCTGACGCTCTGGCGCAAAAAAGGCGGACAGTTCAAACCCTTTGCGGTACGCGCCAGCGATCACCATCATGTGAGTGATGCGCAAGTGGTGCTGGGCGAACGTGTTGTCGCCGCCGTGACCCAAGTGTCCCGGCTAGCGCCGCTCGCTGTATTCGACAACGGATTCGCCCTCGAGGCCGTCGATTTGCCGGAAAGCGCCGGACTTGGCGAGACCCTGAGCATAAACTTCGCCTGGCGCAGCGAGGCCGAGGGCCGCGAAGACTATGTGCAGTTTCTGCAC
>JAPOOU010000011.1 GCA_026713245.1 Chloroflexota bacterium
CGCTGCACGATGACCCGGAACTGGCGACCTGGTGGCAAGTCTTCCGAGCCGACGGCTTGGCGGGGCTGCCGGCGCAGCGCCACGCCGAAATCACATTGCAGGCGCATATTGGGGAGCGCCGTCTGATCGCCAAGTACGATCTGCTGGCTCTGGAGCCGGGCGGCGAAGCTGTCATCGTCGACTGGAAGACCTGGCGCCGGGTACCCGAGCAAAGCTATTTGCAGGGCCGCCTGCAGACCATCCTCTATCGCACTGTCCTGGCCAAAGCCGGCGCTCACCTTTACGGCGGGCCGATCCCGCCCGAGAGGATTCGCATGGTCTATTGCTTCGTGGCGCAGGGGGGCCAGCGCCTCAGCATCGACTACTCGGCCGATCAAATGCGGGAAGACGAGTCCTACCTGCGCGCGCTGATAGAAAGCGTCGACGGGGCGCAGCAGTTTCCATTGACCGACGACGAATCCCTTTGCCGCTTCTGTACCTACCGGTCGCTCTGCGAACGGGGCGCGGCCGGCTCGCTTGAATTGCTTGATATGGAGGATGAACTTGAAGAAGAAGACTACACGCTGGATTTTGATCAGATCGCCGAGATTGAGTTTTAGCGCATACAGGAGCCACAAACCATGAAAATCGACCGCGTTCGCGCCATCCACGTCAGCGCCGAATGGGATTACCACGAAGCCCTGGGCGAAACCGGCCTGGCGCGCCCGAGCTTCATCTATCCTGAACTGGAAGCGGCGCAGCCGCGCTGGCCCATCGAGGACACGAGCGGCGGACCGCCCTACCCGGTCGACGCTCATTTCCTGCTCATCGACAGTGACGAAGGCGCGACCGGCATCTGCGGTCCCGTCGGCGACGAAGACATCGCCATCATCAAGCGCTACTTCGCCGAGATGCTGATCGGCGAGAATCCGCATGCGGTCGAGCGCATCTGGGACAAGATGTACCGTCTTTCCATTCACGGGCGCAAGGGCACGCCGATGCTGGCGCTCAGCAAGGTCGATCTCGCCCTCTGGGACCTCAAAGGCAAGCTGCTGGGCACGCCGGTTTATGTGCTGCTGGGTGGTCCCTCGCGCCAGAAGATCCGCGCCTACGCCTCCATGCTCGGTTATTCGGTGGCGCCGCTGAAAGTCATCGAGCGCACGCGCCATTTCCTGGCGGCTGGCTTCACCGCCTTCAAGTGGTTCCTGCCCGGCACGCCCAAAGACGGCGAAGCGGGCATCCGCAGGAACCTGGCCATCATCCGCGCCGCGCGCGAAGCGGCCGGTCCCGATGTTGACCTGATGTTCGACGCCTGGAGCAGTTGGGATCTGCCCTATACCCTGCGCATGGCCGATCTGGCGGCGGAATACCGACCCTACTGGTTTGAAGAGCCGGTCCTGGCGGACAAAATCCCCCAATACGCCGAGTTGCGGCGCTCGCTGCGCGGCGTCTTCATCTCCGGCGGCGAACACGAATATACGCGCTGGGGCATCAAAGCCCTGCTCGACGCCGAAGCCGTACACGTGCTGCAGCCTGATGTCACCTGGGCCGGCGGCCTGACCGAGATGAGCAAGATTTGCGCGCTGGCCTCGGCGCATGACATTCCCGTCATCCCGCACCACGGCGGCTGGCCCTCGACCCATCTGATCGCTTCGCAGACGCTGACAACCTGTCCATTGCAAGAATGGCTGTTCCAGGCCGGTCGGCATAGCAATGTCTTCTACAAGCACAAATTGTCGCCGGTCGACGGCCATATCGAGCTGCCCAGCGCGCCGGGCATGAACATGGACCTTGCGGAAGACGGGCTGACGCTTGTCGAGGAAACTGTGTTGGCCGACTAATGGCAGGGCCTGTCAATATGAATCCGCCACCTGGCCACAGTACGGGCAGGGGCGACCTGTCGGACACTGTTGAAAATCTGTTTTCACCCTGTAGTGGACCCGAAAACTTGGACACTGGCTCGAGAAACTTCAGCAATTCTCGCCCATCCGGGCAAACGCGACTATATAGTCGCCCTTTGCTTTGCGCTTTCCTCTATGCTCCTGTTTACGTAAACTGCGTCGCTCTAGCGACGAGTAGGCTTACGATTTTGCGTGAGCGCGACAGACCTTTTCGCCGGTTACGCGCCGAGCGGCTACCACTTGCTGCATTCCGGAACAATCCAGTCGGGAGGGAAAAAACGCTTGACCGAAAAAATCTGCTTCAGGGAGAACCCAAAATCCCCGAAAGCCAGTGAACACAAGGGTTTTACGCTGC
>JAPOOU010000216.1 GCA_026713245.1 Chloroflexota bacterium
GGGCGCATACCGTTCGACTTGCATGTGTTAGGCACGCCGCCAACGTTCATCCTGAGCCAGGATCAAACTCTCCGTATTCGATCAGGGTTTGTATTTCTCCGTCTTAACCCACTATTCTGCTGTTAATGTGCACTCATCCCTATTGGGGACAAAAAAGACGAGAGATCTCCTCTCACCTTTCAACCTTAGCTTAGCAACGACAGCCGCAACTGTCAAGGATACGATAGATGAATTGCGAAAACTCCTTTAGAACCGCCGGGAATCGCTACTCATCAACGCGTCGCTCGTGCGACGAGCAGGCTTGTTAATCGGAGTGAACGCGACATTCCCCGGGGGCTATTCGCAGATTACGCGCGAGGCGGCATTTGCGGACAGTCGCCAGCAAAGACAGTAGCGCTCCCGGCTCGCTCGATAACTGTGTCTGAGAAACCGATGGGTCGATCCACGCTAAATGTCTCGCGAACCCTTGCTCTTCTTTACTTGGTGCGTCGCGTTGTAATCCATGGCAGCGCGCAGCCAGGTCTTGAGCACGGCAACGTCTATCTCGTCGCCCTCGAATATATCACTTGCGCGTGACCGACTGGCGCACAAACTCGCACTAAAGAGACCGTTCGGATCCGCAAGATGGGCGCCATGATGCAGGGTGAGCTTCACCTTGGCTTCGAAGATGTTGCCATGACCGAGGATGCCCTCGTGCGACCAGAAGGGCGACCCCATGTACTTCCAGTCTTCGACTACTTCAGGCGCGACTTCATGGATGATCTTGCGGATCTGCGCCATGGTCTCGCCCCGCCAATCATCGTGCGCCGCGATGAAATTGTCGATTCGCTTGATTGCTTCCTTGCGGCCCAGTGTTTTGGAATTGCTCATGTCTTGGATCACACTTTTCCCTCATGATGTCTGTGTCAACCAAGCTCGCTGCGCCCTTCCAGCGCGCGCATCAAAGTCACGGAATCCACATATTCCAAATCTCCACCGGTCGGCAAGCCGCGAGCCAAGCGAGTCGTAACGACACCGGTTGCGGCCAATTCCCGCTGAAGGTACATCGCCGTGGCATCGCCTTCCATACCCGGATTGGTAGCGACGATGACTTCTCGGACGACGCCCGTTTTCACACGCTCCACCAACTCACGAATCTTGAGATCGTCCGGTCCGACGCCGCTTACAGGAGAAATCGCCCCGTGCAATACATGATATTGGCCCTTGTAAATGCCGGTGCGCTCCAATGCCATGAGGTCCAAGGGTTCTTCGACCACCGCAATCAGCGAAGCGTCCCGTTCCGACGAAGCGCATACGGGACATGGGTCGTCCACAGTTATATTGAAGCACATGCTGCAGAAGCGTGTTTGCTCCTTGAGGTTCGTCAGAGCAAGTGCCAAAGCCATAGAAACATCATCGGAGGCGCGCAACAGGTAAAATGTCAGCCGCGACGCCGTCTTGGGGCCAACGCCTGGCAAGCGAGAAAACGCTTCCACCAGCTTGGTAACCGGTTCGGGAATAGCACTGTTCATCGCTAATTCCGGGCATCCGAATGGCAGGGAATTGACCCGCGGCAGGCCGTCAGGACATCAGGGCGTCTAGCCAAGAAGACCGCCTAGACCGGGAATATTGCCCAGACCACCCGTGATTCGCTCCATACGTTCGGCCGCCATTGCCTGGCTCTGCTCAATTGCCTGGTTAACCGCCGCCACAAGCAGATCCTGCAAGTCATTGAGCCATTCTTCATCATCCATGTCGATAACATCGGGGTTGATTTCGACCGACTGCACGCGCTGGTGCCCGGTTATCACGACTTTTATGGCGCCACCGCCCACGGTCACCTCGACCGTCTCTTGCTCGAGGCTCTCTTGCGCCTCCGCCATATCCTGCTGCATCTTCTGCAGCATTGCCATGGGATTGGCGCCCCCGGGCAATCCTGCCGAAGAACTCCGTCTACTTCCGCGTCGCTTGGTCATGTCTTTGCTCCTGTTTATGTAAACCGCGTCGCTCAACCGGCGAGAAGGCTTACTATTATGCGTGAGCGCGGCACACCTTTTCGCTGCCGCCGAGCGGCTTCATGCTTCCAACTACGATGCTCCACATTCCGTTCGTTTCACCCCTGCTGTGGTGGATCGGCTGATGGATACAGTCGATACACATTCGCGCCGTCGCCCTCATGCTCGAAGACGAGCTCGGCGTCGCGCCCCGCCATCACTTCCGGGCTCACTTCCGAGTCTTTAACGACAGCGTAAATCGGCCGGTCCGGGAAGTGTCGCGCGATGTTTCTGCTGATGTAATAGTAATCCTGTGGGCCGGTGTCGTCCCTATAAAACTTGTTAAGTTGTCGAACGCGCCTCTCATAATCGTCGATATTGACGGTATAACTGTATTGCGCTTTTTTGACGTAGAACTGCCGCTCGGGCAGCACACTTTCGAAGATGAAACCGTTTAGCGGAGTGATGACAAGGGCATCAGCCGGCGAATTGTCGCGAATCCAATAAAAGGCCGGGAATCGTCCCTGCTCGTCCGCATCGTGTACGATGTGTTCGTCCTCGTACGCGAATCCTCTGTATGGATTGGTACTCGCCCTCCTTAGGAGAGAATAATCGACATAGATTATCCTCAAGAAAACCAGAATCAATAGCAAACTCGATATCACTTGTCCCGCAAATGTCCATGACTTCTGAGTGCTGTTTCGCAAGCATTGTAATGCCAATAAAGCCGAAATGCACAAGACAATCGCTAGAAAGTAAAAGCCTTTGTAATGATTGTCGGCAGTTAACGTTAATCCAGACCCCAGTAACAAGCCCAACAACCCGCTTATCTGAAAAAAATATGCAGGTTGATCGCCCCTGCGAAATACGAAAAACCACTGCAGTACATATAGCGGCAATAGCAAAGCGAACGCCGCCCACAACATGGCCATGTTGCTTTGATTGAATAACTCGAATCCCGTGTGGCCACGCGTATTGTATGCGATGTCATAATTGTATTTGAGTAGAGGGATTGACAGCGCAAGGCTTAATCCCGCATACGCCATGATGGCTAACGGATGAATCTGACTAGTCAACCGCCGATTCCAGAAATCCCTTACTGTTTCGATCCTCTGGAAACCGCGCAGAAGGCTCCAGGCCGCCAAGACCCCAAGACCGCCCAAAAGCGCGACCACGATGTAAAAGGTAGCAAGTTGAGCGACAGCCAGCCCGAGAATGCCGCAAGCCGAGATCAGAACTAACGAACGAAAGTCGACTTGCCTCTTCACGATCTTGACGCAACAGAACAAGACTGCAACGAAAAGCGATATGCCCAGATCCATGGAATTGATATTTGCCAACTTATTCAAGGAACTATGCAGATGTTTGTGGCCTCCATCAAGCACCAGCAGACGCAAGTTGTCTGGTGCAAACGTGCCATTGACTACGTGCGTGAACAAGCTGAGGATGCCGGTCATGTTCGCCGAGCAAAATACAAATACGACCAAGAGACCCAGGGACAAAGTGCGCGGTTTACCCAGCTTGAGCAGGACAAGGATCTGTCCGATCCAAAGAAAACTGCTGATAACCGACAGGACGTTCACAGTAGACGCTACGTACGGCGCGCGTAGCGCAGTGGCCTCGGTCAGAGCCGCCAAATAGGCGTGGAAAAGCCAATAGTAGTTGGCGGGAAAGCCGGCGACAAACACGTTTTCGAGTGGCGTGGAACCGTATAACAACTGATTAATATAGCCGAAATGGAGATCGGGATGAGACAGGATTTGCACGGTGGGGCTGGAGGCAATCGCATATAGCCCCGGCGCCAAAACCAGGATCGGAATGACCAAGGGTAAAAACCCCCGCCAAGAAAATCGGCAAGCATCGGACTGACTTTGCTTCGACCGCTTGACCGCGCCAGCTAGCAGCCAGGCGAACGGTATCAAAGTACAGGGTATGAGCAGCGCTTGCCAAAGCTCAATTGTGACCGGCATCAGCAAAGTAAAGATATAGCCGACGCTGACAAACAGAGCGAAGGATATCGCGAACAGCGGATTGAGTACCTCGAGAATCAGGATTGTTAATAGCCGCATGTTCGCTTTCCGATTCTCACCATTAGCCAGCGGACCGCGGATTCAAGAGAAACACATTGCCGCCGTCTGCTTCGTGTTCGTAAACCATCTCCGCGCCACGCCCGCGCATAACCTCCGGTCGGACCTCCGATCCCTTGACAACGGCATAAAATGAACGGTCGGGTAATTCTCGTTCCATGTCTTCAATCAACGCGCGAAATTCTGCGGCTTCGGTTTCTTCACTATAGATCAGTTCTAAATCACGCGCGCGCTCATTATACGCGAGAAGACTCGACTTGAAATGGAGCTGCAACAGGCGGACATATAGCATCCGCTCGTGAAACAAGTTCGAGTATTTGGACGGGATGATCGGAAGCAGGACGACAGCGTTTGCCGGCGTATGCTCGCGAATCCAGACATAGGCCGGAAGGCGGCCGTCAACGTCGTCAACGTACTCGAGGTGTATGCCGTTGAAGCTGTACCCCTGCTCTGCATAAATCTCTGCCCGCCTGACGTTGCTTGCGGACACGTAAATGACCTGGGTGAGAACCAGGACGTACAACAATGCTGCTGCGGCCCGGCCAGCATGGCGCCAACTCATGCTCTCTTGTTGCCGCATCGTCCGCAAAGCGAAGAGCGCGGACAAGGCCATGAGCATACCCAGAAAATAGACCCCCTTGTACTGATTGCTATCGGGCAAAGTCAGGAAGGTCGCTGGCAGCAATGCGATCAATGCGCACAACTGAATGTAGGTCTGGCCGCGATCTCTTCCGCGCCACAAGAATACGAATTGCAGCAGAAATAGCGGAAGAAGCAGCAGCAAGGCCGTAACGATTGTTTGGACGTTCGCGAAGCTTAATCCAAATGGACGTCCCGCGCTAAAGCTGCCGACAATATCCAGATTGTACTTTACCAGCGGCGCTGAAAGCGCGAGGCTGATGGTCAGCCAGATCAGGAGAGCGGGGGGCGAAACTTCCGCCGCAAGCGCTCGCCATCTTTGCTTGATCCAATTGGTCTTGTACGGATCACGGACCCAGTCGTGCGCGACAAAGACCGCCAAGCTGCCCAACAAGACGATGACGATGTAAAGTGCCGCGATTTCCCTGACCGCCAGAGCCGCGACGCCGGCGGCGGAAACGATAACAAGCGCGCTGATTGAGATCTTTCCTTTCGCCAGCCGGACACAGGCGTAAAGCGCGGCTGTGAAGGTCATGATGCCCAGCGTCACGCTGGTGAAGTTCATCACCTTGCCCATGACGCTGTGCAATCGTAGATCGGCGCCGGGAAGCCTCATGAGGTCGAAGGCATAGGGCCTGTATGTGCCGCTGAAGTAATGCCCCAATAAGGTTAGCGTGCTGGTCAGATTAACTGAGAAATAGACCAGCAGGATCATAAAACCCAGCGTCAGGGTCCCGGATTTGCCGAATTTCAGCAATTGCAGCGTCTGCCCTATCCATAAGAGGCTGCTAAATATCGCGGCGACATTCACGATTGACGATGCCGATGCCGGGCTGAAGCCCGTGATCTGCGCGATCGTCGCCAGGTAGGCATGATAGAGCCAATAGTAGTTGGCGGGAAAACCGACCATGAAGACATTGTCGATTGGCGTTGTCTCGTAAAGAAGCTGATGTATATAGCCGATATGAATGTCGCCGTGGTGCGTGACCTGCAAGGTAGGGCTGGTGAACTCGGCCCAGACCGCAGGAAGAATGACCAGTAGCGGCACTAGAGGCAACAGCGATCGCCATGACGGTGCGCGATACTCGGTCTCTGTCCACTTGGCGCGGGCGCTACTTGCCAAGACCGCTGCCGGCACAAGCAAACTCACCCAGAACAGCGCCTGCCAATGACCGATCGCCACCGGCGTCAACAGCGTCAAGATGTATCCGATACCCACAAATAGCGCAAGAGAAATGAGAAACAGCGGATTGAGAATGTCGACAACGGGGGACGAAATCAGCCGCCACGACCAGCCCGAGCTATTCAGCGTCATCCACCACACCGCCCAGCGCCTTGCCCGCCGCGATCAAGGGGTCTTCCGGTTCTGGCCTGCCCTGCCCCCGCGATTCCGGCGGCGGCGCGGCGCCCTCGACCACGCGCGCCTCCAGTCGCAACTTGACCTCATGCAAATCGAAGATCGCCTGTTCAATTACTTGGGCGCGCTCCGGCGCGGCGATTTTTGTCCTGAAGAATTCAGTCTGCACACCGAGGATCAATCGATTACCCTCGATGGCGCGCACATGCGCGTGCTCCAGCAAGGGCGGGAGATTGCGGCTATAGCGGTGTACCTGGGTAAGTATCTCCATCCAGCCGTTCTGAATCTTGCCAACAGAATAAGCCGGCGGCTCGCCCGGCGCGCTGCCCTCCACGCGCTCATATGCTGATTCCGGCGCCGCCTCCCGCGCGCTTTCGGAAGTCTTCCCCGGCTGTACTGATGACCCGGATTGATATACGCTTGACTGGCTTGCTTCCGCATGCAGGCTCTCGACCAGCGCCAATTCCAGTTCCAATTGTGGCTGCCAGCCGCCTGTATAGCTGTTGACCGCTTCGTTAAACCTGCGTATCGTTTTGAGTAGCCGGGCCCGACTTATGGTTTCTGCCAGTTCTGCGCAGAGCGCGCGATCTTCTTGAGAAGCCTCGATCAGATCGGCGCTCGCGGTCTGCGTTAGCATCACATGGCGCAGGTATTCAACAACCTGTTGACCAAACTGCCGGGGATCGCTGCCCGCGTCAATCGCTTTGTTGATGATATGGATGCCCAGCGGCACGTCTTCTTCCGCAAGCGCCCGAACCAGATCCCGGACCTGAACGCTCGCAGCGGTTCCCAGCAACTGCTGTGCCGACTCCAGATTGACCAACTCTTCCGGCTCCGTGACAATCTGATCGAGCAGACTGATGCTGTCGCGCACGCTGCCGGTGCCTTGACGCGCGATCAAGTCCAGCGCGGCGCTGTCAATAGAAAAGGACTCGCTCTCGGCGATATGCGCCAGCAACGCGCTTACTTCCTTTTGCGAGACGCGCCTGAATTCGAAGTGGAGGCAGCGGCTCTTGATGGTGGCCGGCACCTTGTCGATTTCGGTTGTCGCCAGAACAAAGATGGCGTGATCCGGCGGCTCTTCCAGTGTCTTTAGCAGCGCGTCAAAAGCGTTGCCGCTGAAACGATGGACCTCGTCGATGATATAAACCTTGTACTTGCCTTCGCCCGGCGCAAAGGCGATCTTGTCGCGCAATTCGCGCACGTCATCGACGCCGGTATGCGAAGCCGCATCAATCTCGATCAGGTCCAAAAACCGACCTTCATTGATAGCGGCGCAATTGGAACAACTGTTGCAGGGACGCGCGGCCGCGTCATCGTATGTGCAGTTGACGGCTTTGGCCAGCAAGCGCGCATTGGTCGTCTTGCCAGTGCCACGGGGACCGCTGAAGAGATAGGCATGACGAATACGCCCGCGAATCAAGGAATTTCGAAGTGTGCGCGTGACATGCTCCTGCCCAACAACATCGGCAAAAGTCTGCGGCCGCCATTTGAGATACAAGGCTTGTTCGGGCAAGGGATAACCTCCGAATCCACCTGTGAGTCTAGCACCTAATGTTCTGAAATGACAAGCGCCGAATCACCCGCGCTACCGGACACGAGATTGCGCCGAGCCTGTTGGATTGCGACCCATATAACGGGTGTATTTCAGATTATTGAGGTATCAAGCTCCCATCTTCCACCCTCAACCACAACATCTGTACGGGCGAGCGACCTGCTGTGTCTACGCGCAGCGGTGGCTCGCCTGACTTGAGATAGATATGAGCTTAGGGTGACTGACGGTCTGTGTCTACGCGAGCCACAGAGTCGCCGCTACATTGCCCCTTTAATTTTGGGATAAGTGCAACGCAAGGGCAACGCTTCATTGGAATGCAAATTATGTCATTCTGCCAAAAATTGAAACGCGCCTCCGCATAACACCGGGCAAACGCTTCAAATTATTTTTTCACCACAAAGACACAAAGGACCGTGCAGACACTGTGTCTCCTATGTGTACTCTACAGACCTCGATCAACCGGCTGTGTCGAAGGGCTGTGTCTACGCGCCCTACGCGCCCTGTGCGCCCTACGCGTCCCTCAATGATTAGATAATCCCAATGCGTGAACATTTAGCCGCACTTCATTAGAACATCTGTGCAATAATGGCTGCAAACCCATCGAAGCGAGGACCGCCATGCCGAAAACCAGACACATCTCAGACCGTGAAAAACGCAACGCCATGGACCTGCTCGATATCCATAACGACATCAACGCCGTCCACCTGCTTACAGGCATCCATCATCGTACGCTGCGTCGCTGGCGTAAAAAGCTGCGCCGCCGACAAAACGCAACTTTGTCCGAAAAAAGTATTTCTTTGTCCGCGAAACGGACAATGTCGGACAAAGTTATAACCAAAAAACAAC
>JAPOOU010000010.1 GCA_026713245.1 Chloroflexota bacterium
TGACAAGCGCCGCAGTGCGCGGCTTGCAAGACAATGGCGCGGTGGCAACGCTCAAGCACTTTCCCGGGCACGGCGACACCCAAATCGACAGCCACCGCGGCTTGCCGACAGTGGATCGCTCGCGCGACGCGCTTTTCCGCATCGATCTGCGCCCCTTCGCCGAGGGCATCAAAGCCGGCGCCAAAATAGTGATGACGGCGCATATCATCTTCTCGGCGCTCGATCCGGAACGACCCGCAACGCTTTCGCCCGTCATCCTGGGCGATGTGCTGCGCGGCCAACTGGGCTTCGATGGCGTGATCGTCTCCGACAGCATGAATATGGGCTCGATGAAGCGCAACTACGCCCCCGCCGATGCCGCGATCCAGGCTTTCAAAGCCGGCGTCGACTTGATGATGCTGGCGGAAGAACATTACGACCATGATGCCGAAACCTATCTGGAGAATCAGCGCAGCTTGATAGGCGCGGTTGTACAGGCGGTAGAGGACGGGGCTATCAGCAGCGAGCGCGTCGACGACGCTGTCGAGCGCGTCTTGCGGCTGAAGCGCGGCGCGGGTTTCAGCGTCGCGCCCACGCCGCAAGATCCCATCGTCGTCGGCCAGGGCAGCCATCGCGCCGTCGAGCTTGAGGTAGCGCGCGCGGCGGTCGCCGTCTTGCGGGATCGCACGGATCTGCTGCCCATCAGCGCCGGGACGCCTATCACACTGGTGAATACAACGCGACGGAGCGCCTACACCGTCTTGACCCGGACGCGCGGCATCGGACCCAATCAAGCGACGCCGGCATTTGACGTCTTCGCGGACGCCATGCGCGCGCGCTGTGATAATTTGACCATCATCGCGGCGGAAGGCTATGCCGCGGCCGATTTGCCAGCTGAGGGCATCATCATCGCCGTCAGCGAGAACTATACGCTGCCGGGCATGGACTTCGACCGGGCGCTGCAAGTGAAGATCTTGCGCGACTTAAACCGGCGCGTCCCCGACCGGCTACTGGCAGTCGCGCTGCGCGACCCCTACCAACTGGCGGAATATGCCGAGATCGGCGCCTTTGTCTGTAGCTTCAGCTTTCGCCCGTCCGCGGCGCTGGCTGCGGCCGAACTGCTGACAGGAGAGATTGAGTCGCGGGGAAGGACGCCTGTCAGCGTGCCCGGGACAGAGCTTGAGGCTTAGTCACCCCGGAGCGACAAGACCAGCATCACCAGCCCCAGCGGAATAAATATGAGGTTGCCGATTTCTCCTGGCGCGGTTTCCAGTGCCATTAGTATTTTGGATTTGCATTTCTTTGTGGGATTTACTGAGGCACAGAAGTAAATCCAAGTAAGTCGTGCAACAAAATCTAAACACAGAGGACACAGAGATAACAGAGAAAAACAAACGGAGGCGTTTATTTTGCGGGCGTTTCCGCGAAACGCCCCTACAGTTCGTCCATGTTGATGATTCTAATAACTTACTTGCTCTTACTGAGGGGAGCTTAGACACAGACCGTCAGTCGCGCGATACTCTATCAGTTTCTACACGTCGGGCGATCCAGCGGATCGCCCCTACCAGTTCTTATGTGGTTGTGGCTCATAAATCTCAACCGACTTCAATACACTACCACAATGACAATGGCATATGTTTTGATTTTCTGTGTGCGCTCTCGAGTTGAATTTCAGTTTGCTTTTCGCAATTTCAGTCACCATCATTTTGAAGCGGCTGCCCGGGACACATTGCCCGATTTTGGCGAATCGACCCGGCATCGTCTACAATCGCAGGAATATATTGAGCCATGCGGATGAATGCCACCATGTACCAGTTGGTATGCAGAACTTGTCACAAGCTCAA
>JAPOOU010000030.1 GCA_026713245.1 Chloroflexota bacterium
GTCAGGCAAACTAGTAAGCCAGCTTGTCGCATGAGCGCCGCGGTAAACATAAACAGCCCCATTATTTCCCCCGCAAAACCCGCATTAACGGAGCTGAAGTCGCCCTAAAATCCTTTGACATTGGGGGAAGATATGAGCGGCTTGGCAGCGCAAAACCCTTGTGTTCATTAGCTTTCGGGGATTTTTGGTTTTCCCTGAAGCAGATTTTTCCGGTCAAGCGTTTTTCCGTTTCGACTGGGTTGTTCCGGGATGTAGCAAGTGGCACGAGCATAGCGGAAAGCGCAAAGCAAAGGGCGACTATATAGTCGCCCTTTGCCCGGATGGGCGAGAATTGCTGAAGTCTCTCGAGCCAGTGTCCAAGTTTTCGGGATCACTAGAGGGTGAAAACAGTTTTCATCAGTGTCTGATAAGTCGCCCCTAGATCGCGTCCTTGCGCCGCGTTTCGCATAACTAACTTGGTATTACTCAGAAGCAGATCCAAGAATATAATGAGAATCTGAGAAGGTGACAGGACGTTTGCCGATCAGCGTCGGCGGTCAGTGTCTATGCGACCTACGCGACCCTCGGTGGTTTATATTATCTGTTTGAACATAGAATTATCGTGTGCTGCGATTGCTCTGGCTCTATCGTCAGCAGCCCTAGACCAAAGCGCCAAAGTCAGTCATAATACGACGAGATTTGGCTGCGCTGCAACTTGGGAGGATGCTCATGGCGATGGTGGTGATGGCGATTATCATCATCTTGAACATTGTGCTGCTCTTGGCGGTTATGCGGGTTGGCACACAGGGCGAACATCACGACGAGGTGGCGCCGGAGCAATCGGGGGCCGTTCGGGCTTGGCGCGCCCGCCTCGGCATTAGCGACAGCGACGATGCCCAGGGATCGGCTGCCGCGGATCAAGCCTAGCCGGGACTTCAGCCCAGCGCTGCCCATGCGGATCGGCTACATCACTTCAGACCTCAGCAATCAAAACGGTTGGGCCACCTATAGCCTGCAGTTGATACGAGTTCTCCGGGCGCGCGGTGTCGACGCGACCGTGGTCGCGTCTCGGAACAGCCCCGACGCCGGATTCACGATACATCGGCTCCTGCCAACGGTAACCCCCCCGGAACGACATACTTTCTTCAAGTCAATGCGGCAGGCATTCGCCGTTCGGCGGTTGCTGCGGCATTGCGACATCATCCATTGCACTGCCGAGCCGCTGGCGATACTGGCGGCGACCGTAGCCGGGGACCGACCGTTGTTCGTTACGGCTCACGGCAGTTATGTCAATTTGCCGCGCATGCGGCGCTTTCCCGTGAATGCGCTCTACCGGCGTTCTTTCACCCGCGCGCGCTTGATCTGCGTCAGCAACTATACCGCGCAGGTGGCAAAAGCATTGATGCCGAGGGCGCGCGTTCAGGTCATCCCTAACGGCGCCGACGTCAGCAGACTATCGCAAGCGCCGGCATTTCAGCCCGAAAAAAGCGCGCCGACAGTTGTCGCCATCGGCGAGATCAAGCCGCGCAAGGGCCAGCTGCAGCTGGTGGAAGCGGTGGCCCGCGTTCGCGAGGAGATTCCCGACATACAGTGCCTGATCATGGGACCGCCGCAGTTCGGCAGCGCTTACACAACCGCCGTACAGGCGGCCATCGAAGCCCATAACTTGCAGGAAACCGTGCAGATCATGGGTTTCGTCGATGAGGAAGTGAAACGCGCCTGGTTAGCGGCGGCAGACGTGCTGGCATTGCCGGCCATGAACGACGGTCTGTTTTTCGAGGGATTTGGTCTTACGCTGTATGAAGCCGGCGCCTCCGGCACGGCAGTGGTGGGCACGGACGGCTGCGGCGTCGCTGATGCCATCGAGCACGGCGTCACCGGTTTGATCGTCGCGCAAGACAATGTCGCCGAAGAACTGCCGCGCGCCTTGCTGGAATTGCTGTCGGATCCGCAGAAAGCGGCCATGATGGGCGCTGCCGGCAGGGAACGGGCGCAGCAGCAGACCTGGGGCCGGGTCGCCGAGCAGGTGATGACCTTGTACGACGACGCGATTTAGTACGTCTTTCGGGACTGTAGTAATCCGGGCGCGCGCTCACACCTGCTTCTTGCCATCGGCATAAATGAAGAAGTTCGGCGTTGAACGCACCTCTATCTCGAAACCGCTGTCGCGCAGGGTCTCCGTGAGTTGCGCCGGATTGTAGTAGATCTTGACGATTTCGTATCGCCGACCATCGCTTAGCACGCGCTGCTGCATCTCGCCGCCCAGATCTTCCGTTTCCGTGCGGGAACTGGACGAGTCTACCTCCTGAGAATCGACGAAGAACAGCCGGCCGCCCGGCGCCAGGGCGTCGTAAACGGCGCGGGTGAAGGTCGAAAGCTTGTCCCCGGGCACGTGGGACAGCCAGAATCCAAAGAACACCATGTCGTATTGCCGCTGCGCCCGCCATGTGAACAAGTCAGTCTGGATATAGGTGACCTTGTCCGAAGCCAGCTTGGCTTTGTTGATGGCGATCATTTCCTGCGAGGCGTCGAGTGCCGTCACATGATCGCCGATTTTAATCAGTTGCTCGGTCCAGATGCCGGTGCCGGGCGCCATTTCCAGTATATGCGGCTGGCGCGGCCCGTTGAGCAACTGCTCGCGCACGATCTGCGCTTCGCTGTCCCATTGTCGTTTGAAGGCCGCGCCGCGATCGTAGCGTCCCTGGCGATAGAACCACTGATCGTATTCCGGCGCGCGCGCGGAGTAATACTCGATTTGGTGCAGCAGCAGGTCGCTCATGTCAGTAGTCCCAAGTTAGTCGCGATTCAAATCTGGTTGGCTGGCGCTAGCGGACCTCTTGGGGAGTCGCCATCGGGATCATTGGCGATGGCGCCGGCTGGCGCGGGCACGGGTCCGCGCAGCAGCGGGTCATCCGTATCGCGCATCCAGCGATCCAGGCGGTCGCGCATATCGCCCAGAACGTCAGCGTAGTCCGGATCACTGACCAGGTTGTGCCGTTCCGTCGGATCGTAATAGGTATCGTAGAGTTGTTCGGCGGCGGGGGCGCGCCCGGCAAAGCCCTCGTCCAGATAATCGTCCTTGGTCAATCCGTCATCGATATTGGGCAGGACGGGCGACTTGCGCTTGTCATAACGGCGGATGTATTTGAAGCGGTCGCTGCGAACGGCGCGCTTCGGTTCGTAGGTAGCGTGGTAGGACACTTCGGCGAAGACTTGGTCGCGGATGGATTGGGTCTCGCCGCGCACGAGAGGCATCATGGATTGCCCTTGCAGCCAGGGCGGCGCCTCGATATCGAGCAGGTCGCAAAGCGTCGGGAAGACATCAATGTGGCTGACCATGGCGTCAACGGTTTCTCCACCGCCGAATTCGCCGGGCCCGCGCATGATCAAGGCCACGCCTATGCCGGCATCGGTCAAGCTGCATTTCATGCCCGGGAAGGCGATGCCGTGATCGGTGGTGTAGATGACGAGCGTATCATCGCGCAAGTCCGCGTCGTCAAGCGCTTGCAGAACCTGCCCCACCTTGTCATCGAGGATCTTCGCCATAGCGATGTAGTTGGCCATATCCTGGCGGATGCGCGGCCTGTCGGGCAGGGGCGCGGGCGGCGACACATAAGCGGGATCAACATTGTGCTCGACCGGGAATTCGCGATGGTTCTCGAAAAACCCTACTGTCAGGAAGAAGGGCTGCCGCGGCGCCTCCCGGATGTAGTCAACGGCGCGCAGATGCGCCTCGGCATGGTTGGTCGTCAGGATTCGGTCGTAGCCGATGGCTTCGGCGCCGCGATGGAATTGCGAACTGGTGAGATGCTGGATGCCCGCCAGCGCCGAGGTATAGCCGGCGCTTTTCAAGGTGTGGATGATGTGCTGGCGGAAATCGCCCAGGACGAAGCCGCGATTAGCCAGTCCCAACATGCCGGCACTGTGGGGCGATTGCCCGGTCAGCAGCGCCGCTCGGCTGGGCGAACAAGTGGGCGCCGCGCAATAGGCGCGGCGAAACAGAACGCCCTCCTCGGCCAGGCGCTGCAGATTGGGCGTCGGGATGCCGTGGCCGTATGGCTGCAAATAACGGCCGGTATCATGTGAATGGATGTAGAGGATGTTCGGTTTGGTCATGGCGGCGCTCATGCCGGCATCCAGTCTTGCTGGCCGCGGAAGGGCATGTGCAGCGCGGGATCAAAGACGGGACGTTCCGCGTAAATGTTGTCGTTTCCTGCATTTGGCTTGCCGCGCACGAGAATGGCGCGATCGCCTGCGCGCTTGATCCGGGTAGAGGTCGGGATGTAACGCAGCGTCAAGCCGATGCGCCAGGCGTCGGAGGTATTGGCTTCCGAGCCGTGAATGATTTTCGGATTATGAACCGAGACATCGCCGGGCTGCAGTTCCAGATCGACGACATGCGAATCATCAATCTGCGACGGGTGGATGCCGGATTCCAGCACATTCTTGCCGTCTTTGACATCGATCATTTCTTTTCGGGAGAGCAGACGATTGTTCTGTGTGCCGGGCAGGACGCGCAGGCAGCCGTTCTCGCGCGTGGATGGGGTGGCGGCCAGCCAGATGGTCGTCACCTCCATCGGCTCCAGCGGCCAATAGCTGCCGTCCTGGTGCCAGAGGACCCTTTGGCCGTGCCTGGGCGGTTTGGCGATGTAATGCGCCGCCCACATGGCCACGTCCGAGCCGATGAATTGTTCGACGATGTCCACCAGCCGGTCGTCACTGACCAGCCTGTGCATGAATGGATCCCTCACCAGCATGCCATGGCCGAATTTCTCGGGCCGTATGCCGGGGTTGCGTTCCGCCAGCCAGTGCACGTGCTCGGCGGTTTCGCGGGCGAGTTCGGCGTCAATGGCTTTCCGCACGATGACATAGCCTTTATCGTCGTATTCCCGTTGCAAGGAGGTGGTCATTTTGCGTCTCGTTTCTGGATGGCCGCGCCGAAAAATCCTGGGCAATTGTGGACTGATGATGGAATGAATTGAGGGGAATGTCAAGGATTTCGTGATCACTGCACCCCCACCCCCGGCCCCTCCCCCAAAGCTTCAGGGAGGGGTGACTCGCTTTGGGGGGTAATAGCAATGATTGGCGTGTGGATTTTTTCCGGGAGGGACTTCTGTCCCAGCACTAGTCGATGTCGACTTCTTCTTTGGATTTGCGCGGGGGACGCTCCGCCTTGAGTTCAAAGCTGATGCCGCCGAAGTAATGGGCGCAGATGTTGTAGATGACGACGACGATGCCGGTCGAGACGGCGCCGGCGGCGGCAGCCCAGAGGGCGGTTGAAGCCAGGACTTGCCCGATCATTTCCGGCGGTATGATGACATCCAGGAATTTGAAGATGGCGTTGAGCAGCAGCAGGATGACGATGGGCAGGACGGCGACGGCTGCCGCGATGATGGCGGCGATCCTGACGGCGGAGATGAAGCCGATGCGTTTGAGCGTGTAGGTCATGATCTTGTGCCTTCCACGTTCTTAAGACCCGCTTCGTGAACGAACTCTTGTACCACAGTTTGCATATCCAAATGCAGATCATCTAAAAGATTATCGAATGTATTACGGTTGGCAACAAATCTCCTATTGTGAGCAGAGAGGTCACCGAGCTTCTTGAGTTGCCGCAGCACCTTTTTTGTGTTTCTGCTAAGGTTCAGATCTGGATCGCCATTAGCCTTGTCAATCAGTCCTTTCAACGAAATGAAGTCGCCATTGTTGTCTTTTATTCTGTCTTCAATCTGTTTCGCAATGAATGTCTCAATAATTAGCGTCTCGACAAAGCGCCTTAACATAACGGCGCAGGCATCGTACCAGCCATTTTCATATGTGCCATTTACCTGGTCCGCAACTTTTTCCAAGTAGCCTCTTGTCCCAGTGACGAGTATAGGGTCAATAACGCGCGCTGACTTTGGCTTCGTGCCTTCAAGAGGCGGTTGCGTCGATTCCTTTGCACTTTGCTGTATTTGCCTGACAGCGGTGAGAGCGTTCTTGGCAAATTGTCTCATTTGGCTTAGTCAGCGACTTTGTTGTAGAGGTGTTTCGCCATGCTCTCAAATATCTTGTCGATTTGCTCCGGAGGCGCGTCAGCCGCAATATGCACCTGAAAGTCAATGTGCAGCGTGGGCGCAGGTGATTCGATGTTTTGCGGCGGAGCAACGAGTGGCGCAGTGTCATTTGCTGACGCCGAACTCCCGTTATCATCTGTAGTTACTCCATTATCTGATGCGGTGCTGAAATCCACCATTGAGCACAACGCCTGAAACGTCTTTACAGTTCGCGAGATTGCCTGATCGCCTGCGGTAGAATGGACTCGAAAAAAGTTCTTAAGGTCGTCGTCGCTACACTCATGTGCCTCAGGAAGATCTTCGTAAAGCACAGAATAACCCCGCTTGATCGCAGCGCCAAGCACGCTATTGGACTTGCCCTTGTGCCTGTAGTTCTTCCAATTGTCGGTCGGCTGCTTCGACGCGTCAATGAAGCCGATGAATTCTAGTACTCGTAGAGCCGACGGATCGTTGGAAGACTTGAAGCCATGGGCCTTGAGCCAACTAGTATCAGCCTTTGACGGTACACCCGCTGTCTGGATTTTCTCGAGCAAGGTCAAAAGCTTGTTTGGCACTGCTGCGTAAGGGTATTCTGCCATTTCTCAATCTCCTACTAAAACACGTACAGCTTCTACACAATATCACAACCGATTCTGTGAGTCAATGATGAAATCACACTTTATCTATAGAACAGATATACTATCAAATGTGTAGACAACATACAAGAATATGTATCGAAACTGAGTATCAAGAATCTGCCTTCCCCCGATCCAGATTCCCGACGCTGTAGTACTTGGCGTCGGGATGGTGGGTGGAGAGGGCGGCGGTGCTTTGCTCGGGCGCCAACTGCCGGTGCGCGGTCAGGAACATGCCATCTTTGAACTTTGGCTTCAGCAGCAGATTTGCTCGAATAAACATATTCGCGTGACTACTTCAACTTCGCCAAAAACGCCAACTCCTGGATGACGATGCGCAAGGCCGAGACGTGCTTGTCGATGTCGTCGCGATTGGCGACGAAGCGCCGCTTGTGCGCGGACCAGTTGCCGATGGCATTCAACCTGCGCAGGATGGCGCCCTCGTCGTCCAGCGCCCAGCTCGATTCGCTACAGGCTTGGCGAATCAGCCCGTTAAGATTCAGGAACCGTCCATTTGGACCTTTGATCTTTTCTTTCATGCCATTGGCGACAAAAGCTTCGATGATCAGCATCTCGAGCAGCCGCCGCAGCATGATGGCGCAGGCGTCGTACCAGCCGTGCTCGTAGGCGCCATTGATTTGGTCAACGACCCGGACAAAGTTGCCTGGCGCGCCCCAAAGCAGCGCCGTGTCAATTATTCTCGCTGTAGCGGGTTTTGAACCCTCGGCCGGTGGTTTGGTGAGTTCGTTGACTCGTCTCTGAAAGCGCCTGGCGGCTTCTAATCTTTCTGTGACATTGTCGATCATGGCGCTCAGTCGATCTCTTTGTCATAGAGATATTTCGCCATATTCTTGAAAATCTCTCTGATCTGGTCGGCATCGGCATCGGGATGAATATGAATCTGAATATCGGTGTGCAGGGTTGGAATCTCCGGCGCCGGTGTTGGCGGAGGCGCTGCCAAAGTCGCGCTCGCGCCGGCGTCAGGCTGCTGCAGACGCGCCGGGCTTGCCGGCTTTGCTTGTGCGTGCTCGCGCTTGTTTTTTTGTCGCTTGAATTCGGCAAGAGAACACAATGTCTTGAAGGTGCCGATCGTCGCGTTTATCGCCTGGTCACTGGCGGATAGATGCTTCTGTAAATGATCTTTAAGCTCGGCGTCGGCGCGTAGATGGGCATCGGGAAAGACATCGAAAAGTTCGCTGTACGCTTCGGTAATCGCTTCGGCAAGTACACGTTTCGAATCCCGCTTGACCTGGTACGAGCGCCAACGGTCCGTCGGCTTATTGGATTTGATAAAGCCAATGAATTCCAGGATACGTATTATCGGCCGGTGGTTGGCTGACTTGAAACCAATCTTAGGCAGCCAGCGCGTTGATACCGACGGTGGAGAGCCCATGGACGGTATCTTTTCGAAGAATTCCTTAAGTTTGGCGGTAGTCTTAATGTAAGGGTAGTCTATCATGGTCGTGCTTTTTCCTGGAAGATTGCGACACATTCATAGTACGTTATGCAGCGCCGACTATCAAGCGCCACTGCCCCAGGCGCGCCGCGCGTTATTGCGGCAGCGTTCATGGGGCGCCGCGCCAGGGCTTCAACTCAGTATCTGACTCGCGCGATCGAGATTACCCACGCTGTAGTACTTGGCGTCGAGATGATGCGTGAAGAGGGCGGCGGTGCTCTGCTCGGGCACCCACTGCCAGGACGCGGTCAGCGACAAGCCCAGCTCGCTTTCCAGTTGCGGCAGCAGCTGCAGCACGATGCCGTGATCGCTTAGTTCCGGGCAAGCGGGATAACCCCAGCTGTAGCGCTTGCCCTGTCCTTCCGCGATGCCCAATTGCCCTTGGACGATCTTCGTCAGGTAGTTGGCGGTTGCTTCTGCCGCTTGCACCGCCAGGCCATGGAAAAAGTAGGCTTCGCTGTATTCGTCCGCCGATTCCAGGCGCTCGAATTCTTGGGTGGCGGCGGATCCCACCGTGACCGTCTGCAAGACCATGACATCAGTTCTGCCGCTGTCGATGCTGGCGAAGTAGTCGCTGATGCAGAGGAATGCGCCGTCGGGCTGGCGCGGGAAGCTGAAGCGAGCGGCTTCGATCTTTTCGCCATTGTCGGCGTAGGCATCGGCATCAAAGGCGATCAGGTCGTCGCCATCGCTGTTGACGGGCAGGTAGGCATAGACCGCTTGCGGATTGAGTGTGCCGCGTTTTTGCGCGTCTTTGGCCATGCGCGTCAGGCGCGCTTCGAAATCCGCTTCAAGCCCCTTCCATTCAGCGCCTCGGGTGTTTTTTGCGCCCCAGGACAAGCGGAAGAGTTCCGGCTTGTGCAAGTGCTGCAAGACGATTTGCAGCGGCATATCGCGGATGACGCGCCCTCCCCAAAAAGGCGGCGTCGGGATGGCCGGCGCGTCCTTGACGGTCTTGCGCGAGAGGCCGCGCCCCGTTCGTCTGCGGCGGGGCGCGCGCTTGACCTCGGCGTAGGCTTCGCTGAAGACTTCGTCCAGAAACTGATTATGACGTTCGCGGTCGAGCAGTTGATCAACCACCGCCAAGCCTTCAAAGGCGTCCTTGCAATAAAAGACGCCGGCGTCATAAGGCTCCTGCGATTCATCGAGGAAGAGGATGCGGCGGCCGAAGCGGCGGTTGATGGCCGCGCCGCCCACCAGCACGGGAATCCGCAAGCCGCGGCGCGCCAATTCGTTGACGATCAGCGGCATCTGCTTGGAGGTGCTGACCAGCAGCGCCGAAAGCCCGATAGCGTCGGCCTTATATTCCAGCGCTTTGTCGATGATGGTATTGGCGGGCACCTGCTTGCCCAGGTCGTGGACGGTATAACCGTTGTTGCTCAGGATGGTCTTGACCAAGTTTTTGCCGATATCGTGGACATCGCCGTAAACCGTGGCCAGCACCACCGCGCCCTTGCTGACGCCCTCAACTTTGTCCATGAATCCTTCGAGATAAGCTACGGACTTTTTCATCACCTCGGCCGATTGCAGCACAAAGGGCAAGATCAGTTCGACTGCGCCGAATTTGTCGCCGACTTCTTTCATAGCCGGCAGCAGCACATTGTTCAAGGCGTCAACGGCGTCTCTGCGCGTGAGAATGTCGTCGATCAATGCTTCGACGCCTTCTTTTTTGCGATGCACGATCTGCCAATGCAGGGCTTCTTCGCTATTCATGTCCGCGGTGGGATCGACGACGTCGCCACCGGCGAACTGTACCTCGTTTTCTTCGAAATATTGGATGAAGCGCGGCAAGGCATCGGCATCGCTGTTGAAAATCAAGTCTTCGGCTACCACTCGCTGTTCCGGCGGGATCTCGAAGTAAGGCGTGATATGGGCCGGATTGACGATGGCCATATCCAATCCCGCTTTCACCGCGTGATAGAGGAAGACGCTATTGAGCACGCCGCGCGCCGCCGCGCCGACGCCAAAGCTGACATTGCTGATGCCGAGCGCGGTCATCACGCCCGGGATCTTTTCTTTGATCAGGCGGATGCCTGCGATCGTTTCGACGGCGTCGTCGCGCAGTTCTTCCTGCCCGGTCGTGAGGGGGAAGGTCAGGTCGTCAAAGATCAGGTCTTCCGGCGACAAGCCATATTCGTTTAGCGCAATATCGGTGATGCGGCGGGCGATTGCCAGTTTCTTGTCGCGGCTATGCGCCATGCCTTCTTCGTCAATGGTCATGGAGAGTACGGCAGCGCCGTGTTTCACCGCGATGGGCATGATCCGGTCAATGCGCTCGCGGCCGTTTTCCAGGTTGTTGCCGTTGATGATGCCGCGACCGGGATAGAGCGCCAGCGCGGCTTCGGCGACATCAGCCTCGGTGGTATCGATGATCAGCGGCGCTTCCACGGCCATCGAAAGCTTCTTCACAAGTTGCTGCATCTGCTCTTTTTCATCGTCGCGCTCGGTCAGCGCCACGGCCACATCGAGCATGTGAGCGCCACGGTTGACCTGTCCGACGGCGATTTCAACGATGCTGTCATAGTCATCTTCCAGCAGTAGACGTTTGACTACGCGGCTGCCCTGGCTGTTAACCCGTTCGCCGATGAGCGTCGGTCCCGGATTCTGCATCATGCGCGTGGCGGTCATGCCGCTGGAAGCTTGCGCTTCGTGAATATTTTGGCGTTTAACCGGCGCGCGCAGTTGCGTGTATTCAGCCAGTTTCTGTTGATAGCTGTGGCCATGCACTTTTTCGTAGAGCCTCGCCACATGTTCGGGCCCCGTGCCGCAGCAGCCGCCAACGGCGTTGACACCCCAGCGCGCGAATTCGCCGACCATATCGCTGAAGGGTTCCGGACCCATGGGGTACACCGCTTCGCCATCGACGTTGATGGGCAAGCCGGCGTTGGGCAAGACGCTGATAGGAAAAGGAGAGCGTTCGACCAGGTATTGAATTGGCTGACGCATGTATTCGGGACCGGTGGAGCAATTCATGCCCAGCACATCAACGGGCAGCGCTTCCAACGTGGTCAATGCGCCGGCGATATCGGTACCGAATAGCATGCGGCCGCTGACATCGAGCGTGATCTGCGCTTGCAAGGGAATGCGCGCCCCGCTTTCGGAGAAGTAGCGGTTGACGCCAAATATCGCCGCCTTGACCTCGAGTATGTCCTGGCCGGTTTCCAGCAGCAGCAGGTCGGCGCCGCCCTCGACGAGCCCCCGCGCCTGTTCATGGAAGAGATCCGCAAGTTCGTCGAAACCGATATCGCTGAGATCGGGATCGTCGCCGGAAGGCAGCTTGCCGCTGGGTCCCATGCTGCCGGCGACGAAACGCGGAATGCCGGTTTCCGCTTCGACAGCGTCGCAGGCGGCGCGGGCGATTTGCGCCGCGGCGCGGTTGATCTCGACGACGCGGTCGCCCAGCCCGTGTTCGGACAGGGTCAAACGATTGCCCCGGAAGGTATTGGTCTCGACAACTTCGCTGCCGACGCGCAGAAATGACTCGTGGATCTCGCGGATGATATCGGGACGCGTGATGACGAGGAAATCGAGGCAGTCTTGAAACTGCTCGCCGCCATAGTCGGCCGCCGTCAAGTCGTAGGACTGGATGCTGGTGCCCATGGCGCCGTCGAAGATGACGATATGATCCTCGATGGCATCAAGATAGCGCCGGTTGCTGAAGTGCCGCGATGCTATTCTCATGGAGAGTATGATAGCAGATTGGCAGGGAGTTTCCACCGGTGTAGAGGATCCTGCAGCTAGACTCCTGGAGCTATCCGTATTGTATTGCTTGGGCGGGAATCAGGGGGCAATGCCAACCATCACTAGCGGGACGGCAGGAACACCCCGTCCTTGCCTCAGCACATTGACCAGGTCGCGCTCATAGTACGGAACACCGGAGGACATTTCTCGTTCCAATGTTTTCATCGGCAGGATTTCGATGCCGACATCAATGTCCGCCGTTTAGCAGCATTGGATCATAGACCGGCTTACCCATAGGTCTGGTATTCAGCGTCCCGGCATAGAAAGCGTCTACTCGCTCCCGCGCAATGGCAATGTACTCTTCCACGACGTCACAGCCGTAGCCATTGCGTCCATGCTTTATCGCAGCGATTATGGTCGATCCAACGCCTGCATAAGGATCAAGCACATTGTCGTTTTCGTCCGTCATGGAGAGTACCAGGCGCTCGACCAACTCAACGGGGAACTGACATGGGTGAAGTGTTTTTTCCGGGTGGTTGCTTTTGACGTTCGGGAAGTCCCAGACATCGCTGGGATTCTTGCCTTTGGGGTTGCCGGACAACTCGCCTTTGCGGGGTCCTTTGAAGTGTCGCTTGCCGGGATATTTGGATGGCACGCGGATTGGATCTAAGTGCCAGGTATAGTCATTGCGTTTGGTCCACCAGTTTATGGTTTCGTAACGGCCCGAAAGGCGGTTACGACAATGCAACCCGTGACCAAAATGCCAGATAATGCGATTGCGGAGCTGCAAACCAAATTCACGAAATATCGGGAACAGCAAGCAATCCAATGGCAAGATTTCCCCGTTGTCAGTATAGTTGCCAACTTGCCAACAAATTGAACCTTTCGGATGCAGTACGCGTAGACACTCGCGTATCAGCTCTTTTTGATTGGCAAGATACTGATCCAGGGTGGACTGCACTTCATAGCTCTTACCAATATTGTATGGTGGCGACGTCACTATCAGTTTGAATTTCTCGTCCGGCTGCCCGCGCAAGAATTCAATGTTGTCTTGGCACTCCAAGACGACGTCGTTCGTTCGCCGTTCTTCGTCTTCAGAAAATGCTATTTGTAGATTCTCCGGTTCGTCTTGACCAATTACCTCGATGTTGAGTCCGAGCGATCGCTGAATCATCGCGTGGTCAGAGACGATTTCCGCAGTGCGCATATCGTCGTCTTTGTATTGCTGGCTCATCGTAATCCTGTAGCTTAGAGTCGCTTATACTATACCTTTGGGCTGCCGCGCGCGCAAACCTCCAGCCGAGCGAGCAATATGGTTTTGACGGATTGACCGGAATCGCGCAAACCAACGCGTACGCGCCCTTTCACGAAGTCAAAGTCAATTGCCGCAATGTTTAGCAGCGGCTATAATCACAGGCTTATTCACGGCCAATGAAGCGAAATCCATATGACCGGTCAAGCGACAGCGTTAAGTGACGAATCCAAAGGCGGGCAAGGCTTCCAATACGGCCGCATCTTGCTGATTTGCAGCGGCCACTTCGTGCACGATGTCTACTCGGCCTTCATCGCGCCCCTGCTGCCTTTGCTGATCGAGAAGCTTGGCTTGACGCTGGTGATGGCGGGGTCGCTGCCCGTATTCATGCAGATGCCTTCATTACTGGGTCCGGTCATCGGCTTTCTGGCGGATCGCTTCACGCTGCGTTACCTGGTGATCTTCGCGCCGGCAATCACCGCGACGCTGGCGACCTTGATTGGCTTCATGCCTACTTACAGCGCTGCGGCGTTGCTGTTGTTTTGCGTTGGTGTGAACATCATGGCATTTCACGCTCCGGCGCCGGCGATGATCGCGCATGTTTCGGGGAACAAGGTCGGGCGCGGCATGAGTTTTTTCATGGCGTCGGGCGAACTGGCGCGTTCGGTCGGTCCCTTGCTTGTCGCCTTCGGCGTCACGCAGTGGGGCATAGCGGGATTGTGGCGCTTGATGTTCTTCGGTTGGCTGGCGAGCGCCGTGCTCTATTGGCGCCTGCGCGATGTCTCGGCCAAGCGCGCGCCGCGCAAGCGCCGGCCCAAGCCCATGTTTAGGCGATTCGCCCGGGTATTCGCGCCTTTGTTAGGCGTGATGCTGCTGCGGAATATGGCGGTCAGCAGCCTGGGCATCTTCATGGTCGTATATATGGTTGATGTGCGCAACTACGACCTGACACTATCGACAAGCGCGCTGGCCCTGTACGAATTCTCGGGCGTCGGCGGCGCCTTGGCGGGCGGCACGCTCAGCGATCGCTTCGGAAGACGGCGGATGGTTGCTGCCGCGTCGGTGCTCTCTGCGCTGCTTATGCTGGTATTCGTGCACGTGGAAGGGGTTCTGCTCATCCCGATTATTATCGGCCTGGGACTGACAGCGCTATCGGTATCACCGGTCTTCCTGGCGCTGGTGCAAGATCAACTGCCGGAGAACCGCTCTACCGCCAACGGTGTGTTCATGCTGTATGCCTTTGGCATCCGGGCCATCAATGTGCTGATCGCCGGGGCTCTGGGAGATGCCTTTGGCTTGCAGAACGCATTTATCGTGGCCGCGCTTGTTTCGCTGTGTTCCCTGCCGTTTATCTTTACCCTGCCAGCCAAGCCTGCGGTCCGGCATGAAGATCTTTAAGCGGGCGGATGCCCCGCCCACGCCTGTAGCGCTTGCTCGAGCTCGGCGTCATTAGCGACAAATCTCACCAAGCCGTCGCTCGTGAAAAGCGTGTTTTCGTCGCCCAGCATCAGCGAATCAATTCCCTCTTTTGGCATGCCAATCACAACAGCGCGCCCGGTCAAGCAGGCTTGCATTTTCCTGCCAAAGCTGCGGACGTGCGCGGCGAGCCCGGCCGGCAAGCTCCGACGGGCGCTGGCGCGCAAGTCGATGAGACAATCAACCGGGTGGTCGACCCCGGCAAGCGTAAAGGCCGACGCGCGCGCGGCATGATGATAGTCCTTCCAGTTCCAGTCGCCTTCCGCGATGTAGCAGATGACGCGCTTGGATGCGTCTTTCCACTCGTAACGAATGGGCATTGTGGGTTTCCCCCCTGTCCGCTAATCAGACGGTAGCACTGTCTGGCAAATATACTTGAATTGGCTCAATGGATCGACCGCACGTCGGATGATGACGCGAATCGTCAGCGGACGGTCTTGCCCGCTCAGTAGGGCTGTGCCACAATGACTTCCTAGCGAATGCGGCGGGGAACGCCGGTTTATGGAACTGAGATTTCGAATCATACTTACCGCGCTAATCGGGCTGATAGCGCTGGCTGTTTGGACCTTTCCCGCTTGGCGCGGTTTCCTGAGCGACCGACAGGTGGCGGAAGCCTTTCCCGGCCTCGATATGGACTTGCAGGACGACTTCCTCGCCTTGCCGTCAGACCAGCGCCAAGCCCTGATTGAGATGCACAATACGAGCCCGGAAATGGCCCTGGGCATGGTTCATGTCGCCATCAGCGAATCGGATAGGGCGCCGGAAGACGAACGAGAGATGGCCGCGGAGACAGCCCGCGTTTTGGCTAGCGGGGAGTTTAGCACGATTGACGCCTTGCATTGGGGAAAGGGCGCCGCGACCATTTACGAGTTTGTCGACCGCCGCATTTTGCGCTTTGAAGGTTTTTCTTCGGCCCGCGGCGGCGATGTTCGGGTCTATCTGTCGCGCGATCCGCAGCCGAGGAATGCCCTGGAACTCGGCGTTGATTTCTTGAACCTGGGCCGGCTAAAGGGCAACATTGGCAATCAAAACTATATCTTGCCGCAAAATCACGATTTAAGCGTCTATCGATCGGCTGTAGTTTATTGCAAACAGTTTGAGGTCGTGATCAGCAGCGCTCGCTTGCGCTGACCCGGGATTCGCGAGATTCCGCCGTGAGCCGCCGTCCGGCGCCGCAGTTCAACACCGGGTGCGGCAAAGGATATTTCAAGCGCGTCTCCTATCTTATTAACCACGTCGCTCATGCGACGAGAAGATTAATAATGTTGTGTGAGCGCGGGAGTCCATTTCGCCGGATTCACGCCGAGCGGCTTTTTGGGCAGACGGGTAATTTGCAGTCGAGGGAATAATGCGGATGCCGAAGCGATACGCGATTTTTCCAGTGCTTGTCGGCCTATGCTTGCTACTGGCGATTCTATTGGATCCGGATGCCAGCTATGCCATTGGCAAGGTCACGCGGACTCCGACGCCCGACGCGCTGGATATTGACAAGGCGCTGGAAGACGTCCTGGATCATATCGAAACCGAAGCCTACGCTGACGCGATCGCGCTTGCCAGTGTCATCTTGGGGGAAGACGGGGAATCCTGGAAAGCCTACTACTATCGTGGATTCGCTCATGCGCGATCGGAAGATTGGGAGGGCGCCATAGCTGACTACGGCGCAGCGCTGGATCTGCGACCGGGTGATGCCGCGATTTGGCGCGCGCGCGGCGAACTGCACTTGAAGAATCGCAATCCGCGACAGGCCAAACGCGACTACGGACAAAGTCTAACCGTAAATCCGCGCTCGACGGGGACATACAGCAGCCTGGTTCGCTTGCACGATCGCGATCGCGATCGCAAGCTGCGAGAACTGTACCAAAGCATTGTGGATGCGACGCGCGCCAATGCCGGGGGCAATAGCATCAGGGCGATCTCCATTTTGGACGAGGCGATAGCGGGTTTTGATCGTGGCGCGACGCCGCCGGAACTCGGCTATGCTTATTTCACGCGCGCAAATGTATGGACCGGCACGGAAAATTGGGATAAAGCGCTGGCCGATCTGAAGCTGGCGCTAGATTTGCAGCCGCAGATGCAAGACTATTATATGGCGCGCGGTCATATCTACTCGGAAACCGGGCGCCCGGATCTGGCCGCGCCGGACTTTTACCGACGGATGATCTTGATCGAGCGAGAATCCACTGAAGCGAGTCTGAGACTGGACGAAGCCGAGATCATTGATATGGATTATGCTCTGGTGGCGCGCCTGCAGTTTGAAGGCGAAGCGGATCAGCTTGTGTCGATCAGCGCCCGTGACTATCTGGGAACAGGCGTGGATCCGTTGCTGGTTCTGCTGGATGTCGACGGCAAACCGCTAGTGGGGGATGACGATGGCGGCGGCCAAACCGATGCGCTGATCGCCAATTATCAATTGCCGGCTGACGGCTCTTATACGGTGATGGTCAGCCACGCCAACGCCGGGTATGCAGGCAAGATCCGCGTGATCCTGCGTTGACGATCGCGCCTGGCGACAAAAAAGCATGCTTGCCCGAGAAGATGAGTCAGGAATCCACAAGACACCCAGAGGTTTTCCTTAGTGCTGCTGCCGTTAGGCCCTGACACGGTTCGGAATTTTCTGCCGCAAGGGGCCCGACTCATCATCGCGAGCAAGCATGGTGATCAAGAAGTATAGTGGCAGTGGCGGCGGCAGTCAAGATTGCCCGGCTGGTCGCTTTCTTGCAGGTTTCATTCCGCGAGCGATGACAGAATGCAGACACGCGCCGACGCCGCGGTCGTTGCGTCGCGCGCGCCCGTCAGTCATAATATAGGCTTTATCCATATCAGGGAGAAATATCTCATGTCCGACGACATCCGCTTTGATCTTCCGCAGAGCGCGATACCGGAACAATGGTATAACGTGCAAGCGGATTTGCCGCGTCCCTTGCCGCCGGTACTGCACCCGGGCACGCACCAGCCCGTGGGACCGGACGACCTGGCGCCGCTGTTTCCAATGGGCCTAATCATGCAAGAGGTGAGCCGGGATCGCTGGATCGAGATACCGGAAGAAATACGAGAGATATACAAGCTCTGGCGTCCCACGCCCTTGATGCGGGCGCGGCGGCTCGAAAGGGCGCTCGACACGCCGGCCCACATCTATTACAAGTACGAGGGCGTTTCTCCCTCCGGCAGTCACAAGCTGAACACGGCCACGGCGCAAACCTATTACAACAAGCAAGAAGGCGTCAGCGGATTGACGACCGAAACCGGCGCTGGGCAGTGGGGCACGGCATTGGCGCAGGCTTGCAGTTTCTTTGACATGGAATGCATCGTTTATATGGTGCGAATAAGTTATGAGCAAAAGCCCTATCGCCGCGCCATCATGCAGAGCTTCGGCGCCAGCGTCACCGCCAGCCCGAGCGATACCACCGATGCCGGCAATGCGATCTTGTCGCAGGATCCCGACAGCTCCGGTTCGCTGGGCATCGCCATCAGCGAAGCGGTCGAGGTCGCTGCCAAAAGCGGCGGCAAATACAAATATGCCCTGGGCAGCGTTTTGAATCACGTTTTGATGCACCAGACGGTGATCGGACAAGAAGCGCTGCAACAGATGGAAATAGCCGGCGAATATCCGGATGTCGTTGTGGGGCCGACGGGCGGCGGCAGCAACTTCGCCGGCATCGCATTGCCCTTCTTGCACCAGAATCTGGCTCACGGCAAGAGGACGCGCTTGCTAGGAGTGGAACCGGCCGCTTGCCCGAGTTTAACGCGCGGGGTCTACGCTTACGATTTCGGAGATGCCGTCGGCATGACGCCGCTGGTCAAGATGTACACGCTCGGCCATGGATTCGTGCCGCCGCCGCTGCACGCTGGCGGCTTGCGCTACCACGGCATGGCGTCAATCATCTGCGAACTTTGGGACCAGAACTTGCTGGATATGGTCGCTATTCCTCAGATGGAGACCTTCAGCGCAGCCATCACTTTCGCCAAGGCGGAAGGGATCGTGGCGGCGCCGGAAGCGGCGCACGGCATTGCGGGCGCCATTCGCGAGGCGCTGGCAGCCAAGGAGGCGGGGCAAGAGCGCGTTATCCTCTTCAACTTGTGTGGACATGGGCACTTTGATATGAGCGCCTACGACGCCTACCTGGCCGGGGAATTAAGCAACTATGAATACCCCCAGGCCGAGATTGACCGCGCGATGGAAGCTCTGCCGCAGATTGGATAGACTGTTAGTCTTCCGCCGGTGGGACGCCCCAATTTAAACCGAATATTGAATGGCTCGGCGCGCCAGCGCATCAACCAGAATATGCGGCTGCCTAGCTAGCCCGCATATTCTGACTCGGATATAATAGTCAGAAGCAGTCGTCCATTCTGGGGGGTAGCGGCAAATGAAGCTTAGATTGCTCTTGCCAATGATGATCTGTGTCTTGGCGCTTGCCGGCTGCTATCGGCAAGCCGAAGAAGAATTCCAGCAGGTCAATAGCAGTGCAGTTGAGCCAATCGACACAGCGGTTCCCGTAGTCACTGCCATCCACTTGAGCGAATCGGGTGTAGTTGCCCCGGCCGACCCGGCCACTGGCGATACAGCTTCAGACGATGGCGAGGCGCCGGGCCCGGCAGGCAGCTTCATTACGCCAGAGCCGCCGCCCGGTCAAGTAGAGCCACCAACGATCCTTGTACCAACAGGCATTGTGGTCATCGCGGCGACCCCGGGAGAAGCGGCTACACGGCGCTTTACTTTGCCGACCGCTACCCGAACCTTTGAAGAATCGCTCAATCCGGACGATGAATGCGTTTATAGCGTATTGCCCGGCGACAATTTATTCAGGTTGTCTATCGCATTTGGCACGACGGTGGAAGCCTTCTTTGAAGAAAATCAGCTAGACAGCGATGCCTTGCAGATAGGACAGTTGCTTCTCGTTCCCGGCTGTGAGCCTACCGAGCCGGAGGCGTCCGTGGCAGGACCGGTTGTTGTCGCGCCAGCAGCGCCTGAAGAGGAGGCGGCAACGCCGACGGAATCCTCCGCGGCGACAACTATCCTGATTCCGGAAGGACCGCGGATCCATGTGGTTTCCGCCGGCGAAACATGGGCCAGCATTGCCCTTGGCTATGATTTGAGCGTCGATGAGCTGTTGGATGCCAACGAATCGTTCATTACCGATCCGATAGCCGCCGGTCAGGAACTCGTGATCCCCGAGCCGAAGGAAGAAGACGAAGCGTCCGCAGAAGAACAGATCGAAGAGCAAATCGTAGAACCGACCGTAGAACCGACCGAAGAACAACCGACAGAGAGCTAGCCTCAAGCCCGCCCCCGCGCGAAAGTGGCGGGTGTGATGGCGTTTAAGACCGCTTGAGACAGTTGAAGCGCGTTCCCATAGTCCTTGAGGTTCATTAACGCTGTTGGCGTGTGAATATAGCGACAAGGCGTGGACAGCGTCATCGTCGGAATGCCGGATTGCGCCGTATGTATGGCGCCGCCGTCGGTGCCGCCACCACCAATCGTCTTGAACTGGTAGGCAATCCCATTCGCTTCGGCAGTTGCCCGCAAAAACGCCAGAACGCGCGGATCGGAAATCATGCGACTGTCGACTAGAGTGAGCACAACGCCGGCGCCGAGCTTTGTCCCGGGATTGGTCGGTAAGTCATCGGCATCGATCTCGAGATTGGGATCGGGCACATCATAGGCTGTTGTGCCTTCCAGCACGATTGCCGCATCGGGCCGCAGGCGCTGGGCGGCGACTTGCGCGCCCCGCAGTCCGATCTCTTCCTGTACAGTGAATGCAGCTGCTACGGTGACCGGATACGGTCCGCCTTGCAGGATATCGACCAGAATCGAACAACCGACGCGATCGTCGAAAGCTTTGCCCCGGACTGTGTCGTCCCCCAGTTGGACATAGGCGCTGTCAAATGCGATGCGGTCGCCCGGCTCGGCGGCATGTTTATCGGTCGCGCCGGTGTCAATGCGCAAGTTGTCTATACCCACCGCTTTCATGTCGCGCCACTTGTGAATCGGCTTCCAAAGCACCACGCCGGGCGTCCGACCCCGGCCCACCATGACGCGCATTCCGGGCAGTATGCGCGCGTCAATACCGCCGACACCGGTGAACTGAATCAAGCCGTTGCTGTCGACAGCGGTCACCATCATGCCGATTTCGTCCATGTGAGCGGCGATCATCACGGTGAACTCTGGAAATTGTGTACCGGTTTGCAGGGCTGTTAGGTTTCCCAAGGCGTCCACGTCGAGCGAAGCGACGTGGTCTCGTATAGCGGGTATGATGATTTCGCGGACGTCGTTTTCTTCGCCGCTGACGCCGATCGCTTCCGACAATTCTTGCAGGATCATGACTTGTCCTTTATGGGTCGCGCCTCGCTCCGCGGACCCGATGGCAGACCTGGCAGCCAGGCGCTTGATCGTATGCCGTCGCACGGCAGCGGATTATAGCTGATAAAGCGGACCGCTGTAAGAGCGCGACCGGAACAGCGGTCGCTCAATCTGGAGAT
Source organism: Chloroflexota bacterium (assembly GCA_026713245.1). Classification (GTDB taxonomy): domain Bacteria; phylum Chloroflexota; class Anaerolineae; order Aggregatilineales; family Phototrophicaceae; genus UBA6055. The sequence continues at coordinate 20,989 of JAPOOU010000030.1, forward strand.
TTGCGCGGCGCGGAAAACTGCCTTCTCAGCCGCAAGAGCCCGTCGATGAGAATGAGTAAACTCGGGAGAATCGCTGGTCGACAGCCAGGGAATAGCTCGTCAACCAGAACTACGCGGCGGTATTCAAGCTGTCGATTATATTCGAGAAGATGTTACCGATTGCAGGTCCTAAAAGAGCCAGAATCACGATCACGACTACCGCCACCAACACCAGTATCAGCGCGTACTCAACCAGCCCTTGTCCTTCGTCATTATGCGGGAACCAATGCATGACGGATCTCCTGCCGCACGACATTCGCGTGTCATTCCAATTGCTATGAATATAGCACAGGTCATAATCGTTGGCAATCAGTTGGAGAAAAAAAGCCGCTTGGCGGCGGCGAAATGTACCCCCGCGCTCACAGAAAATCATATATCTCGTCCTTGCGCGAGCATGTGGGCCTGTAAAAAAAGTGGGCCGCGCGCCGCCGCCCACTTCGAATGCGTGATGAGGTTGATTTTAGGAGGGAGTGGGATTGACTGTGTTCAAAACGTTGGCGAAGATGTTGTTGATCGAGGGGCCGAGCAGGGCCAGGATAACGATAACAACCACGGCGACCAATACCAAAATCAAGGCGTACTCGACAAGCCCTTGACCGTCGTCGTGTGTGGGTCGATGTTTCATGTTGTTAACTCCTATTCAGAGCGAATACGATTGGTGGATGCGACGTGAATAAAGCCGCAGAATTGTATCAATTCCGCCAGTCATTTCAACTATGTGAATCGCCTCCCGGACGATCGTTGACTAGTCGTAGCGCAGGACATTCATAACGCGTTCCTTGACAGCGACTCGGGCGCTGAGAAAGGTGGCGAGCCAGCCGATCAAGACGGCGGCGACTACCAGCGCGACGGCGGCGGCGCGCGCGTCAGCTGGCAGGGGAATAACAACTCCCCAGGCACTTGACAGCAATGAAATCAGCAGCCCGCTCAAACCGATGCCGATGAGTGCGCTTAACAAGCCTACAACACTCGTCTCGATCAACATAATTTGCAGGACCCGGCGCGATTTTAGCCCAATGGCTTTGAGGATGCCGATCTGGCGGCGGCGCTCAAGCGTCGCCAGGGCGACTGTATTCGCCATGATTACGGCTGCGGCGAAGAGCGAAAGCAATGCCACGACAGTTGGAATGGCGGCGAATTGATCGATCAATCGACCGATGAGACCGTCGATGAACTGCACATCGATGGCAAAGGCGAAAATGACGGCGGACAATTCCGTCAAGGCGCGGTTTAACTCGTCATTGGACACTTGATAGCTATACAATTTGAATGCCGGCTTCACAGCGCCCGGGACGACTTCCGGGGGTAGTAAAGCTCCGGAATCCGCATCGCTGAAGAAACCCGAGCTTGAAATGAGTCCTACAACTTCGAGGTCCAGGGCAGTGGTATCCAGGTCGACGGTGATGCGATCGCCGACTTCGACATCCAGTAAATCTGCCAGCGCAAGGGGCAGGACGACTATGGACCGGCCACGGTCCGCGAGCGTGAGCATGCGTCCCGATTGCAGGGTCCCCTGTCCCTCGTAAATATCGGGTTTGTCCGAGTCCCAGATGCTGAATTGCACGTCATCGCGTCGCTCGACTGACTGGCCCCCGACGGCGGTTGCGGTACCTTCATAATTTGCGATAGTCGTTTGGTACTGCAGGTTGATCTCAGCAAGCGCATTCTCGAGCGAGCCTTCGATCATTGACGCGGGAAGACCCGGAAAAGGGAAAACCAGTACGTTGCCGCCGAAGCTTCGGCTCAACTGAATATTGAGCAATTCGCGAGTGCCCTCGCCGACAAAGGCGATGCTGCTCAGCGCCAGCATACCGGCGCTCAATGCCAGCAATGTGGTGGGGGTTCGCAGGCGGTTGGTGGTCATATTTCTCAAAGCCAGCCGCAAGGTCACCATGCCGAAGGAGGGCAATTTGCCGATCAGCAGCACAATGAGCCAGAGGAGGGCAATCAACAGACCGAAGAGGGCAAAGGCGCCTGCCACGCCGAGTATGCCCGCCAGGTATGGCGATGGCAGGGCGAAGTCCTGGCTCCGGGACGGACGCGCGCTGTCCGGGCGGTCGGCCAATGGAGAAAAGGTCCGATCCGGCTCCGCCAGGTTTGCGGCGGTCAATTCAAATGACGGGCGCACGATATGCCCGACAATCAGACCAAGATTAACTGTCACGAATACCAGCAGGGCGACAGTCTGAACGACGCCGAGCGCAACCAGGTGGTTTTCGTTGGGACGAAGGATGATGCTGGGGCGCACGCGCACCGCGGTCAAAACCGGCGCTACAGAGAATATGGCCGTCACGACCATGCCCAGCGCGAAGCCGAAAAGCAGCGCCTCCGGGTATACGCGCCAAATCAAGGGCTGTCGCAATGCGACCGAGCCATACTCATTGACCACAAGACTAAGCCCAATGCCAACAGCGATACCGAGGGCGCTGCCGATTAGACCGAGCATCAAGCCTTCGGTCAGGAACAGTATCGCAATCTGGCGCGCCTGCAGACCAAAGGTCTTCACCGCAGCGATCTCGCTGGTGCGGCGCCGAACCAGGACCAGCATGGTATTCATGATTCCGACGCCGCCAATGAGCAATGCGCCCAGCCCCATCACGACCACAAAATCGCTCAGGTACTGCGAGATATCCCGATAGCGCTCCAGCAAGTCGAAGGTGGTGTTTATCCGAGCGTCCGGCGCGATTTCCTTGACCTCCAGAATGTATTTTTCCATACCTTCCGGATCGACGTTTTGGGGAAAGAGCACGCCGATCCGGTTGGGCGAAATATCTTCGTTGATCACTTGGGCGGCGTTATCCAATTCGAAATAGGCGAAGCCGAAAAAGGCGTTCAAGAAGTTGCTGACGCTGCTCTCTTCCGCTGTAGAGACGATGCCTCGCACGGTATATAGCGCTTGCGTGCCGCTCACGCGAACGGTGTCGCCGACGCTGATTCCGCTCTGCTGGGCCAGGTTTTCACTGATGACGACATCGTTGCCGCCGCTGAACAAGCTTGCGAGCGGCGCATCGGGCGGATCGAGCGCCAGAATCGTATGTGTTGGAGGATAGCTGGCCGGTTCTATGAAAAAGCTGCCGATGAAACTGGGGCGGCCGAACTGTTGCTGATCGGCCTTGCTGAGCTGCATATTGCGCCCGCTCATGAATGCGGCGGTCTGCGCGCCCGCGCCGTCAGCCCACTCTAGAAGCTCGTTTAGCCGGGAAGGCGGGAAGGCGTCCGGATCGTTGCTGCCGAAGGCGCTAAACCAGCCGTCGTTGTGGATTAGCATATCGCCCTTGGTTTCGACGCGCATGTTGTTAATCAGCGTGTCGCCAATCGCCAAGCCGAGCGAACGCAAGGCGACGACGGTTGCCACGCCGGCGGTAATGCACAAGATCGCCAGCATAGTCCAGCGACCGCCACGCTGGATATTCCGCAGCGCGTATACTAGATAGAACCTGAGTCGATGAGTCATCATAGTCCTTGAATTAGAATTCTCCCATTGTAGTTGACTTGACCAGCCCGGAAAGGTCGCGTCGAGGAGATCATTCACTGATGGCGGAACTTGCTAGTATAGCCATACGTCTCTACAGCCGGATCGTCGCGACAATGCCCGTTGTCTGCGCGCCCGCTTCTCGTTTATAGTGTACGAGGCATGATTGAAAAGGACATAAACATGACCAGACCGGTGATCGGCATTACCACGGGCGGACGCGAGGAAGGCTATATTCAGTCGCGGCATTATGAACAATTCTACAGCACGCCGACGCCCTACGTGGACGCCTTGCGTCGCGCGGGCGGCAACCCGGTCTTGCTGCCGCCGGGCAACGATGCCTGGCGCGACCTGCTAGCGCTGCTGGACGGGGTTGTCGTCACCGGCGGCACGGACATTGATCCCGTTGAATACCAAGGCGAGAGCGGCAACGCGCACTTGTTGCCGGCCGACCGCGAGCGAGACCAGAGCGAATTGACGCTCGTTCGGCATTTGCTGGAGGAAATGGACAAGCCCCTGCTGTGCATATGTCGTGGCCTGCAGGTACTGAACGTCGCGGCAGGCGGCAGCCTGTACGAGCATATTCCCGACATACGCGACCAGGACATCCACCGTAACGAGGAAGGCTTGTGGGAGATGCAAGATGTCGAGGTAGAAACGGGCAGCTTGATCGCGGATGTCATGGGCAGGACCTCACTGCATACGTCCTCGGGTCATCACCAGGCTGTGAAAGAACTCGGTTGTGGATTGCGTGTCACAGGTATGGCTGCCGACGGGATCATTGAGGCGCTGGAGATGCCGGGTCATCCCTGGCTGCTGGCAGTGCAATGGCACCCGGAAGTCACCGCCGAACGCGACCCCAGCCAGCAGGCAATCTTTGACGCCCTGGTGGAGAAAGCCCGCGAATTGCGCCGCCAGCAGGTTTACACTTAGCCTTTGCGCGATGGCTCAGCTTTGGACGGAAAAGCGCGCGATCTCCAATTCGCGCTCGACCGTAAGCTGAGCGCTCGGAATTGTGCCGCTTTGGCTGCGGCCGGATTCCGTTTCGTAGACAATGAGCTTCGCGACATAGTCCCCTGGTTCCAAACTGCTAGTATCGATCTGTCGGCGCGACAGCGGCCGCGAGTCAATTACCTGGTCGATTTGCAACTGCTTTATCCCCCCTTCGTCGAACACTTGAATCGTATAGGCGTGACCACTGATACCGTCCCTTTGCCACCACGAGTCGACCGATAGCTGATCGTCGTTAAAGTCCGTCAATAAATTGGCCAGGGTAATGCCGTTGTCATAACGCAGCTCGAGCGGGTCCTCTGTGACAACAAGTTCGCAGGGATACGCGCGATCAATGTAGAATTCGACAGCCAGGTCTTCGCCGCACTGAATCTGCTGACAGAATCTCAGATTCTGAAGCATCCAGGTTGCGAATTGGCTTTGGCTGCGCGGATCGCTTTCCCCTGGATCATATATTAGCCAAAACATGTTGTTCTTGGTCGCGATACTGTCCAGGTCGATGTTCTCCCCATCCAAATTCACGACTGCGGCAGCGCCCTGCGGGTCATAGACAACGTGGATTAGGTCCTTCCACTCCGACAGCGCGACATCAAAGGGGCGGCGCGCGTCACTGCTGTAATCTTCGGCAGGATACAGAACCATCAGAGAAACATCGCCGCGCGGCTGGTTGATCGGAGTGTGCAGGAACTCCTGCAAAACTGGAAGCTGTTTCTGGTAGCCCGCGACCCGCTCCAAACAGTTTTCACGCAGGTCTGATACCCTGTATATTGATACATATACGTCCTGATAGGCGGGCGGAATGTTCCTGAAGCTATCGGCTATCTCATAAACTCTTCGCTGGCCGTGGTGCAAAACCACATACGAGAAGCCGTCGCCGAGCAATTGATCCACGGCGGCAAGATATCTGTCGAAGGCGCCGGGTGAGCAATCGGGAATCTTGCGCGAGTTCCAAGCTGCCAGCAGGTGATTTTGCAGAATGTAGTCTAACGATCTATATGGTGTGTGATTCGCAAAACCATCAGCATGAGGGTAGCCATTTATCGTCTGGTAAAATCCATAGATTCTGGAGTTGCTGCGTCCCATTGGCAAATTGACAATTCTGATGTCCTCCTGATTCGGCTCGCTTTTGAGCCAGTCGTTAAACGCGAGCTGGCGTTCCGGTATAACTTGACTGTCAAGCGGCTGATAGTATTCAAACGCTACCAAGGTGACCGCGCCGAGAACAACAATAGAGCAAAGTCTCGTTGAGACGGACTTTAAGAGTACACTCAATCCAATACACGACAAAACCGACAGGGGCAGCAACAGGCCAATCTGGAAGTGGTCGGTCTCGTATATCGCTTGAAAAACCACTGGAAATGCTTCGTTTAGATAATGTTTGGGCAGCAGAATATCGGGATACAGCAGGCCGTTGAAGCGAAGCGATGAACCCAGCCGCAGGATCAAGAATGGCGCCAGCAGGATTAGCCAGGGGATCATTTTTCGCCGATGATCGGCAGAGCTAAATCCCAGCGCGATCAATAGCAATGGCAGATAGCCCAGATAGCTGGATTTATGCTGCTCGCGGAAGTTCAATTCGCCACGAGCGTTCAAATCGAAGATCTCCACAAAAACCGGCGTTAGCCAGGGATGTCCGCCACTGACGAAGTAAGAAAGCAAGTCGTTGCTGGACTCGTCGCCCAGATTCTTCTTCAATACCTCCTCCAATTGTGCAGTGTCCCTGATCATTGGATAAATATGAACTAGACTCACCGAACCGGCCACAGCAAACAAAAGAACTGTTCCGATCCAGAACCGCGGCTGGCGCCATTTCGAGTAAGTGAAGCAGAGGAAAAACAATCCTAGCGTCAGCAGCAGACAGACAAGAATATACATCCCAATGAAGGCGGTAATGCCGACCAAAAAGCCACTCAGCAACATCCATTTCAACTTTTGTTCGCCAATGCCGCGCTGCAACGCATAGAGAGAGAGGAATCGTTGCTAACAGGTTCACCATAGGATGGTTGGGATGCCCGACCACATGTTGACTGAATCCGAAAACAACCGCGCCAAATAGCGCCAGCCATCGGTCCTTAAACAAATAGTTGATATAGATATAAGCTGACACAGCCGTAGCGACGACGATCAAGAGATAGACCAGGTTAAAAGCGTTTGACGTTCCCATAACAAATTGGAACATCCAAAGTAATGTTCTCTGTATCAAGTTGTTGGGGTTATAGACAAGAGACAGGCCAGTCGGATAAAAAAGCATATCAGTGAAGTACGGTAAAGCTTCTCCCGCGAAAACTGACCGACCGTGCCAAGCGTCCCAGATGTTTGAGAACACGTCTCGGTTGTCGGTGGGCAGCCAGAAGGTTTCAGTATCAAAGACATAGACAATCGTGGGCCAGGTCATCACGATCAGCAGAAAGCCAACCACGACAATGAAATGCAAATGATTGCGCGCCATGCTACGAAAACGTGACATGAATCCTCCTCGGGGAAACAAGTCCGGGACAGTCATATTGTAGAACTGCATCCCAAGCGGCCCGCCAACGGACGAAACCAGTTTCCCCCGCTAGCGAAAATCGGAACCGTTCGGTCACGCGCTTAGGCCTGAACGGTAAAATGCGCGATCTCCAGTTCTCTACGGAAGGAATGCTGATTTTGCATGATGGTCCCGGGCTGGCTCTTTCTGCTGTCGACGTGGTACACGATCAGCCGCGCGGAATAGTCGCCGGGACGAAGTTGCGAAATGTCAATGCGGCGATACGCCAGCGGGTCGTAGCGGATGACTTGATCTACCTGGGCGACCTTCACGCCTTCGCTATCGTAAACCTGAATCGAATAGGCGTGGTCGCCGCTACGAGGTTCCGACCACCACAAATAGACGTGTAATTCCTTGTTCGTGACGCTGTATAGCCTGTTAGCCAGCTGAATGCCGTTGTCGTAACGTACCGCGAGCGAAGTATCCGCATCTACCAGATCGCAGGAAAACAGTCTGCGAATATACAGTTCGACCCTGATGTGGAAACTATTGTGCGCGCGTTCGCATTGTCGGTATTCCTTGATAAACCAATCATTATACGCGGGGACGCTGCGAAGGTCCGTTTCCTGCGGGTCGTAGACAAGCCAGACAATACTATTTCGATTCCCGATACTGTCTTTGTCCGAAGAGCGCGCGTCCGAAGACTGGATTTGGATTTGACCCCGCGCATCACCTGCAATGTGAATCAAGCTCTTCCATTTGGCAGCTTGTCGGTCGTAAAAGCTGAACAATTTGGAACCGAGAAGACGGTGCGGATGCAGACTTAAGATACTCTCATTGCGTTTGGGAATCGGCGCAGACAAGCTGAAGAATTCCTTCAGATGCGCAGCTGCTTCATGGCCGGGCATTTCATCCGGGCAACTACCGCGCAGGTCGACTAGACGGTAGACAGCAGCGTATTCGTTCTGGAACGCCGCTTCGGCAAAGGCAAAGCTATCTTCAACATTCGACGCAAAAAATGCTTTTGAGTGCATGACGATGTGTGTGAAACCGTCCGCCAACAGCGCGTCCAGAGCGGCCAAATATTGGCTCTGATTTGAGAGTCCGCAGCGTATGCTCTTATTGGCGGTCCACGCGCTCAGCAGCAGATTGTTATTGATATAACCGTAGGCTGCCTTCGGCGTGCGTCCCGCAACCCCTTCGACATGTGGATAACCTGACAGAGTCTGGAAAAAGTCATACAGTTTGGCGTTGACACGCCCCATCGGCAGGTTGATTAGCCGGATCTCGTCTTGGCTGTCTTCCTGGGCCAGCCAATCGAGAAAGGCAAATTGCTCATTGGGTATGACAGTTTGCTCCAGCGAATTGTAGTTTTCAAAAGCGACGCCGAGGATGAGCAAGACGATCAGCGGCCAGCGGTATCGTTGAGAAAAGTAGCGCAGAAGGGTCAAAGCGCCGTAACAGGACAATACCGCCAGCGGCAGAAGCGCGCCGCTATGAAAATAGTCCGGCGCGTAGATCGCCTGAAACACAGAAGGTACGAGTTCGTCCAGAAAGTGTTTGGGCAACAGAATGTTGCTGAATTCCCGGTCATTGATTGTCAGGTGAGAACCGAGCCGCAATACTAGAAAGGGCGCTATCAAGTAGAGCCAGAAGAACATCTTGCGTCGGTAGGTCGGTCTGAGCAATCCGATGACGATCAGCGCCATGGGGATATATCCCAGGTAGGAGGAACTCCAACGCGTATCGGTCTCCAGCCCAAACAATTGACTAAAAACCGGCGTCAAAACGGGGTGGTGGTAATTGACGAAAAAATGAACCAGGTCGGTGTTCAATTCTTCTCCGCCGCCTTTGCCCAGCGCATGCTCCAAGGCCGGTGAATCGGATAACATAGGGTAAACCCGAGCCAAGCCAACGGACCCGCCAACCGCCAATGTCAGAAGCACGGTTATCCAGAAAGCCCGTTGCCGCCAGCGCATCAGCGCGAAATACAGGATGTAGAGTCCGAGCGCTATGAGAAGGCAGACATAGGTATAGATGCCAATGAAAGCTGTCGCGCCAACCAGCAATCCCGACAGCGCTGCCAATGAACGGTGCTTTTCCAGCACAGCGCGGTGAAAAAAATAAAGCGATAGGGGCATTGTGGCAATTGTCGTTACCAGCGGCTGCGAAGGACGTGCGATCACGTATATGCTGCAACCAAAGATAATCGCGCCCAACAAGCTAACCCACTTTAGCCTGAAGAGATAGAGCAGGTAGATATAGGCGGACAAGGTCGTCCCGAAAATGATTATCAAGTAGGAGAGATTGTAAGCATTAGAGAGCGGCAAGACGGCGCTAAACGCGTTGAGCATTACGACATGCGGCAGCGAATAGCTGTGGAAGGCGAGCGATACGCCTTCGGGATAAAACAGCAAATCGGTGTAGAGGGGTTCGGCTTTGCCGGCCAGGATCAATTCAGCGTACCAGGCGTTCCAGATGTTAGTCCAGGCGTCGTAGACGATGGTGGGCAACCAGAAGACATCGGAGTCTAAGATGTAAGCGATGGTGGGCCAGGTCATAAAGACCAGGAGAATGGCAACCACGATTATGAAATGGATGTGATTACGCAGGATCCCAAGCAATGTTGACATGCAATCGATATCGCGTCAGGTCAATTGATACGCAGGTATTCTAGCATTCTTCGACAAACCCGCCATGACGCAACAGCCGGAAAAACGACGAACTGTGGCAAAGCTATCGTAAACATAACGTTTAGCAATAACTCTTAACTGCCGCGTGCGAGCGCTCTGTAATAGCCGATCAGCGCGTAACCGGCGAAAAGATCCCAGGAATGTCGCGCTCACGCAGAATCGTCAGCCTTCTCGGCGCATAGCCGACTCGGTTTACCTAAACAGGAGCGCTGAAGCGGTAAGACGGCGCAGCCGCACACGCCGGGAAGTGCAGGAGTCCGCGCAAAACGCCGAGCAGTCCGGATAACGGCGAACCCGCCCTTCGGTAGCCGGATGCAACTCGAATTCTAGCGCCAGGGGCGCAATCAACTGTACTGGAGCCGCCACTGAAACCGAGCGGCTTACAGGTCAAGTGGCGGTCGACTATCCAGACTGGCCGTTACGGTAATTCTTCCACCATGTCGCGAGCGTTCGCCGGCCGCGCGCGGCCGGTCGCAGGCGGCATGTTTTACCAGGTCTCCCAATGAACAACTTCGTCGAATCCCCGTCTGCCGCCAGCCTGCAGGGCTTGCTCGGCTGCGGCTTTATTGGCCGGATAACCGAAGGAAATCACCAGCCGCGTTTGGTAGCCAGCGGGAATCCCCAGCAGCGCTCGCGCATCGTCCGGTTGGTAGATGGTGCCAAGGCAAGAGCCAATTCCGATCTCGGTAGCTGCCAGCTGCATATAGGCAGCGCTCTGCCCGGAATCGAAAAAATGCCACAAGGTTCGTTCGTTCTGCGTCGGCACCACGATCACGATGCAGAGGGCGGCGCCGGCAACGTGGCCCATGCCCGCGCCAAGCTGGGCGAGCTTTTCCAGGCGGTTCCTATCCTGAACAGCAATGAAATGCCAGGGTTGGCTGTTCTTGGAGCTTTGGGAACGCCTGCCTGCTTGCAAGATCCGTTCCACCTCCGCGGTTTTCAGCGATTCCGCCCTGAATTCGCGGATGGCTCGTTTAGTTTGAATCGCGTCCCAAACCTGCATATGATATCTCTCCGGGATATGTTGAGCGCATGGAGCCAGGAGCGGCTCCCCGTTTAATCATCCGCTTTAGGCATTATGCCCATGTCAGTGACATGGACCTTGCCGTAGGATTTCATTTCGTTGCGCAGCAAATCGTTCAATTCGGCCTCGTAGGCAATCTGCGCTTCGATATCGGCTTCCATCGCGAACTCGATCATGACTTCGGCAACGGACTTCTTCACGGTGCGCTTGATAATCTCTTCCAGCTCGTCAACAGTCAGTTCCGTGATTTTACGATCGTCCATCTTGGTTGGGAAGCGCAGCCAACAGATTGGCTGGCTTGCCGGGCTCCTTTCAGATTAAATGATCACGCTCACGAAAACCAAATCCACATCTTACAGGCCAGATTGCGCATGTCCCCACATCCCATTTTGGGATGTCGCCCATAACTTAATTATAACGGCGTTTGCTTCATAATGCACCTGATTCGCGCGGAACTTGGCCTGGTATTGAAGGCGCGTGAACCCGCGCTATTCCATGACTTCTTATACGCAGCCCGGGTAGCGATGTCGCAGACTTTGTACGCATTGCACAAAGGGCTCTACCCAAATGGCTGTCGTAACGCTTGGCCAGCGTCCTAGCGGCTTAAAGGACATATTGGGTTAAGGACTTGTGGATTGTCCAGGACTGTGTGACACTTTCCGCGTTTTCTTCGTCTACTGGTGGGACGCCCCATGCCACTGATCTTGGCCGGTCTCATATTGCTCTTTGGCAGCGTTGTGCAAGGCGCGATCGGTTTCGCGCTGGGCATGATCGCCGTGCCCTTGCTGGTTGACGCGGGTTACAGCTTGTCGCAAGCGGTGGCGCTCAGTACATTGGCGATCGGCATACAGGTGATGGCCGGCGCCTGGCAATTGCGGGATCATATCCCTTGGTCCGAAGTAAAGTTGGCGGCCCTCGTGCGCTATGTGACGGTACCCGTCGGCATTGCGCTGCTGCTGCTGGTTGAGGATGTAAATGGCGCGGATGTCAAGCCGCTCGTTGGCATCGGCGTATTGATCGGCGTCGCCGTCCGTTTGGCCGCCCCACAGCAATTGAAGCGAAATCTGCCTTTGCCTTTATCCGTCGCCGCGTTTGCAGTAAGTGGCGTCTTGCAAGGCTTGGTCGCCATGGGAGGGCCGCCGCTGGTATTATGGATGACGACGCGTGACTTCCGCGCGCGGCAGGCGCGGGCCTTCACCATGACATTGTTTTTGCTAAACGCGCCGGTACAAGTGCTGCTTCTGCTTTTCTTTTCCCGGACAATGAGCGTTGACGTCGTCGCGACCGCGCTGCTGCTTTCACCGCTGATTTATCTGGGCACAACGATCGGCGTACGCGCGGGCAATCGTATTAACAAGCTCCTGCTCAATCGTCTGGCGCTGGCGGTGCTAATTGTGATCGCCTTTAACGCGATTTTCTGATCGCCGCCAGGCGCGTAACCTGCGAATAAACTCCAGGAATGCCGCGCTCAGGCAAAATCGTAAACCTGCTCGTCGCACGAGCGCTGCAGTTAACATAAACGGGAGCGAATATCGGCATGAGCCAACCATCACCAAGAAGCTCTTTACAGTTTGACGGCGACGAGATGCGGGAATTTGGCTATCGCGTCATTGATAGCCTGGTGGACTATTACGCAAGCCGCGCCGAGAAACCGGTAGCGGAAAAGCTGGATTATGAGGCGCTTGATGAGATATTACATGAACCAATGCCGCGGGAGGGGTCGCCCTGGCGCGATGTCCTGGAGCAATTTGAGCTGCAAGTCGTGGACACAACAAATCGCGTTGATCATCCCCGTTTCTTTGCTTACATCCCGCTCGCCAACAATTTCGTTAGCGTGATGGCGGATGCGCTGGCCGCCGGTTATAACATCTTCAATGCGGTCTGGCTGCAAGGACCGGGCGCAGCCCAGATCGAGCGGCTGACGGTGGGTTGGCTGCGACAGATTTTCGGCTTCCCCCCGGAAGCCGGTGGCACATTTGTCAGCGGCGGTTCGGTTGCGAATCTGACTGGGCTGGCGGTGGCGAGGCACGTACGACTGGGCGGCGAAATGCAAGGGGCCGTTACCTATTGTTCCGATCAAATCCATTTCGCCATCTCCCGTGGCTTGCGTGTACTGGGCTTTGCGCCGGAGCAACTGCGCAAGATCCCAAGTGATGAAAACTTCCGGCTCTCGCTGCCGATCTTGAAGCAAGCAATTGCGAGCGATCGGGCGGCGGGCAAGCGGCCCTTCTGCGTCGTCGCCACCGCCGGCACCACGAATACCGGCGCCGTCGATCCACTCGACGCGCTCGCGGATCTGTGCCTGCAAGAGAATCTCTGGCTCCATGTCGATGGCGCTTATGGCGCGCCAGCCAAGCTGACCGAGAAAGGCAAACGCGCGCTGAAAGGGATGGAGCGGGCGGATTCGCTGGCTTTGGACGCGCATAAGTGGTTGTTTCAACCGATAGAATGCGGCGTGGTGCTGGTGCGGGAGCGGCGCTGGCTTGCCGAGACCTTCAAAGAGACGTCGGAAGTGCTGAAGGATGTGCAACTCGAAGGCGAAGAAATCAACTTCATGTACCAAGGCATACAGCTAACGCGGCAGTTTCGCGCTTTGAAATTGTGGATGAGCTTCAAGGTCTTCGGGCTGGATGCGATCAGCGACGCGATCGCGATTGGATTTGAACATGCGGAACTGGCCGAGCGGCTGCTTCGTCAAGCCGGCTGCTGGGAGATTGTTAGCCCGGCGCAGATGGCCATCGTCACATTTCGCTACAAGCCGGCGAATGGTGATGAAAGGCTGGCAAACCGCGTAACACACGAGCTTGTAGGTCGCTTGCTGGAAGATGGCTACGCCTTTGCCTCTGGCACGCAACTGCGCGAAAAGACGGTCATGCGCATGTGTACGAACAATCCCCGCAGCACCGCGGCCGATTTGCAACTGACCATTCAGCTCATGGGTCGGCTGGCTGCTGAATTGGAAGCGACGCTCAATCTATTGTCCGCTTCGGAATAGAGCGGGCGCATTTCAATATTTTGGCAGAATGAAAGACACTGTATTGAATTTCGTCATTAACTGTCCACTCTGACAGCAAAATTACGAATAGAATGACAATCATGTACGAGCGAGCCACCGGCTCGCCCCTAGCGACGTTTCGCTTTGTGAGCGATAGGGCTCGCCTGTAAGCTGAAACAAACCCGAATAGAGCGCCCGCCTTGTACAGGTTGTGCTGATAGCGGTAGAATAATGCAATATACTTACTGTCTTAACAGCCCAGCAATTCTCCGTCACAGTTGGGCAGCCTGCCTTGAATGGCGTAATATTGGCGCCTCGGCCTAGCTATTCCGCCATTCCTCGCCGTAACGTCTTGCCTTGGACGTCCTAGCTGTCATTGCATGTACCGCAAGCTCTTTTCTAAGAAAGGACCTGATATGCGCCATACAAACCCCCGTGACCAGCTAAAGCTCGACGCGGATGAGATGCGCGAAATGGGCTATCGCATCATCGACATGCTAGTGGATTATACTGGGGCGCAATCTCAGTTTCCGGTGACGCGAGCGTTGGATCACGCGACTTTCGAGGAAATCCTGGACGAGCCGCTTCCCGAGGCGGGGTCGGATTGGCAAGACGTATTGGAACAGTTCGAGCGGCAGGTGCTGACAACCATCGACCACCTGGATCATCCGCGCTTCTTCGCCTATATTCCGTCCTCCAGCAATTTCGTTGGCGCCATGGCGGACACGCTGGCTTCCGGCTACAACATTTTCAACGCCTTGTATCCGCTTGGAACCGGCGCGGCGGTGGTCGAAAGGCTGGCCATCAGTTGGCTGATCAAGCTCTGCGGCATGCCGGAAGAGGCGGGCGGCGTGTTTGTTAGCGGGGGCGCCGTTGCGAATCTGACTGGTTTGGCGGTGGCGCGACAGATCCACTTGAATGGAGATATGCGCGATGCCGTCATTTACTGTTCGGATCAGGCGCACTTTGTGATCTCGCGCGGATTACGCATCCTCGGTTTTGCGCCGGAACAACTGCGCGAGATTCATTCGGACGAGGATTTCCGGCTTCCGGTGGCGGAGCTCGAACGGGCAATCGCGGAGGACAGGGCGGCGGGCAAACGGCCATTCTGCGTTGCCGCCACGGCAGGCACGACCAATACGGGCGCGGTAGATCCCTTGAATGACCTGGCGGATCTGTGTGAGCGGGAGGATCTTTGGCTGCACGTCGATGGCGCCTATGGCGCATCCGCCTGCTTGACCAGGCATAGAAAGCAGCTGCTAGCAGGCATCGAACGCGCGCACACGCTGACTTGGGACGCGCACAAATGGATGTTTCAACCGGTTGAGTGCAGCACCGTGCTTGTGCGGGACCGCCATTGGCTGGGCAATACCTTCAAGGAGACAGCGCATTTCCTCACCGATGCCGAAGCGCACAGCAAAAGAGAAGTTGGCGAAGAAATGAACTTCATGTACCAAGGCATTCAGTTGACACGTTATTTTCGCGCCCTGAAATTCTGGATGAGCCTTAAAGTATTTGGCGTTTCTGCCGTGCGGAGCGCGATTGAACGTGGATTTGAACTGGCGGAATTGGCGGAATCGCTGCTGCGAGATTCGGGCCGCTGGGAGATCGTCACGCCGGCGCAGATGGCGATTGTGACCTTTCGTTACAAGCCGAGCGACGGTGACGCAGGCCTGGCCGATGCGGTGACGGGTCAATTGTCGGACGCCATGGCCGCGAATGGGTTCGCCTTCGCCTCTACCACCCAGCTCGGCGGGAAGACAGTCATGCGCCTGGTCACGAACAATCCGCGTACAACGCCATCCGATCTGCGCCAAACCGTTCTGCTCATGGGCCGTCTGGCCACGGAACTAGAGGAGACGCAGGTCTAGGACGTTCCCGCTGCAGCGGGACAATGCATCTACCGCCCCCCAATCTGTACAGGCTGTACAGCAGCCGCAATATTGCTAAAATACGCGGGCTATCTACTCGGTAGCGATGGATTGACCTGATACGAAGGATCATTCGTGGACTACAGTTTGCTAGTCTGGTCGCTGGCCAGCTTCGCCTTCATCGTTCTGGCTGCCTACCAAGTGGGTCGTCTGGCGACGATCTTGCACCTGCCGCTGATCAGCGGGTACTTGCTGGCGGGCATATTCGCCGGACCATTTGTTTTGCACTTTATGTCGACATCAAACGTCGACGCTCTCCGCTTTCTCGATGAGACGTCGCTCGCCTTCATAGCTTTCGCCGCGGGCAGTGAAATGGCGCTGGACGAGCTGCGCGGCCGTTACCGCAGCATCGGCTGGAACACCGTGACGCAGATTGTCTCGGTGTACGTCGTCTGCATTGCGGCGATTTTGCTGCTGGCCGATTACATCCCCTTCATGCGCGATTTGACACCGGCGGGCCGGTTTGCGGCCGGGCTGCTCGGCGGTACGATTCTGGCGGCGCGGTCGCCATCGTCGGCCATCGCCATCATCAACGAGATGCGGGCGCGAGGTCCCTTCACGAAGACGGTGTTGGGCGTGACGCTGGTCAAAGATGTGCTCATCGTCGTACTCTTCGCGCTCAGCACCTCCATCGCTGCGACGCTGCTAACGGGCCGGAGCTTCAATCTCGGTTTTATCTTGCTGGTTGCATTCGAGGTTCTGGGGTCGATCGGGCTGGGCGTATTGGTGGCCCAGGTGATGAAGCTCATTTTGCGGAATCACTGGGAAGATTGGCTAAAGGTCCCGCTTCTGCTTTTCATCGGCTATCTAGTCTTCTTTTTTGCCGGGCAGATACGGCACTGGAGCCATGAATTCCTGCCAGTGGAATTGCTTTTTGAGCCGCTGCTGATTTGCATGGTGGCTAGCTTCTGGCTGACCAACCGGTCGCCCTACCGCAGTGAATTGCGTCACCTGCTGCATCGGATCGAGATGCCGGTTTATGTAATCTTCTTCACGCTTATCGGCGGATCGCTCGATATCGGGATTGTAATGACGCTGCTGCCGATCACCGTGGCGATTTTCCTTGCGCGCCTGCTGGCGCTCTTCATCGGCGGCTATGTCGGCGGGACGATGGCTGGCGATCCGCCGCAATTCAACCGGCTGACCTGGATGGCCTACATCACGCAGGCGGGTGTCGGCTTGGGCCTGGCAAAAGAGGTGGCGATCGAATTCCCGCAGCTTGGCAACGATTTCACCACCTTGATGGTAGCTGTTATCGTCTTGAGCCAATTGACCGGTCCGCCTTTTTTCAAATTCGCCATTCGCCTGGTCGGCGAGTCGCACTTGCCCAAGGACATCCAACCGGACGAGATCCTGGATGTGGTTATCGTCGGCATCGAGAATCAATCGCGGGCCTTAGCGGAGCGTTTGCTCGCGCACGGTTGGCGGGTCAAGCTGCTGGATATTGACCAATCGCACGTTTCTGTGCTGGCCGCGTCGGACGGGCTGCGGCATGAGCATTGGCTGTCGGCTATTTCGGCCGTGGAGTTGCGCAAGCTCATTGAACCCAAGACCGAGGTCGCAGTCACCTTGCTGCCAAACGATGCCGACAGCTTGAAGCTGTGCCAGATCTTTTACGAGGACTTTGGCATCACGCGGCAGATCGCGCGCCTCAACGAATTTAGCCTGGTCGATCAATTTCGCGACTTGGGCGTACATGTCTTGGATCCGGCAAATGCCATGGTTCATCTTTTGGACAATTTCGTGCGCGCGCCACAGTTGGCGACGATGGTCTTTGAAGATGATCCCGATCATGATGTGGTCCAGGTCACCATTACCGATCCCACCGTGGATGGCTTGCACCTGCGCGACTTGATCCTGCCCGATGACGTGTTGGTGATGGCGATTGTTCGGCGCGGCCACGCCATCGTGCCGCATGGATATACGAATTTGCATATCGACGACGAATTAACGCTGATTGGTCCCACCGACAGCCTGGAAGAAGTCGCGCTGAAGTTAGGATATTGAACGACTCGACGACTTATCTGTCGTCACTTGAGCCGAGACTATTGACATATTGATAATCATCAATATAATAGTCATTGTCGTATTCATTCTGTCTCGCTGAGGAAGTCGATATGAACGAACACCCTGTCGCAATCATTGGTGGAGGTCCCGTTGGGCTGGCTGCCGCCGCGCATCTGCTGGAACGCGGCGATAGCGCGATCCTGTTTGAAGCCGGTTCGACCGTCGGCGCCAGCGTGCTTGATTGGGGGCATGTGCGCATGTTTTCGCCTTGGCGGTTCAACATGGACGCCGCATGTGTCCGCCTCCTGGAAGCAACTGGCTGGGCCGCCCCGCCTCCTGATGAACTGCCGACCGGCGCGGAACTGTACGAGCGGTATCTGCGCCCCTTGACGGAACTCCCCGTCATGCGGGGCATCATTCACAGCCGCGCCCGCGTGATCGCGGTCTCCCGACGTCATCACGACAAGATGAAAGATCGCGGACGGGACGATGCTCCCTTTGTGCTGCGAGTCGCCTTGGCGGACGATAGCGAAAGCCAGTTCCTGGCTCGTGCGGTGATTGACGCTTCGGGAACCTGGCGCAATCCCAATCCCGCAGGCGCGGACGGACTGCCCGCGCTCGGCGAAAGCCGCTCGGGGAGTTATCAAACAAGCGGGCAGCGTCAGCGCGTCTGGTACGGGATACCCGATGTCAAAAACAGCGCGCGAGAACGTTACCTTGGCAAGCGCGTTATGGTAGTGGGCAGCGGGCATTCGGCGATCAATACGCTGCTCGATCTGGCGCGCCTGGCGGAAGACGAGCCGAAGACCTCAATCGTCTGGGCGCTGCGCGGCGCGAACTTGCAGCGCATCTACGGCGGTGGCGAGAACGATGCCTTGCCGGCGCGCGGACGACTGGGCCTCTTGATGCGCCGGGCGGTAGCTGCCGGCGCCATGGAGATCCTGGCGCCCTTTCGCATCTCGAATATAAACAATCATGGCAGCGCTTTGGTGATCAGCGGCGACCTGGACGGCGCGTTATACAGCGCCGAAGTAGAGGAACTCATCGTATGTGCGGGGGCGCGGCCGGACTTGCGTATCAACCGAGAACTGCGCCTGGACCTGGATCCGGTTGTTGAGAGCAGCCGAGCTTTGGCGCCGCTAATCGACCCCAATCTGCACAGTTGCGGCACAGTGCGCCCGCATGGCGAGGCCGAATTGCGTCAGCCTGAAAAGGACTTCTATATCATCGGGATGAAAAGCTATGGGCGCGCGCCTACATTCTTGATGGCGACCGGCTATGAACAAGCGCGCTCTGTGGTAGCGGCCTTGGCCGGCGACTGGGCTGCAGCCCGCGATGTGCAGCTAAATTTGCCGGAGACGGGTGTCTGCGTCAGCGACTTCACAGACGAAGACGCCTGCTGCGATCCCAATGCTGTGGACTGCTGCGCGCCGGCGCCCGTCGCGCTTGAGGACATTCCGCTTGCGTCTTCCCAAGCGCGGGTCCAGGCTCCGATCATCGGTAACGGGTGAGGTCAGCGCTCAGACCTTCAAGACGCGCGAATCAAGACTTCAAACTTGCGATCTTATCCCGTCCGCGAAGCTGATGTGGCATTTGGCGGCAGTTGCGCGACACCCGTCGGGTGAGTATCATCAGCCCAATGTGAAACGAGCGGAGAACGGAGGCTGAATATGGCGCATACCATGGTGGAGCAATTGCGCTTTACGCGGAGCGAATTCCTGCGCTGTCTCGAAGGTTTGACCCTGCAGGACGCTTACGTTCAGCATGGGCAGATGAACTGCATCAGTTGGACGATCGGCCATTTGGCCGCGCACGAGAGCAATTACTTCGTTTTCTTGGCGCAGAACAAAATCGTCCAACCGGAATTGCGCAAAATCTGCGGATTCGGCAGCCCGCGCTCGACCCCAAAGCTCGACGATATGTGGGCGGCCTGGCACGAGGTGACAGCGCATGCCGATGTCTTCCTGGATATCTTGACCACTGAGAAGCTGCTGGAGCATTTCCAGTGGAAGGGCGAGCCGTTGGAAGATTCAATCGGCACGATGTTGTACCGAACTATCTACCACTATTGGTATCACCTGGGTGAAGTACATGCCATTCGCCAGATGCTGGGGCATCGCAATCTGCCCGAGTTTGTCGGCGATCAAGGCAGCGCTGTCTTCAGGCCAACCTAGCATCATCCGACAATGAAATCTCCAAGGATTGGAATCACAACCAGTTTGGAGGAGGGACATCAGTCGCTTGATCTGCGTTATATTCAGGCGGTTGAAGAAGTCGGCGGCATTCCGGTTATCGTGCCGCTCTTGAAGACTGCCCGGGCCGCCGCTGAATTTGCGGCGCTGCTTGATGGATTGATCATCACCGGCGGACCCGGTATCCTTCGCGCCTTGATCGGCGCGCTGCCGCCGGATCTGCCGCCTGTCGACCCCCGGCGCGATCTCAGTGACGAATTGATCTACCGCGCCGCGGCGGATCAACCCGTGCTGGGCGTCTGTTACGGCATGCAGTTTGTCAATGCCATGGCGGGCGGCACGATTTACGGGGACGTCCAGGCGCAGGCAGATGCCATGGTCCACAGCGCCGATCGCGGCGGGACCCAGCACGAGATTCGCATTACACAAAACTCGCATTTGCATGCCGTCCTTAACGTCGAAAAGCTCACGACCAATACCCGCCATATTCAAGCCGTAGCCGATGTGGGCGCGGGTTTACGCGCGACGGCGCGCGCGGAGGACGGCGTCATCGAAGCGCTGGAATCGGACGATGGCCGCATTATCGGCGTCCAGTTTCATCCCGAGCCCATAACCGGCGCGGAACTAGCGCTTTTCGGGGATCTGACCGCCGGGGCAAGCCGCGACAGCCGCTCGGCGCGTAACCGGCGAAATAGTCTACCGCGCTCACACATAATAACTTACCCGCTCCTCGCATGAGCAAGGATGTTTATTAAAGAGGACGCGGGCTAGAACAATCCGATCAGGCGCGTCAACAGATTGTGCTTGATGTAGCCCCTGTCGGCGTACCACCGCCAAGTGTCTTTCAAGCTGGCCTCGATGTCGATCTCGGGATTGAAAAGTTCGCTGTAAGCTTTGCTGCCGTCAAAGTACACGAAAGCGCCGCCCAATCGCGTTTGCTCCGCGTCCATCGGCGTCTCGATGCCGAAGCGGCGCAAGCCTTCGATCAAGACCGCGATCGGCTCCAGCATGAAATCGGGCGTGTGGAAAACCGGCGCCCGAACGCCACAGGCCCCCGCGATCATGGCGAACCACTCGCTATAAGGACAATTTGCGCTGTTGAGAATATAACGCTCGCCGCTTCGACCGCGATCAATGGCATTCACGTGCGCCCCCGCCACATCACGCACATCAATGACAGCCAGGCCGCCGGAGGAAATCGGCACCGCCCATTGATAGCGCGCTGTTTCGATGACAAAGGTGCCGGAAATTGCGTTGAGATCGCCCGGGCCGATGACCACCGTCGGATTAAGGATCACCACATCTAGCCCCGAGGCGACAAATTCGGCGGCGATCTCTTCGGCTTTGACCTTGGAATAGGCATAAAGATAGCGCTCCGGCGGCAGATTAAAGCGATCGTTCTCGACCGAGAGCGCGCTGCCCGGTCGGATGCCGACGGCCGCGGCGCTGCTTGTGAAGACGACGCGTCTCACGCCGGCGGCCTGCGCCGCGGTCAAGACATTTCGCGTGCCTTCGACGTTGATGGCCCAGAGGGCGGCCTTGTCATCATCTTTCCAGTAGTCGGCTTTTGCGGCAACGTGGAAGACGACCTCACAGCCGTCGCAGGCGCGTTTCAGCGATTCCAAATCGTCGAGGTCGCCGGCGACGCCCTCGTAGGACACGCCCTCAAGGATCGCCAGCTTCTTCTCTGACCGGTAGAGAATGCGCAGATCATGCCCGGCTTCAGCCAGCTTGCGCGCGATATACGAACCGACAAAGCCGGTAGCGCCAGTTATGAAAACTCTCATTGCACCTCGACGGATCAACCGTCAACTACTTCGGGCGCAAATCGCGACAGGTATCCTAATCGCCTTTCCGTGATAAGCACAGTCCGACGACGCCGATGCCGGCCGTCGTCTAAAGCGCGATCATGCCCAATTGCGTAGCGCGAACGACGGCTTCGGTGCGGCTTTGCGCGCCCAGCTTGCCCATGATCGCGTTAACGTGAAATTTGACCGTGTGGTCGGTGATGCCCAGATCAAGGGCAATGGCCTTGTTGGTCATGCCCTGCGCCAGCAACTGCAGGACCTGGTTTTCGCGGGGCGTTAAGGGAATCGCCTCCGCCATCAGCTGCAGATCCATTGGCGCGACTGGCAAGAGGCGCAAGCCGGGATCAAGCACGATCAAGCCAAAATCGATGGCATACAAAGCGCTTGCGAAGGCGTCAGGATCGCTCTCGCGCGGCAAGATAGCGTAGCCGGGATATGCCGCCAACGCGCCCGCTAGCGCCAGCAGGGACTCTTCAGTTTCGTCATCCGCCACCAAGGCCAGAATTGGTATGTCGCCAAGCCAATCGGCGAGAGTTTGTCGCAGATTCTCGCTTTGCCAACCCAGATCGACAATCAGCGCATCCACTCCCCCTTCACCGACAGCCCGCTTGAGATCGCCGCCGTCGCTCTGCCCAACGACGGAGAAACCGCGCGCTTCCAGCAATGCTGCCAAACCGGCGCGCGCCAGCAAGTTTTCTGCGACGACAAGCAGTCGCAGGTCAGTATCAGGTATGGACATGTCCTTCAGGTTAGCAGAATCCGTATAGGAATTACATTTGCGGAATCGTACTCGGTGAAGTTGACCTGGACAACCTAAATTGCCGCTGGGCGGCAGCGAAAACGTCTGCCGCGCAAACGCAAGATCGTAGGCCTTCTCGTAGCAAGAGCGATGCGGTTTACGTAAAGAGGCGCGACTTGTCAAAGCCCACGAAAACAGTTTCAAACAGCACATTGCCGGACAAGCCTGGTAGGGGCGGCCCGAAGCCAAGATCTCACAATTGGGCGAGACACCGGCTTGACCCTACCGAGTTTTTGCCTTTTGAGGGATGAGGCTTGATGCGCCACAGTCTGAAACGCACCCTCGATTTAATTCGCATTTCGCAAGAGGCGGGCAATATTGTTATAATGTCCAGCGAACGGTACCAGTCCTGTTGCCGCGCCATTGGCGTTGAGCAGTGTCACATGTAAGAGGAGGTGCGTGATGGCCGATGCGCGAATCACAATTCAAGATCGCTTCGTTCCGCAGACTCTGGACTTGCTAAAAGGGGTCTTTGCCAATTATCCGGGACGTGACTTTGCCGTGCGCTTGTGGGATGGAACGATCTGGGAGCAAGAGGGCACGACCGAGCATCGCTTTACGATTGTACTCAATCATCCATCGGCCTTGCGCCGTATGTTCTTTCCGCCGACCGAACGTCGCCTGGGCGAAGCCTATATGTTCGGCGATTTCGAAATCGAAGGCAATATGTACGAGGCGATCTACCTGGCGCGCTACCTGTGGGAAAACTGGACCTGGCGCGATATGCTGCGCTTTGCGCCGAAGCTGTTGCGCTTGCCCTCTCACTCGTCCGGCTCGAACGAACAGATCGCCCATATCTCCGGGCAGAAACACTCGGTCAACCGCGACAGACAGGCGATCCAATACCATTACGATGTATCGAACGAGTTTTATCAGCTGTGGCTCGATGAGAGGATGGTTTACTCCTGCGCCTACTTTGCGGATCCCGACGAAAGCATTGATGCCGCACAGAGCCGCAAGCTCGACTATATCTGCCGCAAGCTGCGCTTGCAGCCGGGCGAGCGCTTGCTGGATATCGGCTGCGGTTGGGGCGCGCTGATCATGTACGCCGCCCAACACTACGGCGTGGATGCGCTAGGCATCACACTCAGCGAAAAGCAATTGGCGCTGGCGAACGAGCGCATCGCCGCCGCCGGGTTGGCCGATCGCTGTCGCGCCCAATTGCTGGATTACCGCAACGTGGACGAGTCGCAGCCCTTTGACAAGATCGTCAGCATCGGCATGGTGGAGCATGTCGGCCGAGAAAACCTGGGCATCTATTTTGAGAAAGCCTATCGTCTGCTGAAGCCGGGCGGCGTCTTTCTCAATCACGGGATTACACTTTTGAGCGCGCCATTTGAGGCGCTCTACGAAGCAAGGGATTCTTTCGTCCAGCAATACGTCTTTCCGGATGGTGACAGCCAGCCCATCGCCTACGTTCTGGATGTCGCTGCCAAAGCGAACTTCGAGTGTCGAGACGTGGAAAGCCTGCGCGAGCATTATGCCTTAACGCTCAAGAACTGGCTGCAACGCTACGAGGCGCATGAGCAGACCATACTCGATATGCTGGGCCCCACCGGCTATCGCCAATGGCGCATCTACCTGGCGGGCGCGCGCTGGGTCTTCGAATCCGGCTACAACTCCATTCACCAGGCTCTCCTGTACAAATCGCATGACGGCAGGACCGCGCATGGCTACCTTCCGCTGACGCGCGACGACTGGTATGAGAACGGGGCCTGATTCTGCGTCCGCAACGACGCGGGTATAGGTTTCTGGCGACCAGTCAGAGTCTATTAACGAACCGCCTGGACGCTCGCCCCATTTCCGGCGCCCCCTCAATCGCCGGGCTCACGGGGGATGCTTCCCACAGCCGCTCGGCGGCAGCGAAAAAGTCTGCCGCGCTCACACATAATAACAAGCCTTCTCGTCGTATGATCGACCTGGTTTAAGAAAAGAGAGGAGCCTGAGGACAGTGTTTCGTTGGACAGACAGTCGCGCCCGATGAAAGGGCGCCCGCTCCTCAGTTGATGTTTGGGGCAGGTTTTGACAGAGTCAAAAGACTTTTCATGTCCTCCTCGCCAGGCCGGGGACGGTGTTGCATTTCAACGCACTCCTTGTATTGCAGTAATGTAATAGTGATTGCGTCTGGCTTGTCAGAACAACACTTGGTTTCCCGCGTCCAAACTATTGACAAACGAAGACTCTGATATACAATTCGCTTATACAAAACATTGCCGAAGTGAGACGCGACATGGCTACCACCGATATTCGTTTCAAACGCATGAATGACGAATACCAGAGCGTTAGAAACGCTCAGGACGACTTATTTGATAAAGTGGACACACTTGAGGCTGCTATTCTAGGATTGACGGAAGCGGTTGCAGAAAACTCGCGGAAACTGGACGCCCTCCTTAAGCATTTCGAGGTGCCTTACAAATCCCCCGCGGGCTTCATCAAAGAATGAGGTTTCAAACGCTTGGATTGCGCGACGGCCTGCATGAAGCGGCCGAGCGGCTGTAGTGAATAATCCTCTACAGCGCTCAAAAGCAGATGGTTGTATTTGATATTCACCATCCCTCCAATAGATCCACACTTCCATGCTCAGAACAGTTGCGCTTTCCGCTATTCCCGAGGGGTCCACGCCTGCCCAGACAGTGCTCGCCCGACCGCAGGCGCGAAGCCCTCAATCTGATCTCGATGCACTCGGCGGTTCAAGTCCTGCCGCCAGCGCAACAGATGCGCCGCGCTCATGTCGCCAACCATCCGCGTTGCCAAACCCGCATCGCCCCAGAACCCCGGATTTGCCACTGGCGCGCGTCGCTGCTCGGCCTCATAAACTGTTTCTGTGCCCTAGGTAAGTGCAAGCAAGTAGTGGGAATCTGACAAAGCGCCGCGCGTAGACACAATAGGACTACCCCCAACAGCAGACACATTTCTTTGCCCGACGAACATGTACATGCTTCTACTTCTATGTGGTTAATGGTCTTGTACGGGCATCACTTCTCGGTGTGTGCGGCGACGCAAGACGCGAGCGACGAATTGAGGCGGGATTATGTAACGCAGATCAACTTCTAAACAGCAAATTCACCACGCTCATGTCGCCCAGCATGCGCGCCGTCTCCCTCGCCACCAGGCGCGCATCGCCCCAATCCCGCAGCGAGCCGTCCGCCGCTATGGCCTCGACGCGGCTGAAACCCATGCCTAGCGCCTCGTCCAGCGCCGCTCCCGGCTCGTGCCCGAAGGCCTGCAGGGCGGCGGGATTGTACTCCATCACCAGCGTCATCCGCGGCGAAGCGGCGATGGTTTCCCGCATGCCGCGCAGCGCGCCCAGTTCTGCGCCCTCGATATCCATCTTGACCATATCCACCCGTTCAGTGCCCAGCTCCGCCAGGCAGGCGTCAATGGTGACGGTCTTGACTTGGAAACGCTGCATCTCGAAGGCTTCTTGTCCGCGCGGCGCGATATCCCCCGCGCCCATCCGCGCGCGCTGTAAATGCGCCAGCGACTCGTCATAATGCAGCGATCCGCTGGCAGACATCATCAGATAGTCGTAAAGCTCGGCGCTGCCTGCGGCTTCCGCCAGCGCCACTTGCAGCGCGGTCACGTTGGCCAGGGCGCGCGTATTGTGCCGCAGCACCCGGTGCGTGCGCGGATGCGGCTCGAAGGCGATGACGCGCCCTCGCGTCCCGGTCAAGCGCGAAAGCAAGCGCGTGTAATAGCCGACATGAGCGCCGACGTCCAGCGCGACCATACCGGGCTTGACCAGGCTTCGCAGCAGTTGAGTAGTCTCGGCCTCGTGTTGGCCCGTAAGCAGTTCCAGCCGAAACCAAAAGGGATCTTCGGGAATGGTCTTGAAGTTGAAACGGCGTTCGAGCGCGGGCATAAGCACGCGATCCATCAATCGGTGCATGGCGATATGCGCGGGACGAACGCGTTTAACCGTCTTGCGGTATAGGCTTAGGCTGGAATCGAAAAGGCGCATCATAATCGGGCAAGCAGTTGAGTCCAAAAAACAGCCTAGCCGAGCGCCCTGCGCTGGTCAATCCTGAAACGAGACCGGCGCTGACGCTGTCTCGATGCACTTCAGGTCGCTGTTGATCGCCTCCAGGCCCTGCTGAATCCGGTCGATCGTATCGCTGTAGCCGGTCGCCGCCTCCGCCAGCGCCAGCGATTCCTGGAGCAGGGCCCAGCCGGTTGTGCATTCGCCGGTGTAATAATGTGACAAACCCAGCCGATAGCGGCAGGACAAATCGTAGGCGCCGTCATCATGATCCAGGCATTGCTGGAACGTAGCGCGCGAATCAACAAAACGACGCTCACGGTAGTAAAGCAGACCAAGGTGAAACAGCGCTTCGGCATCGCTGCTGTCGTTGGCTACGGAGTCCTCGCAAAAGCCGAGCGCGCGCGCGAATTGCCCAACCTTGCGATAGGCCAGGCACAGGCGCAGCATGGCGCGGGCATTGCGCGAGTCAATCGCCAGAATGCGGTCGTAGAGATCAATCGCTTGCTGATCGTTATCGCGCGCCAGATATAGCGCCGCCAGCTCGAAGTGTACGGGCAAGTAGCTGGGTCGCAATTCGATGGCGCGTTCGAGATGC
Organism: Chloroflexota bacterium; assembly: GCA_026713245.1. Taxonomy (GTDB): domain Bacteria; phylum Chloroflexota; class Anaerolineae; order Aggregatilineales; family Phototrophicaceae; genus UBA6055. The sequence goes on from JAPOOU010000030.1 coordinate 48,004, forward strand.
TCCGCCGCCTCGTCATAAGCGCCGACGGACTGCAGGGCGTAAGCATAGGCGCGAACAAGCTCGGCATCGCCGGGATTGATCGACAAGCCGCGTTCGCCCGCTTCCAGCCCATCCGGCCAGCGTTGCGTATCAATGTAGGCGCGGCTCAGCGTCCCGTACAGCGGCGTGAAACCGGGATTCATATCAAGCCCCGCAACCGCGACCGGGATAGCGACGGCGGGTTTGCCCCGCGCCACCAGCGCGGCAGACTTCAGCGCGAATCCGTGCGCGTCGCTGGCGTCAAGGTCGATGATGCGCTCGGCGTATGTCAACGCTTCATCGTATCGACCCAATTCAATCAGGACCTTGCCGTATTCGTAGAGGTAAGCGATGTTGTGCGGACGCTCAGAAACGGCGGTCGCCATCAAGGCTGCCGCGGTGGGGAAAACCCCCGCCTGCGCCTGCAACCCAGCGCGCATCGCCAGCTCGCTGGGCAATGGCGTCGGCGTCGCCGGATCGCCAACCAGCGACTCGATGACAAGCTCGACCGTCGTCCGTTGCGAGACGACGCTCAAGCCGAGCAACAACCCGAGGATGACAGCGATTAATGTATTGCGGGTACGGTGACGCTTCGGTTCGCGAAAAAACGGTTGCGAATAATCGCGCCGGATTCTCATTGCCTAGATGCCTCCGATAGGCGTCGGCGGGATGGCTGTCGGCGGAATAGGCGTCGGCAGCGTCACATTCTCGTATCCCGCGCAATTCACGCGGATGTTGGAAAGTCCGATGTTGATGGTATCGATGATCTGATCCGCAACAGCATATTGGAGCGCCTCTTGCAGCACCCTCCAGGCGGCGTCGCATTGGGCTAGAAAATAATGTGCCCAACCGCGCAGGTAAAAGCATTCGACTTCGCTAGAGCCGTATTCGACGCAGTTTTCGAAGGACTCGATCGCGCCTTCGTAGTTACGCCGGCTGTATTGCGTCTGGCCCAGCATGCGCCAGGCCGACGCGTATTGACTGTTGATGGCAAGGGCCTGTTCACAATAGCGGCTGCCCTCCTGGAATTCACCCACGGCAGCGAAGGTCTCGCAGAGCCGCAAGTACGCTTTGGCATTGTTCGATTCCAGCTCAAGCACGCGCCGATAGATGCCGACGGCCATTTCCGGGACGTCGATGGCGCGGTATTGGGCGGCCAGTTCAAAATAAGGACCGGGCAAGTTGGGGTTGATGGCGACCGCTTGTTCCAGCGTTTCAATCGCCTGGGAATTGCGGCCAGTGAAGATCAGCGGGATAGAGTAGGCGCGGTGGGCGAAGGAATCCAGCGGATCGAGTTGGATCGCGCGGTTGCCTCGGCTCAGTCCCTCGTCAAAACGACCGATATTGGTATAGGCAATGGCAAGGGCGGCGTGCAAGGGAGCGAAGCCTGGGTCGATATCCAGGCCCGATACCGCCAGCGGGATCGCGTTGCCGGGGTCGCTCCACATCAGCGCGCGCGCTTTCAGAGCGTATCCGCGGACATCGTCCGGCGCGGCGGCGATGGCGCGGTCGCCGATCGGCGCCGCCAGGTCGTACTCGTCCAGTTCGATAAGGATCCTGCCGTACTCATACAGGTAATCGACGTCATCCGGCCGCTGTTCCAGCGCGCGTTCAAATGCCCCCAGCGCATCGCGGACCTTACCCTTGTTATACAGCTCGATGCCCACTTGCGCGTGCTGGCTGGCGAAGGCCGTGGGGGTCGGCGCGATGCCCAGCAGATCGAGCGCGGCGAATTGCATGCGGTCGTAGTTGGTCAGTGTCGACAGGATCAAGCCGAGACTGCTGCCGATCGTCAGCAGGATCAGCAGCAACAGCGGTATCCCGCTCAAGCCGCGTCGGCGGCTGCTGAAGAAGGGCTTGCTGTGATCGCGCTTTATTCTGCGATTGGGTCTCATTGCGCCCCGTCGCCCTGTAAACAAGATGTCTGTCTCATTATGCCATTATACGGGAATCTACCTCAAGTGGCGCAGACGGGCTGGCCAACAGGGCAATCGAACCAGAACTAACATAGGATGAATGTCACATAAATCTGGAAAATGTAGGGCGCCTCGCGAGACGCTCCAGTTTTCGTGAACCGCGTCGCTCATGCGACCAGACGGATTGCGATTCTGCTTGAAGGCGAAATTCCTGGGACGTATTCGCCGCCGCCGAGCGGCTAAATTGCCTCCATTACGGCAGGCGAGAGAATAAAACTCGGTGCTCCCGGTCAGAGTCGGCTGGCTGAGTCTACGCGCCCTACGCGACCCTCGGTGAACAAACAATGTGATGCGATTGCTCAAGGGAAGGGGCCGGGGGAGGTTGTAGCCAAGCGCTCGTGTATAATCCCGCATCTAGCGGAGCATCGAGGGAACACAAATGAGCAGGAACATCGAATGGGCGCAGCGCATCGCCGCCATCGCCAATACCGGCCTTTATTACGTGAAAGACCACTACGACCGTGAACGCTATCAACAGCTTCTCGATATCGCCGCCGAGATGCTGGGTGGCGCGAGTGACACCGCTCCGATAACTGTCCGCGCCCTGCTGGACTGTGACGATGGCTATATCACCCCCAAAGTCGACGTGCGCGGCGCGGTCTTCAAGGACGGGAAAGTGCTGCTGGTGCAGGAAGCAGGCGACGGCTTATGGTCATTGCCGGGCGGCTGGGCCGATGTCGGCGATGGTCCGGCGGGTGCTGTCGAGCGCGAGATCCGCGAAGAAAGCGGCTACCAGGCGCGCGCTGTCAAGCTCATGGCGGTGGACGACCGCAACCGGCGCAATCGCCGATCCGCCTTCGCCGTCTACAAGCTCTTCTTCCTCTGTGATCTGATTGGTGGCGAAGCGACAACCAGCGAAGAGAGCCTCGCGGTGGACTGGTTCGCGCCAGATCAGCTGCCGCCGCTATCGCAAGGGCGCGTCACCGAGGCGCAAATTGGACGCTGGTTCCGTCACTGGCGGCAGCCCAATTTGCCGACCGAGTTCGACTAGCGACATTGATGTGAAGTAGATGACGAGGAGTCGGGCGCGACGATGATCAGCCAATTCCTATTGCCGGCACTCAGCTTTGGCTTGAGCGCCGCGGTCATTCCCGGCCCGCTGATCGCCTACGTCGTCAATACGACGCTGACGCAAGGCTGGCGGGCGGCACTATTGGTCGTCCTGGCGCCTTTGATTACCGATGCGCCCATCATCGTATTGATGACCTTCCTGCTGGGTCAGCTACCTGATGATGTTCTGAAGTTGATTCAGATCGGCGGTGGGGCTCTGTTGCTGGCGATCGCCTGGGGCGCGCGGGATCAGTATCAATCGGGCGCGGCGACTAATTTGGCAGCGGATACCGCGTCCGTGCGGGCGCATAGCAAGCGCCGCGTGCTCATGACCGGCATCGCGATGAATCTCCTAAGCCCCGGACCGTATCTCTTCTGGGGGAGCGTCAATGGGCCCTTGCTGCTCCGGGCGATAGATGTTTCCGCCTGGCATGCGCTGGCCTTCTTGCTGGTGTTCTACCTGACCTTCTTGTCTGGCTTATGCGCATGGGTGCTGCTATTTCACCACGTCGGCCGGGTCAGGGCCGCTACCCTGCGGGTGGTCATTCTGGCTACGATACTGCTGTTGCTCTGGTTCGGCATCGGCCTCATCACGGAGGCGCTCGGTTTGGCGGCCTTTCATCTGCCTGTGTTCCTTGCCGGTTTTCTCGTCATGATCTCACGAGAGGCCTGGAAACGGCGCTGACGTCGAGCCGAATCCGTCGCCACGCATTAGGAAGGAATCGCATCAAAGCCAGTCACTGTCGAATGTCACATAAATGTGAAAAGCCTAGGGTCGCCTCGCCGAGACGCCCGTGCATTATGACCTGCGACTTACGAGCGTTTCAGCGGGCCGCTTGGACGCTGACCGTCAAACGCCCCCGCAATGCGTACGTTCTGGCAGGCAAACAGATGAATCTCAACGCACACATCATGTTTCGCTGAACCGGTTGGAGAGGGAGGCGGAAATTGGTCCCGGCATGCTATGATCACTTTGATGCTATTGTCCGTGCTCACTGTCAGTTGCGCGGCTTCGCTCGCATGTTACGATTGTAGGATGCCCAAGGCTTAACGTTACGATGTCCGATTACTACGATCTTGGAACTTTTTCACGACCCATAACGACCGATGCTCCCGAGGCGCAACGCTGGTTTGACCGCGGCTTGACCTGGCTCTACGGCTACAACCATGACGAAGCGGTCAAATGCTTTCGCAAGGCGCTGGACCAGGACCCGCACTGTGTGATGGCTCATTGGGGAGTCGCCTACGGTCTCGGATGCAACTACAACAAACAGTGGGAAGCCTTCGCGCCAAATGCGCTTGCGTTGGCCTTGCGCCGGGGACGAGCGACGATCCTGGAAGGTTACGCGCGCTTGGACCGCGCGAGGCCCGTTGAGAGCGCACTCTTGAAAGCGCTGGAGAAACGCTTTCAGCGAGACGACGAAACTGATGTGGAAGTCCTGGAGACCTGGAACGACGAGTTTGCGGCCGCCATGCGAGACGTTTATCGCGCGTTTCCACACGATTCGGATGTGGCTGCGCTATTTGCGGAAGCACTCATGAATCGTACGCCCTGGCAATTGTGGAATCTGGAAACCGGCGAACCAGCGGACGACGCTGATACGACTGAAGCGATTGCTGTAGTCGAAAGAGCGCTGGACCAGGTCGAAGCGTCCGCGGCGCAGCCTCATCCGGGCTTGCTGCATCTGCACATCCATTTGCTGGAAATGTCCCCCCAGCCGGAACGGGCTATGCGGGCCGCCGATCAGTTGCGGGACCTGGCGCCTGATGCCGGACATCTGCTGCATATGCCGTCGCATATTGATGTCCTCTGTGGACAATATTACAACGCCATAGTCGCCAATCGCCGCGCCATTGCTGTTGATAACGTGTTCGCGGCGCGCGACGGCGTTCTTACTGATTATACGTTTTACCGCGCGCACAATATCCACTTCAAGGTCTACGCGGCCATGCTGCTGGGACAATTCAAAACTGCGCTGGAAGCCGCCGATGAAATCGCTGTTTTGGCAAACGAAGATCTGCTGAGAATAGACGATCCGCCGATGGCCGACCACCTGGAAGGCGTCTTGTCGATGCGGCTGCACGTCCTGGTCCGCTTTGGCAGGTGGCGAGAGATACTGCTAGAGCCGACCCCGGTCGATGAGGATCTCTATTGCAATTCGCTTGCAATGCTCCACTACGCGCGCGCGATCGCGTTGGCGACGCTGCATGAACATGAAGCGGCCGCTGTCGAAGTCGCGGCATTTATAGTGGCGCAAGCCAAAGTGCCGGATACGCGCTTCATTTTCAACAACAACTGCATTGATGTTTTAGAAGTCGCCGACGCCATGATGCAGGGAGAAGTGGCCTATCATCGGGGAGACACCGAATGCGCGTTCGAGCACCTCCGGCGCGCAGTCTACCTGGATGATCATCTGGAATTTGCCGAGCCTTGGGGCTGGGCGATGCCAACTCGCCATGCGCTGGGCGCTCTATTGTTGGAGTGCGGACAGGTCGAAGAAGCGCTTGCCGTTTATCGCGCGGATTTAGGGCTTGATCGATCCCTCTGCCGGGCGATGCAGCGCCCAAACAACGTCTGGAGCTTGCAGGGCTTTGTCACTTGTCTGGAGCGCCTCGGCAGAGTTGCCGAAGCGGACCTTGTGCGACCGCAGCTTCAACTGGCGCTGGCGCGCGCCGATGTCGAGATTGAGTCATCTTGCTTTTGCGCGACTGGAAATAGTCGCCATAGCGACTGCTGTCGTGAGCAATAGATGAATCAACATCTCGAGGGCTTTGACGGCTTGCCGGCGGCATCGGGCAAGTTTGTGCCTGTCAAGGTATGCCGGGGCGCATTTCAGATTATTGGCAATTAACCACCGAGAACACCGAGATTTAACCTCTGCCGCCAAACAGGGCCTGATGTAGGGGCGTGTTTTTTTTTTTTTTTTTGGGGGGGGGACATCAGTGCGCGTCAGTAGTCTACCGACCTACGCGACCTACGTGACCTGCGCGCGGCGGTGGCTCGCCCGCCCGCCCGATACCGCGACCATATAGTCGCCCTTTTCTCCCTGCCTTGCTGTATCCTTCGACGTTATGCCACACGCAGCCGCCCAGCCCGAGCCGCCGCTTTTCAAACCCGCGCCCGGCTCAAACCTAGCGCCATTGTCCAAAAAGAGGCGCTAAACTCCGAAAACGATATTGCGGGGTCCGCAAATGGACAAA